>JADLFV010000129.1 GCA_020849625.1 Phycisphaeraceae bacterium
CGCCTCGATCGCCACCCTGGCCTTGAACTGAGCCGAAAATCGACGCCTCTTGCCTGCCATGATTCGTCTCCATCTGCTGGCGACGAATCCACCTTAACCACGCGCCCAGTTTTTGGGGAGCACCTCATTAAGCGTGTGGTGGATCCCCGCGCGGAACTATCACAAATGACGAGCTACCCGACTTGTAGCAAAGCGGGTAGCCCGCCATCGATGAAGACTCCGTATGATCCAAAATCCGTATGATACAACACAGGACCCACGGCTACATATCGCGCCACACTAACGAATCAACCGATTAGTGCACCGCGACTTTTCGGCGGTTTATCAACAAAGCACCACTCAATCCAAGCAACACTACGCCGGTCGGTTCTGGGATCGTGACGCCCGCCAACTCGATGGCCTCGTCAAGTGTAATGTCAGGGGATGTCCCGTAGCCCCAATTGTCGCCGATGATCTGCAGATCAGCCAGGTTGACAGTGCTGTCCCCAGTGAAATCAGCTTCGGCCCAGGTGGCGGTAGTGGACTGCCAGTTGTCGCCGAGGATTTGCAGATCCGCCAGGTTGACCATACCGTCACCGTTGGCGTCGCCGGGGTGGGTGGTGGATGCGATCGTTAATGGTTCCGAACGATCAGTAACACCTTGGTATATTTTGATCCAAGCGATATCAATGGTGAAGTCGCGCGGGCTATTGATTACCAGAGAATTATTGGCGGCTCCACTACCCGAATTGCCAATCGTGAGTTCGTTGATACTATCTGCGTTTCCCCACGCGTAGAATGCATTTGTGGCCTCACCTTCGGATTCGGTAGTAAATCGAATCACACTTATCTCATCAAGGGGTACGGATACGGTGCCACTTCCAAATTTCATGGAGTATAATGTGCCACCATCAGCGATAGTATTTTTCAGCCCGGCACCTTTCTTAACACCTGTTGTTTGCGTCAGAAAGTTGAATCCACCCGTAAGCAAATCGGGCCCAGCGATCGTATGCCAATATTCAATACCAATGTCGACCACTGCGGGAACCTGGCCAAGATCGAAGGGCAAAAAGAGTTGTGCATACGTGTCGTAATTAACCAAAGTAATTGTAAACGAATCTGGATTTATGGTATACGACGTTGTGCCTAACCAGGAGCCTATGCCATCCTTACCCGCGTCTGAGCCGTAATCCTCATCAAACACTAGCGTGCCAGATGTTGGCGCGTTGTAAGTGGCACCGCTCGGTAACAACTGGGCCATTGCCAAACATGGCATCACAACCAACAGCACTCCAAGAGAGCCAACTTTCCTTGTGGTCATCTCAATTCCTGCCTTTCTGCGGATCTCGCATAGAAATGGTCGTAGACGATGCGCTTGATCAACAAGCTTGTCACGGTGTACGGATAACGATACAATATGATACATTAAATTGCAGTAGTGTCAACCCACCCGAGGTCAAACGCCTTACCGAAGTTTTGTGGAGATGGCACAAAATATTTTTAAATACATATTTTACAATAGTATATCAATTTGTTTGCGCCTCGCGTTGCAACTTGGGTTGGACGAATTTGCGTGTATTTTCTGGGCGAGCACAGATGAAAAATCCATGGTTGTATTGATACATATTATTCGGGGCCCTTGCGTTGGTATTCACATCCGCTACGCAACACTTAGCTATGTAGGATATGCGCGATGATGACAAGAAGTGACCAAACCATATCGGCCCCACGATGGCGCCTGCTTGGTACACCACCCATACAAAACGAAATGCGACGTTGAGTTTGGACTCACAACCGTGATCGCTATACTGTCAACCCGAAAGTGACATTGCTGGACCCGCTCGCTCCCGCGTCCTACTGAACAACGTTTTGCTGCCAGATGGGATGAGGATTCTCTTGACAACCACAGTACGTGACCAATCATGAGTCGAATAATCCAATCTATGGATGGGTTTTGGTCCTTTTCATATCTAGGAGACATTGATCCGGATTCTGTGAGACTCGAATCAATTGCCTTCCAGGAATGGATGCCTGTCCCTGGTTGTTTTGATGCCACTCCCCGCTATGCGGGCTGTAGAGGAATTGCAGCCTATCGCACTAAGGTACGATTGCACCCCTGCGGACGGCGCGTCCTCCAATTAGGTTCTGTTCATCACTGGGGGAGTGTGTACTTCAACAAGCAACACGCGGGCACTTGCAGCGGAGGTTTTGTACAACAGAATTTTATTCTTGACAAAGATGCGCGTGGTATCGGGGAAATTATAGTTCTAGTTGACAACCGAATCGATCCTCGACGGTCGCCGCTACATCTCGACAATTGTGACTGGTACCACTATGGCGGCATTGCACGTTCCGTATGTCTTGTAGAAGCCCCCGAAGTATCGATTGATGCTGTCAGAATCCACACACAGAATATCCACGTCCCTACTATCACTGTGTCTGTAAGTGTCGTGGGGATATCGTCCAAACCAATCGTATTACAAATTGAGGTTGATGGTAATACAGTTCACAAAGAATCGATATTGTTAAGTGGCACCTTGTCAACCATCGAGCGGTCAATTGATGTACCAGGTCTTAGCACGTGGTCTTCTGATTCACCCAATATCCATGCTGCAAGGGTCACAGTTGATGATGATGAACTGATTGAAAGTTTCGGCATCAGATCTGTAGCTGTTGTTGATCAACAATTGTTGGTAAATGGTTGCCCGGTGCAGTTGCTTGGTGTAAACCGCCATGAGAGTTCGATCCAGTTTGGGCACACGCAAACAGATTCGCTGTTAATTGAAGATTTACATCGTTTAGATCAATTGGGTTGCAACTTTGTACGTACGAGCCACTATCCACCAGATCCCAGATTCCTGACGTTGTGTGATAAACTTGGAATCTACGTGTGGGCAGAAACTACCTCATGGCAGCAAAATGGTGAGCAACTGAGCAATCAGCACTATCTTAATGCTCAGCTAGACTGTGCTGACAGTCTTGTGGCAGCGTGCTATAACCACCCAAGTGTCATTTTGTTGGGAGCACTCAACGAGGTGGCCAGTCATGATGTGTTGTGCCGCACTCCGATTGAGCTCGTACTGAACCGCTTACGGAGCTCAGACCCTACACGCCCGGTCACGTTCGCATGCAACCACCCAAGTACTTGCCTGGCTTTGCCTATGGTTGACGTAATTGCGATTAACGTATATCCCGGATGGTATGACGGTGAGATTGAAGAAATACCGACCGAATTGGATCGAGCTATTGCCAACGCAGAGCAACGCGCTGGAAGAAAACTACCGGTTATTATTTCCGAGATCGGCGCCGGTGCGATACCTGGCTGGCGGGATTCGCATAACGGACGATGGAGCGAAAGATATCAGAGTAACTTACTCGACAAGGTGATCAGACACTTATTTCTAGTTCGCAACGATTGTACCGGCCTAGCGATCTGGCAGTTTTGTGACATTCGCACCACAGAATCGCCAAAAATTCAGCTTTCTCGACCACGGGGTTTAAATAACAAGGGTCTGCTTGATGAGTATCGACGCCCAAAAGAAGCTTTTGGCGTGGTTGCCGAATGGTATCAATATCTGTCCGGCAAGGTAAAACAACCACCTTTGCTGAAATTATGACAGCGATCTATGGTACGTTACTGGCCACTGATCGAAGAGCCTATTTTAACCTGCCTGGTGACACCACGTGGACTTTAACCAATGGGGGGCCCAGTGAACGCTGGGAATCCGTGATTCAAACCGAATTAATGTTCACTTTGCCCCACGTGTCGCAGCGACTGCGCCCCCACTGCGTTCGCGTCACCGCCAGATTAGCCGCGTGATATTATGACCACTTCGTCACAGATTCAGAATCAATTTCGCGTAAAAATCGGCAGAGGATTTCGGTTGGCGCTCCAAGGTATGTGGATCGAGACGGAATAATCCATATTTCATATTATATCCCCGTGTCCACTCGAAGTTGTCCATCAGTGACCAAGCAAAGTATCCTCGCAGGTCGACACCGGAATGGATCGCTTCTGCACACGCGCCTATATAATCTCGAAGATAGCTGATGCGTTCACTGTCGTTGATCTGAGTGTTTCGGGAGTCCTCGTGCCAGGCACTGCCGTTTTCAGTAATGTAGATCGGAGGATGGCCATAACGACGATCAATCCAGTAAAGCAACTTGCTACAACCCCAGGGAACGACGTTCCAGTTCATGGCTGTTTTTGTCCAGGAAGGATCATCGCTCAACATGACCCGTTGATCCTCAGCCATACCACCGTTTCCAGTTGGGTAGGTATTCAAAGACTGCCCATGCTGCGGTTCAGCCGCATACATAGTGGTGTAGTGATTCAGCCCGAAAAAGTCACAGGATCCCTTAAGCAGACTTGCTTGTTCTGGGGTAAATGTTGGAAGGCGATTGCCCAATCGATCGCGTATGATGGCCGGGTAATCTCCAAAATAACACGGATCTGCAAACCAGCCAAGAAAAAATAATAACGCCCGTTCTGCCGTAGAGCGGTCGGTGTCGTTTTCTGTTCGCGGTTCGCGCCAGTCGCAGTTGTTGGCCATCCCGATCTGACCATTATTGTATTTCTCACGATAGACAGTCACCGCAAGAGCATGGGCGAGCAACTGATGATGAGCCGCAATGTAGGGTTCATTCCTAGACACCCTGCCTGGAGCAAATACACCTAGTCCATAGCCCAGCACTGCGGTACACCACGGTTCGTTTAGTGTGATCCAACGGGTTACCCGGTCTGAAAAATGTCTAAAGCAAATATTAGCGTAGTCGGCAAATATCATAGGCATTAGTGGACTTAACCATCCGTCAAGTTCCAGTTGCAGCGCAAGTGGCAGATCCCAGTGATATAGAGTAATCCACGGTTGGATGCCAGCATCGAGCAGCATATCGATCAACTGATTGTAATAGTCCACACCCAGCGAATTAACATCACCACGTCCCGCTGGCTGAATGCGAGGCCACGCAATGGAAAAACGATAGGCTTTTACGCCCAGATATCTTAGGGCCGCAATGTCTTCTTTGAGGCGGTGATAAGAATCGCACGCCACTTCGGCATGTTGGTTGTGATAAATCTTACCTGGTATATGGCTGAATTGGTCCCAAATCGAGAGGCCTTTGCCTTCTTCAAGCCAGGCACCCTCGATCTGATGGCTGGATGTGGCTACACCCCAAACGAATGATTCAGGAAATTCGAAGGATTCAGGAAGGTCCTGTGTTAGCGTCCAGCTGCGCTCCGTCGTAGACGAAGATGCCGAATGGATGCTTGGAAGATTCCGCGAACACCCCTCAATTCCCCTTGACAGCGGCTTACTCATAGATGCGATACACTTAGAAAGTTTTCAATGTAACGGATGGCTACAGTGTGGCCTGCTTATTCCCCTTCACGAATGTTGGAGGTTGCCTGAAACAGTCCGAGTACCTCTGAAGCGCTGAGGGCACGTCGATAGACGCGGGCTTCATCAATGCATCCACCGAAGATACGGCGAACGCCACTGATCTCGCTTGAAGCTTGCGAAGTCAGCTCACCGCTTGCTCCGATATATACGAGAGGGGTGGTATTACCAGAATCGGTATTTAGAACAGTTTCGATACCGACAGGCCTGCCGTCCATGTAAAGACATATTTCACTGTTCACGTGGTCGACCGTACTGACGACATGGTACCACTTGCCGGCTTTGACCTCGAGTGGGATTGAGAAGACGGTTCCCACGTTGGTGTCATGTAGCGTCAGTTTAGCATTGGCAAGTGAAAGCGACACTTGATCCCACCTGGGATTGTAAGCATATGAACCATAAATTGTATACGGTTGGTAGCTGATAAGGTTTTCACCGTAAAGTATCTCCTGGCTGGTAACAGCGTCCGGTTTGATCCAAGCACTTAATGTGTAGTTCCCCTTTAGGTTCACGGGCTGGTCAAGCAATATGCAAGAAGACTGGCCATTGAAGCTCAGTGATGTATTGGAAATGCCGTCAGCAAGAGTGGTGTCGATTGCATGAGCCGTGTGACCATGCCCGGATTGGTCTTCTATTTGGATATTCGAATGCTGATCAAATGTGTAGTGTAGAATCAGATCCTCATCCGAGGGAGGGTAAAACGCGCTTGACCTCGCCTGCTCGTCGTATTTTGTGATAATTTTCGTCAGAGCGCGGAAATGCTCGTTGATAAAGGTCAGTCGATCACGGTAAGGCGTCTGTGTTGCTTTTCGCAAGGCTTTCTGCAACAACTCACCCAATTGTCTGGCCTTGGGCTCCGGAATTAGGCTCATTTCTGAATGCGTCAAATAGAGTTCTTCGAGGATTTGATGGAACTGTGCCATCGGCTCAGCCGCTGGACCAAAGAAAAGCTGATAATACTCATCAAGGATCGCATCCACATCAGCGTCAGGATTCCAAAGCATTTTGGATGTTACATAGTCATCAAGGGCAAACCACCAGATCGTGTTGGGATCCCCCCTTCGAAAATGCATCTCGCCGAGAATAGGCGACTTTCCTGTAGTGGAAGCGTGGTGCATTTCTCGAACGCTGTCTGCAATCAAGTGCGGCATCAGGTAAGGAAATCCCTTATTGCCGAAGGTGTAATATCTCCAGATATAAATTTCTCTGGGCTTCTTTGCCTGCCATTGCTTTAATAATTCTTTTTCTGGTGTCAACGTGCCCATAACTGGACGTGATCGTCGTTTGGAAGCAAGCATTACTGCAATATTATCGGGGAGTACATCAATGTGTGTCGGTGGTAGGAGATACCGTTCATACGCCCCATAGACGATGAGTTTGTCTGGGTATTCGTCGGCCAGATGTTTAGCGACCTGTACAACACCATTACCAATGTAGTCTGAGAATAGGCCAGCCTCTTCTCTGTCGTTAGTGACCTGTGCTTGACATGTACCGCAAGTACACATTGTCATAAAATAATCGTTGGCTAACACCAAGAAATAGCGTTTCTTGGAGTCTGGCAAGCTAGACTCATAAAAATTACGTGCATCTTGAGTCATTTGTTCAATGACACCGTGGTGTGGAAAACCAATGTGCTCAACATTTCTTTGACCGTTATTGTCTAGAATAAAGTACTCTGGATGCGAATCCGCAAACCGCTTTCCCCAGTCACGGAACGAATGACGAGATGCCCAAGGATCGCGGTCTCCCCCATAACCGATCCTCCGAAACCATGGGTCTACCATACCTTCCGTCAACCGCATTGGGAAGGCGGGCGCGTTGGTGACGTGCTGCTGGTCCAGTGCAATGGTGGATAGTTTCGGAATTACCGTGCCCAGTGTTTCATGCGGCCAATACCAACGTACCCCGAGTTGTTCCAAGACATGGTATACACCATAGAGAGTTCCGGCGCTGGCCGGGGCTTTAAGGGCATCGTCGTTGTAGAATGAGCCATCATTACCGGCAATCATCACGACGTTATCCATGACATCAATAAGATATGCGTCCGCATCTAGCGCATCTATTTCATCATGTAGCGTTTGATTTAATCTGTTGCGACCGATCACAACAATGGTATGACCGTTGCGGGTAAGAGACGAAACATCCGGAGGACTCGCCAAATCCAGCTTCATGATCGGCAACCGCGCGCCAGAAATCGCTTCGATGTGCTTAATCAATTCATCGGCGGCGCGCCATTCGCATGCTTTCGCTTTGCGATCGACTATGACGATCGCTGTCGGCTGGCCATCCTTCACCAATTCGGCAGCGCGGACATACAGTGCGGGGAAACAAGCCAATGTAAAGCATACAACCATCATAATGCCGTGCATATAAGCCTTTCAGATGCAGATAGAATGTACTACAAGCTCATACCCATTTACGGGTCCATACCAATGACGATGATTATGTACAAATGGCGAGAGCTACTATCAGGGTGCGGCGGCTGTTGATTCGCGCACAACAAGTTCCGTTGATATTAGAGACTTAAGGTTCTTGATTTCGTGATTTTTTAGCAACTCTTCAATGGCTGAAACCGTTGAGTCCACGATTTGCTTCCAATGAATATCCACGGTTGTAAGTGGAGGCACCGCCATTTGAGATGGCATCATGTTGTCCAATCCTACCACACTAAGGTCATGAGGGATTCGCAAACCATGTTCAGTGGCAGCTTTGTAGACTCCCAAGAAATTGTAATCATTGCAGAATATTGCCGTGGGCCGCTGGCTAGCCTCAAGAAGTTTGTTGGCGGCAGCATAGCCCTCGTCTGGTGTAAATCCGCCATATTCCACGAAATGTGATGGCACAGTGAATGCGTGCGATCGCATCGACTTATAAAACTGATCAATACGAGCAGCCTGTGCACGGTGGTAAAAACCGTGGAATCCTTGACCGTGAAGTAAAGCAATTCTCTTGTGGCCTAGTTCACTCAAATAATCAACAACAGCACTGACTGCGGCGGCATCATCGATTGCAATCTCGTTCGAGTCTCCGTTCGTGGCATTAGGCAACAACAACAAAGCTGGGATGTTCATGGATCTGAGTAATAATTCAAAGTTTACTCTTGTCACAGACATGAGGACCATGGCGTCTGGATTGCTGCGTTCAATCAGTTTTCGGAATGCATCGACGCACCCCATCTCGTCATATGCTGATACGTGTAGACGGATCTTACGGGAATCGGCTACGGTCATCATCCGCGACATCATTTGGCTGTAGAGATGGTTCTGAGTGAGCACTGATTTTTCATAGAAGAAACAAAGCTCCACAATTGCAATGCGATCTGCGTTGGCCACACTGTCAGCCACAAATACCCCTCTGTCAGGGATACGCTCAAGCAAACCTCGCTCGATCAATACAGCAAGGCTACGGTCGATCGTGGCTTGACTAGCGTTATACCGTTGCATCAAAGATCGAATTGGCGGTAATTTGGAGCCCTTGGATGTACTAACCAATGTCGATTCGATCATCGACGCAATGCGTTCATACTTCGGTGACCTCTCTGTCGCAATCGCCATGGATCTGCCACTCCACGCCACTAAAATACCTGCATGCGCACCGCGCCAGTAATAGTACAGTATAATTTATACAAAAATCGATACATTGTCAACCGGCAACGCCTAAAGTAGAGGCTGGGCGACAAAATTATGCCATATCGGGTAATATTATACACAATATACTGTTATTTATATAATTATAAATAGTGTCGCAGTTGCCATGTCTTTTTGCTTATACCGACACTATTTCAATTGACGCTGTGACAGCGTAGATGTATCATTACATATCGATTATCTGTCCCCCCCGTATCTTGCATTCGTCTGCAGTGTCTGTATTCAGTTGCAGACTACCCGCGTACCGATTCGGTGTGATGCCGATTTCTGTGTCTCGATATGGAGGTTGCCGGTCAATGACGCAAAGAGCCCCCTTCACTTGGTTTCACTTCATCCTGGCGGTCTTAGCTCACTTGCTGTTGTCGACAGCCCGTGAGAACGGGGTTCGTCAATGGAATGTTGGGGGTGCCGTTGCAAGCAGCCGTTGTGCACGAGGCATGCATGTGATGCAACTCTGCCAAGCAATAGTGATCGTATTATTGGCCGCATGCGGCCCCTCTGCATATGCGGAAATTATGGATCTTGAGAAGAATTATGTCGCTTTACCGGATCGGCCAGTCTTACGTGCTCCAGCGCGGTTTGCCAAAGGGTGGGACTTCTACAATTCTGAAGGACCAGTGATTCTCAAGCCTGCACAGGCATTACCCCAATCGTTCACGCTAGAGGTATGGGTGCGGGTGGATGATCCTGCGGGTGATTCAACTGTGTTTAGTTCACATGCATGGCGTCGTTTTTTACTAACATTATCAGACGCGTCACGTGTCTCACTCTCATTTCTTAATCAAACTGACGAACCAAGCGTTGTTACTTATGATTTTGGATATGAGTTTGTGATCGGCCGGTGGTATCAGATAACAATCACCTCAGATGTGTCCCATGGTATGCTGGTTTACATCAACGGCAAACCTGTGTATCACTTAGCCGCCTCACCTGAATCTCTGCCAAGTCCCCAATCTGATTTGTCAGTGGTTGGAGCATACTCATTCAACGGAGAAGGGGTATTCGAAAATCGATTTAAAGGCGCAATCGATCGGCCTATCCTTCTCGATCATGCTCTACCAGAACACTCAGTGCTGGAGAGATACCAAGAAGCCAATCGCACGGTGCCAGTAGTTCCATTGCCGGTCCAAGTCTGGTTTGTCAATGACCGCCCAATTTCGGCGACTGGTGTTAGCACAAAGATCAGCCGGTCGACTGAGTTACTTTCGGCAGATGATGTAGGGATGGTCAAGTTGGCTGAAGCGGTCGACGCTCATCCAATCGGTGGCCAAATTGTCCTCTCTGATTCGCACAGCAACCAACTGCCAAATCACATCCGCGATTTGGTCGAAGACTCATTGCCCGCTGAAGGTTACGTTTTGTCAATTCGTCCTGAGCGCATTGATATCGTAGCGGATGACGCGCGGGGACTCTTTTACGGAATCAACACATTAACACAATTGCTGGCAAAATCACCATTGCAGCAGGTAGATATCTACGACTACCCAGAGTTTAGGTATCGGGCAGGTCTATACGTTAGCAATTCTGAACCCCCCTCCGGCCTTAACAACAAATACAGTGGGGATATGACACTCCGTGGTACTATTCAAGATTTCTCGAATATGCGTTGCAATGCAATTATGCTTCGCTTGCACGACTTCGCTGCCATGGACGATCCCAAGGTTGCAGAATCAGTCATGAGCATCGTGGAGTATGCTAGACAATACCACCTTGAAGTAATCCCTTATCTACAATGCTACGGTCATTCCAAGGGAATCCTTTGGAAAGACATCCTCGCGGGTCACACTAAAACCATTGGCGATGAAGCGGTCGTCCTTATTGGAGATAAACCATGCTCGCTTCAACACAACAATGTGATTATTACTGATAATACGCCAATTCTCGTGAGGAGTGAGAATGGCACCCTGCTGGTCGAGGGTGAAGATTATGAGATCATTCCCGGGCAACTTTTGGTTGACTGGAACTTCCCCGCTGATTTGCATGTCAAAAACCCCTGGACCCGACCTTACATACGGGAGGACAACAAGCCGTTTGCGATTCGCAGGCTTCCAAACGGTGCTATCCCATCCGGCGAGATGATACGCGTGACATACGATGTCGCGACTGGTGGTCCTGGTTATTGCCCGTATTCTCCATCGACGCGGGCACAGGTCGAGCGGGCCATAGCTCTCATGATCAAGATGATTGATCCTGAGTACATCAACTTGGCTATGGACGAAGTGTGGGAGCCGTGGTCCCCTCAAGGCCGCTGTTGCGGTGATGTGGGCTTGTCACGTGCCGAGCGGTTCAAGGACGAAGTCAACCGAACACTGGCATTTGCAAAGACTATAAATCCTGATATCAAGTTGATGTACTACAGCGACATGCTGGATGCAAATCAAACCCAAGTTGGCCATACCACATGGCCCGATATTGATGTCCAGGCTTCTGAGTTAGACATTCGAGCGGTCATGATGCCGTGGTACTATCGCGAAGACATGGCCGATCGATGGCGCATACGCCAAAGCGTTGAGAAGTACCTGGATTTGGGCCACCCTGTGATCGGCACAGCGAGCCACTATCCTCTCAACCAATTCAGTTGGGGACAATACCTGATGACGATCCATCGACGCATGGCTGTCGATGGCTTTACATTGACTACGTGGGCTCACCGTCGCCCGGCGTCAATGGGATACGCCGCATATGCCCAAAACGCCTGGTCTCCTGCCCGTATGCCTTTCGATAAGCTAGTGGAATTACGAATTGAACTTAATGGTCTGGCAGCTACTGCTGAGACCAGCGAGCTAGAATTTCGGTTATCGAATAACCGTATTCCGGAGTATCAATTGGACCGATTGCGAAGCCTACTGGTAGCAGCACAATTGGAACTCGACACTACTGACCAGCGTGCGTTATCCGAGCTTGACATGACGGGGCTGCCCGAGTTGCTGGACGCTGTTACCTATGCGAAACAGTTACTTGAATGAGAGGAGCAAGAGTGCGGCTTGTGTATCCCCAGTATGAGAGGGTATGTCCCAATTGTGCCGCGCCGATGTGCAGCCTAACTGTGCCTGTTTTATAAGTGTTCATGATGGTCATGAATACTTCGGTTCCATCATGTATCTGTTGAAGGAAGGAGATAGTGACATGTTTGTGAAGAAGTTGTTAATGGTGGCGTCAGTGTTGTCAGCGATGCCCTGGGTGACCCACGCCTCAATTTTGTTGCCTGCGGGCACGAATTATGACGCCCCGGGCAGTGGCACGCTCGTGTTTGACGAGGACTACGGCTCGGGTGCCGGCAAGGACGGTATCGGATCGTGGATCGGCACCGCGAGCTACACCCTGAACACCGACTCCCTACGGATGACTATCCCCAGCTACTCAACACATGCCCAATTGATGCTGCCGGTCGACATCGGCATGACCGACACAGTGATCGACATCGGTATTGAGAGTTGGGACACCACAGCGGCTGCGGGTCTGCTCACCGGCGGGTTCAACTATCTCAGTAGCGGCACGGGAAAAAAGCGTCTGGCCGGGCTTCTATCGGACAGTGGCGGGATTCTCAACTCGACAGTGTCCGGAGGGGCTGGCATTCTCTCGGTGCTCGAGGGCCAGGCCAACGTCCTTCGGTTCACTTCCTCGACGTTGAGCGGTTACGCACTCTACACCTGGGCGAACACCGACGCGGTCAGCGAAGTGACGGTAGGCCAGTCCGGCACTGGTGCGACTAACAACTCGCTGGTCATCAATAGCCCACGCAACTTCACCATCGACATCGCCTGGATCAAGATCTATAGTGGGGTGTCCGATCGCTCGGCGCCGCTGAGTATCCCCGAGCCGGCATCGGCCGGGCTGCAGGTGGTAGGGGCTCTGTACCTTGTCGGTAAACGCCGTCGCTGCGACTGAACTGGTCTCCACGAACGAACCTCCGCCCGGTGAGCGTTAACGCACCCGCCGGGCATTTTGTTCCCATACAAGACTTTCAGGTGCTCTATGTTGAATGACGGACTGGTAGGCGCCGCGAGCGCCGAGTTGACGGAGCGGTTACCTTGGGCGCATTGGGAAGATTATGCGGGTAACCCAACGGTCGAGCCGCCGTTCAATGGTCTCGTTGCCGATCCCGCGATCGTGACCCCGATCGAATCGTCTGACGGCGCGTGGCACATGTTTACATGCGGCGGGCGGAATCTAATCATCCACTGGTATTCCGACGATGGCGTGTCATGGCGGCAAGCGGACATGCACGAATGGGGCGGATTCTCGCCATTCATTTTCATCGAGGACGGCGTATACCACATCTTCTATCAGGAAGTCGCCCATCCGATGCGCGTTTGCATCCTCTGTCGATCCAGCCGTGACCTGCTTAGCTGGAGCGACGCGCATCTAATACTCGAACCGACGCTCGACTGGGAAGACGTTGAGAAGAAACCGACAGTTCGGAATCCGTGCATTGTCAAGGCGTCAACCGGCGAATACCGCATGTATTATAGCGGCGGGGTGCAGATTATTCCTGATTTGGGCTTCGAGGAGCCGATTCACATCGGTGTCGCTACTGCTGACGCGTTGACCGGACCGTACAGTAAACGGCCGACGCCACTGATGAGCCCATCGCCGCACGATCCGTGGCGTCACATCGGCGCTGCAGCGATGAAAGTGCACTACTTCCCGGACACGCAGGTCTACGTCGGGTTCAACAACGGGCTTTATCGCGACGAGCAGGGCCGGGTCCACTCGGCGCTGCACCAGTTGGTTTCCGAGGACGGCTACAAATGGTACACGTGCCCGGGTAATCCGTTCTTTGCACCGCCTGGAGGGACAGGGTGGAAGTGCCAGTTCGTTTACCAGGTGTACCTCGTCCAGCACGCTGGGCAATACCGGCTGTATTACAACGGGCGCGATGGCTGGAAGAACGCCAGCGAGCGCATCGGCATGGCGTACGCATCTCCACGAGATGTCACACACACCATCAACAATAGAGCCTGTGATCTATGAAGTTTACAGTAGCAAAGTTGCGGGATTCAGCAGTGATTTCACGTTGGTGCTTCTGTGGTCTGATAATGGTTGTTACCGCGCAATTGCAAGCTCAGGCTACATGGACGGCTGCATGGTATGACGAAGCGTGGTCATATTCGCCCACCCCGATCGCTCAAGCCGATGGGACCAGGGTTTTTCTGTACAGTTGGGACTTATACGAACCAGCCCATAGTTCGCATCACTACTTCACCAATTACATGGCTCAAGCCCAGCAGTATGGCTTGGAGGTCGTTGTCGGCATACGCCAGAGCGGTCACACGAACAATGTAAATCCACTCGCTCCACTCACGTCTGCGGATATCACGAGGATCGTGCAAATGCTCGAGGAGTACCCAGCTGTGGCTGGGTATTACACTGCAGACGAGCCGACCTATCGCGGATTTGCGCCGGGCTACCTGCAGATGGCTTATGATACGATTAAGAGTGTGTCGGACAAGCCGGTATATATGGCATTTTGTAGCCAAGACGTGTCGGAGAATAATCCGGCACTGTTGCAAAACGCCTATGACATCGGCATGTTCGATTATTACCCTCTGGACCTTGGCGAATCGCTGTTTACTGATATTGAGGATGAATATTTTGGTGGTGTGCGCACTGCGGTGAACTGGAAATCGTCTGTGAGCAACGCGATAGCTGCATTGCATTCGGTTAACAAACCCATGATCAATATCATCCAGGCTTTTGGCCAGGACGCGGCAGGCGCGATGCCGCCCAAGCGACTCCCGACCAGTAATGAATTGCGATACATGACGTACTATGCATTATTGACGCACAACACCCCGGGGATTGCATTATGGAGCATGCGCAAGCTTAAGACTACCGCAGCTCACCCTGGCGAACCTTATCCGTATGACGGTAATCAGTGGATTAGTGAGGTCGCAACGCCATTAAGCGAGGAGGTTAATGCCTACAGTGATGCCGTCATGGCTGGAGAAATAGCCGGTGCAGTGGACGATGGCAACTTCAGGATTAAGAGTCGTGTTTATTTTGACGACGATACCGACTTGTACTATCTGCTCGCAATAAACGATTCAGATGTCGCGGTCCAAGCGACCATGAATTTAAATATTCCAGTCTATCCATCGACTTTGGCGCGATACGACGGCAGCGCGGTGCCGATGAATGGTGATTCCTTCGTTCTCAACTTTGCACCCTATGAAGTGATCAACTTATCTTTTCTACGGGTACAATGTGGCGACGCCAACAGAGACGGCCTGGTCAATCTCGGCGACCTGCAGATCTTGGGAGATAACTGGCAGTCCACCAACGCCAGCTGGGGCGAGGGTGACTTCACGGGTGAAGGCGCAGTCACACTTGCGGACCTTCAGCTTCTAGCTGACAACTGGGGCTATCAGATCGGAACCGAGAGCATTGGAGGAGTAGCCGATTGGGCTGTGCCAGAGCCGACACTATTTACTCTGATCGGCTTCGGTGGCCTGTTGTTGGCGGGTCGCCACAGAAACAAATAGAGCGTTACCACCAGTTATTTCGTCAACTGATGTAGCTGCCATTGGGCTCACAGAATAATTACAACCATTTACTAAAGATACACACACATAGCCTGAGGTGCTCCCCATGCGCTGGGCGCGCAACCGGGGAAGTTAAGGTGGATTCATCGCGGTGAATCCTTGCCGGCTGCAACGCAAGGAGCCCGTAGGACGACTGGAGTTGCAGCCGGTGTCGCCGCCCCGGCCGGCTCCCCTGGCCGGATACCGTACACCTCCGCCGGTGTGCGGCCGTCATGCGATCCGTGCGGCCGGTCCTCATTATAGAACCCAAGATACCAATCCAGCCCCGACCTGGCTTCGGCCGGCGTCTGGTAGTCCTTCAGGTACACCTCCTCGTACTTCACACTTCGCCACAATCGCTCGACGAAGATGGGTAGTGTCAAGATTCTTTCGCATCCATGAGCAAGCCGTTCTTTCGCATGGCAGCGAATGCCGTAAATGTGACTGGCGCCGGCCCGAATTCAATCGCATGGCGCTCCACTGCAGTGGAGATGCCGGATGGATGCTTGGAAAACCCCGCATACACCCCGCAATTCCCCTTGACAACGGCTTGCTCATGGATGCGAAAGAAATCGTACGTTACCGATTGAGTCGATCATCCCGCCGCGTTTGGGCTGGCCGCGCGCTTACAAGGCATCGTGGAGTGGTGTGACCTGCTCCCCAAAACTTAAGCCATGTGGTATGAGAGTCGCAACGGGCCGGGAGGCCCAGGAGACTCTCGATGAGCGAACGACACGGACGTAAACGACACAGCCCCGAGCAGATCATCGCCAAGCTGCGTGAGGCCGACGCGATGCTGGCGGGCGGGGCCTCGATCGGGCAGGTGTGCAGCGGTTGGAGGTAAGCGAGCAGACGTTCCACCGCTGGCGGAACCAGTACGGGGGGATGAAGGCGACCGAGGTCAAGCGGCTCAAGGAGTTGGAGCAGGAGAACGCGCGGCTGAAGAATCTGGTGGCGGACCTGTCGCTGGACAACATGATTCTGAAGGAGGCGGCCCGCCCAAACTGATCAGCCCCGCGCGGCGGCGACAGATGCTGGATCGCGTGCGTCGCGCACTTCCGGGGGAGGAGCCGGAGCGGATCAGCGAGCGTCGTCTGTGCCGGGTGCTGAACCAGCCGCGCAGCACGCAGCGTCGTCCCCGGAAGGTCAAGGATGACGAGCCGGCGATCGTGAAGCGGATGCACGCGTTGGTGCGGCGTTGGCCACGGTTCGGGTATCGCCGGATTCACGCGTTGCTGAGGCGTGAAGGATTCAGGATCAACCGCAAGCGGGTGTATCGGCTGTGGAAGCAGGAAGGGTTCAAAGTGCCGCAAATGCAGCGTAAAAAGCGACGGTTGGGGATCAGCGCCAACGGGATCGTGCGCCGGCGTGCTGCCGGGGTCAACGACGTGTGGTGCTGGGACTTTATCCACGACCGCGATGAGCAAGGCCGGCCATTGAAGTGGCTGATCATCGAGGACGAGTTCACGCGCGAGGGGCTGGCGCTGGAGGTTGAGCGGAGCATAAAGGCTGATGATGTGTTGGACGTGTTGCGTGAGTTGTTCTTGGCGCGCGGCGTGCCGCGTCACATCCGCTCGGACAACGGGCCGGAGTTCATCGCCCAGGCGATCCGTGCGTACCTGAATGCCGCCGGCGTCGAGACGTTGTATATTGAGCCGGGCGCCCCGTGGCAGAAGGATCATGTTGCATGTTGCACCTCGTGGGTTGAGTGCGTGACGATCTGCGGGAACCGGCATCGTTCGGATAGTTTTCGCCCTTGGCTCTTGACGGGTTGGTTGTGACCAGGCGGCTCGTAAAGGCATTGGCTCTTGTCATCATAAGCATAGGCCCGAAGCAAGCCGGCGTGTCGCCAGCGTTTGACCGTGGCGGTCGCGACGTGCAGTTGCTCTGCCATTTCCTCCATGGTCAGCATACCTTTCTCTCGCAGTCGTTCATAGCGACTACGCAGGTGGTAGGTGCGACGAACGCGTGCCACCATTCCCGTGGTGTAGGTCGCCCCCTGGCCGGCGTGCAACCCCTGTTGGTTCAATTGCCAGGCGACTTGCCCGTCGGTGTGATGATCGAGTAACTGGTCAATCCGGGCGATGACTTGAGGATTGGTTTTTCTCAGTTCCCAGGCTCCCCGCAGTGCGGGTACCGACAAGGTGCGCTGCGCGCCGCCCTTAAAGCGGATCTGCACGGTGATCTGATCGGTCTTGACGAGTGTGACGTCTTCGAGCAACAGGCGAACCATCCGCTTGCGTTCCCGGTCGGGTGTTTGCGGATCGCGCCAGACAGAGGGGAAGTCGTCAGCCAAGGCCAGTATGCGCCGCTGGGCCTGTTCATCGAGGACCCGCCGGTCCGCTTCCCGTTGCCGTTCGTATTGTTGTTGTGCCTCGTCCAGTGCCCGCAGCGACTGATTCCATTCGGCTTCCAGCGTATCGGCCACCAGCCGATTGTCGGGATCGACTTGCATGTATCGGCGTTTGGCCAGATCGGCTTCGAAGCGTGCCCGCTCGACCTGCTGGCACCGCAACCGGTCCGCCTCTTGCAGACGCGTTTGCAGTTCTTGCTGCACGGCCCACACCAGGTGGAGGTTCATCGGTTCGACGGACTGTAGCAGCAATTGGGCGATGGCCTCGTCGATAGCGGCGCCGGGTACGCACTGGCAGATCCGGTGACCGTTCTCAATTCCGTCGCGTTGACACACATAATCGGGGACAAAACGGCCTCGTCGGGCATGATAGCGCACCGTCATCCGCTGGCCGCAAAGGCCGCAGATCACCAGCCCCTGTAGCAGTGCCGGCCCCTGACCCGGTGGACTCTGACGTCGGTCGTGCCCATGTGTCTGGGCGCAGGCATGCAGTTGTTGCTGGTTCCGTTGATAGTCTGACCAACTGATGTAGCCTGGATGGGCCTCGGGGATAAGCACTTGCCACTGGTCTTGAGACAGTATGGCAACGCACCCGACCGTGGGGGCCTTGCCATTTGTATCCAGAATGCACAGTGAAGAGCTACGCTGGTGAACATCCAAGCCGACCGTAAGCATGCCGAATCTCCTTGGTTGGGGGATATGGAGCAGCCCATTATCCCCAGGCCATCAGAGCTCGTTGCATAGCTTCAGGTCTGACCTCATTGTGTTCCGTTAGCGCGTATCTGGCCTTCTGCGCATGGGACGCTTGTTACCGATGTATAATCGCCAATTGGTCCCTTCGGCATTGAGTACATCAATTTGGTTGTTGGTCCTCAGGTTGTCCAACAGGCGGGTTTTGAGGTTCGCAACGACTTCCGCCACTTCAGATTGACCCAGTAGATCATTGTGCTCTTGTCTGTCACTCATGCGATCAAACAGATACTCTCGATTATCACGGGCGCTGAAGATGTACTTCCAATTCTTGTTAAGTGCCATGTACTGCGCGTCACGTTGGTGGAGGACGTGCGAAAAAACAACTCGGTCAGGGTTTCGCGGTTTACGTAAGTCAGCCCCATCTAGATCTGCGTGATGGTCAATACCGGCGGCACCGAGCACTGTTGGAGCAATATCCACAAGGCTGACTGGGCCATCATCCACCGAGCCCTCCGGCACTATGCCCTTGCTGCTGATGATCAGGGGGACACGTGCCGAGGCTTCAAGCATGTTCTCTTTCCCCAGGCACCCCCAATCACCCAGCATGTCGCCATGGTCGGAGGTGAAGATAATCAACGTATTGTCCATCTGTCCAGATGCTTGCAATGAATCGCAAATTCGTCCAACTTGGTGATCCACGAACGAGACGCAAGCGTAATATCGAGCTATGTTTCGCTGCCACAGCCGAACATTTACCTCTCCTTCCATGTGGTAGTAATACAAATCGCTCTGTGCCTTTGCCGGCCGATCGTGGAGATAGTTCGGAGGCATGTGTGGCTCTGGCATGTCCGTGCTACAGTACGATCGCATCCATGAATATGGAGGCGAGTAGGGCGGGTGTGGATGGACGAAACTGGCGAACAGAAACCATGGCTTCGCCTGTTTGCTTTGCTCCTCGATGAAGGCAATGGACCGATCACCAATCCACTGCGTAGGATGATGGCTCTCGGGCAGTGGCGACAGTTGGGGCAAGTAGATCATGTCGCCGAAGACACCATGAGGCTCCCGAACATGTGCGTACGGCGTGCCTTGCAGCCATTGCAGGTAGTCGTCGTCCTCGATACACGCCGGCACCTCCTCTTGCGTCTCCCGCGTCTGGAATCCGCGCAGCGCACCGCGGTCAGGCGTGAAGTGGCATTTCCCGATGCCGTGCGTCCGAAATCCAGCATCCGTCAATAATTGCACATAGGAAGGCCGCCCGTCCATCGGCATAGGGTCGCTGTTCGACAGACATTTTGTCTTGGAGGGGTATTGTCCATAGTGCATCGATGCGCGTGCGGGCACACAGACGGGCGAGGACGAATAGGCGGATGTAAATGCACGACCGCTTTGAATAAGCCGATCGAGATTGGGCGTCCGGATGAGGGGGTTGCCCATGGCATGAATCGCATCCGCCCGCATCTGGTCAGTCAGTATAAGAAGAATGTTCGGTCGTTTGTCTTGTGGTTCTATCATGGCGTGTATGTCGCCGGAAATCACAGAGGTAAGAAACGCCTATGATATGCCATTAAAATAGGCATACTCCCAGCTCAAGCAAATCGCTCTGCGGTAGTAAGTCAACGGTGTCGTACTATTTGACATAGTCTTTTTCAGTACCTTCCATATTCTCTCCCGACTTCATACATGCGAATGACATTATCGAGCGGTGAGTTGTCCTGGATCGAGTGGGTTGGTGCGAAGCAGTATCCGCCGCTGGGTTTCATGACGTCGAGGGTGTCTCGGCAGACACGTTCGACATCGTCCGCCGTGCCGTACGCCAACGGGCCGGCCGTGCTGATGCAACCGTGGAAGGACAGGCGATCGCCGAAGGCCCGTTTCAGCCGGGCTGGTTCCATGTTCCTTGCCTCTGGTTGCACGGCATCAACGGCGGTAATGCCCATATCGATAAGTTCGTCGTACACCCAACTACAACTTCCGCAGGAATGTACCATTACCGGGATGTCGTAACTGGCCGCAAGGTCGATGTACTGCTGGTGAAACGGCTTCAAGGTGGCGCGATACATATCCAGACTGATCAACGGTGCATGTTGTGTGCCCAAGTCTTCGCCCATCCAGAGGAAATCGATCATCCCTTGGGCTTTGTCCAGGGCGCGATCAAGGATGGCTAACTGGATTTTTACGCGGCGCTGGGTTAGCAGCCGTCCGGCCGGCTCATCCAATGCCAGGTCCATCATGACCTGCTCCATTGATCGCAGCATGCCGTTGGTGTTGATGATGTCGGCAATATGCGGACCGCCGATGAAGACGGCATAGTCGGCAACACGCTTGCACTTTTCCAAGATCACGTCGTAGTCGAAATCGTCTGGATCAGGCATCTTCCACACCGCAATGGCTGATTCATCAGCGTCGCGCAATGGAAAGCTTGTATATTCCCAGTAGCCGCCGGCCTCGTTCTGGATCCATCGCTTCTGTATGCCCCAGTTATCGGTCTTTACGTCCGAGTCGGGAGGGCTCTCGTACAAATTCGGTCCGATGTAGTTGGGGCCGACAGTGCGGAAATCGACTCCAAGCGCGTCCATCAGCGCTAACTCGCTCTCGACGGTGACCTCCACCGGGATGCCGTAGTGCGCCTTGAGCTCGCGATGCACCTTCGACGCATGGCGTTCGTAGTTGATGTAATTGATAGGCACTCGGTCCGGTTCACTGTGGGCGAAGGCAGCCAGCACGCGTTCTTTGGGTTTCATAAGTCGGCTTTTGTTTGAGGTCATCTGTCGACACGTACCTCAACAATTCGTGCCTGGTCGCTCCCCCAAGTCTTGGTGACCTCAACGGTTATCGCGGTAGTGGTAACGGATTCGAAAGTGCGCCGAACGATTCGGCACGTGTTGTCTTCGAGCGCGAACAGACGTCGGCGTTGGCCAGAGACTTGAGCGTAGACCGCACAGTCGCGCACTAGTTCCGTGGGCGAACCGCCACTGCACCATTCGAGACGGGTAAGGTCAAGGTTGTTGTCGAAGACCAGCTCTACGACCGAAACCGAAGTGGGCTGGTCCCAGGTAAGGATCAGTGATTGCGGCAGACTGGCTTCGCTGATCCAGACATTGCTGCGCGATTCGGGACGCGTAACGCCGGTGAGCACTTCGCGAGGCCCGAAACAGTGCGTGGGCGGGGTAAGCCGGATGGCGAAGGCACCACGGATCCGGCGCATAAACCAGGCATCAGTCTCAAATATCTGAGGCTCAAACTTGCCGGCCTGTGTGGCTGGCGGCTCTTGCTGGCTGTAGCCGCAGGAAACGCCTTCGGACGCGGGTTCCAGGCAAACCCAATAGACCGTGTCAGGTGTGAGTGTGCGCTTGGGGAGCGAGAAGAGTATGTCGTGCTCGCCCGGCGAAAGCTCTTGCTCAACGGAGAGCAGGTTTTCTTGGTTGTTGAAGTCATCGATGCGAAGGCCCTCTCGCAGATGGAGGGTTACCGTGATTGGATGGTTCGTCTCATTTCGTAGTGGGACGCGCACGGAATCGAGTTGGTCGCCAGAGATGATAAAACTTTGCGCGATCTTCTGTGGGATGGCATACCAGCTTTCCCTTGGGGGAAATACAAGCGTCGCTTCTGAGGAAGCAGTTGCTATGGCGGCGGCGGCTAGGCCGACGTCGCGCTTGCCACCTGGAATGTAGCAATCCTGCGCTAAGAGTCGTTGCTGCAAGCTTCTGATGTGCTTCGAGCCCACTTGGCGCGGCGTGCAACGGTTCTCGATGCAGAGGGCCGCGGCGCTGCCGACGGCCTGTCCCATGACTGCGCAGGTGGCCATCACGCGCGTCGTGCCCATGGCGACGTGAGACGTGCTGATGTTGCGGCCCGCGAACATCAGGTTGTTGATGGTCTTGGCGTATAGACAACGGAACGGTATGGTATGGCGACCGCGAAGCAGGTGTCCCTTCCAGTAGCGATCTGGTGCCGCCGCGACCCCCTTGGGATTGTGCAAGTCAATGTGCCATCCGCCATAGGCAACGGCGTCAGGAAAGACGCGGCAGCTTTCGGCATCCTCCTGGGTCATGATGTAGTCGCCGATGAAACGGCGTGAGTCCCTTCGTCCCGGAACCCAACCCACATGCTCGAGCACGAGATTGTCCGCGCCGTGATCACCCTGATTCTTGATATGATCCCAAACGCCAAGCGCATAGCGATAAAGTTCGTCGCGGACAGTCTCAGCATCTGCGAAGGGTTCCAACTCGCCGCCATATTCGATCCACCAGTAGCCACCGCCGGTACCGAGCAATGGCGGAAGCTTGTGCGGTGCATCACGTGTGCCGCCGGGGAAATCGTCGTCGGTCTTGAAGATGTGAATCCACGGCGGCGGTTTGAACGGGATGGGCTGGCCCATGTCGCGGACCCGCATGTAGATCGTGCAACCCATCCGCTTGCCGTCTGCAACGGGTTCGGCAAGGGTTTCGCCGAACTGGTCCTTGGCCTCCCGCCCCATCATGAACGGAGCGCCAGCTTCGGCGGCAACGCGTCCGTCACCGGAGCAATCGATGAAGATAGTGCTGGAGACGGTGAAGGCGCGTTCAGTCGTAGGCTGCTCGCAGTCAACACGCACAATCCGTCCGTTCTCGACCGTGGGATTCCGGACGAGTGTATTGAGGTAAACGTCCAGCCGCTCTTGCTCCCGGCATGCTTCCCACAGCACCAGACTCCAGATTGAAGGCGATTGAAGCGGATTTGGGAAGTTGACGTTGCGCTCAAAAAGTTCATTAATGATGCCAGTTTCGCGGGAGAACCGGTAGTGTCCCAGTTCGTCTGCTCCTTGGATCTTAACGCCGATCTCGGCGCTGGAGTTACCGCCCAAGACTGGCCGGTCTTGCAGTAGACCGGTTCTCGCCCCTTGCCGGGCTGATGCCAAGGCAGCACAGACACCAGCCATGCCACCGCCTATGACGACCACGTCGTAATGATAGTTGTCGATTTGGTCTTTCATACAATTGTTGTGCAATGCTTTATTCAGTAGCAACACGAAATAACAAGGACAGTTCCTTATTTGATACTGACCACTCGACCAACTGCGGCGGATTCATACGCGCCGGTGGCAATTCTAAGAACTGCGATAGCTTCATCGAACTTCGGCACCGCATCGTTAAGGCCATTCACGAAGTCCACAAAACGTCGAACCCCATAAGGAATCGGATTCCAACGATCTTTAAACTCCTCTGCTTCAATGACGATCCCGTCTTTCTCAACACGTAGGTTCTTCGTGTCGCGGATAGAGATGACATGAGATTCAGTCATGATATCCATATTCACCCCCCATCCGCCGTTACCTACGCAACCGTTAGCCATGGAGGTCACAGCACCGCCTTCGTGACGTATGGTCAGCAGTGCCAGATCTTCAACATCTGGAGTTACGGAAATACCCTCACGGGCTTCCGAGAACTCAAGCGTGTGCGTCGTCGCCACCACGTCCATGGCCGGTGGCATGATCGAGTTGACAAAGTCAAGCAGGTGTCCAGCGTTCTCAACTAAGAATCCGCCGCCAGTCTCCCTCATCCAGAACCAATCCGGTGGCACAAAGATGCCGGCGCGAGCCGGAGTCATGTACTTCAGCCAGATCCACTCTGGCGTACCGTATTTCCCACTGTCGAGCATTTCTTTGATCTTACGAAAAATTGGCAGATTCCGAGCCCCAAAGTTCACCATTAACTTCACCCCGGCGTTCTTGCATGCATCCTGCATACGCAGGGCTTGTTCTAGCGAGATGGCGAGAGGTTTCTCGCACAAAATATGCTTGCCGGCACGTGCCGCCGGTATGACGATCTGCTCCCGAATAGATGGCGGCGTGGCGACAGTTACCGCTATGATGTCAGGATCCTGCAATGCTTCGTGAAAATCGGTGGCGTATCTCACGCCACCACATTGTTCTGAGACTTGTTTAGCCAGGCACTCGTTCTGATCCACCACCATCGAGAGCGTAACGCCTTCGATACCATTGAGTGTGTTGGCATGGTTGGCGCCGGCGCCGCCGACGCCGATGACTGCGATCTTGGTCATGGCTTACTTCCGTTTAGTTCCGAAGATTGTTAATGAAGTCGACACAGTCCTTCATGGCTGTGGCCTGTTCGCCATCGACGAAGCATTCAAACGAGTACGAGTTCTTGTAGTTAATCGCTTTGAGCGCTGCGAAGATCGGCGCAAAATCTGTATGACCTTGTCCGGGGAGAAACCGATTTGAATCAACCAGGTGAACATGCTCTATAAAGTCTCCGAACCTACGTATAGTCGCGCCTATGTCCTTCTCTTCGATGTTCATGTGATAGGTGTCCGCGATTACGCCGAGCCCCTTGCCGCCAACTATTCGACAGACGTCGACGGCCTGCTCCACACGATTGATCAGGTGTGTTTCGTAACGGTTTACGGGCTCGATTAGGACCTTGCAGTTGACAGACTCAGCATGCGCGTTCAAACAAGCGAGCGCGTCGCAGAGCACTTCCATTTGTAATTGTTGGGCGCTTTTGTAGGGCAGCAAATCCGCTATCTGCGGCATATGTTTAAAAATTGGTACCATGATCATACCGACCGCGCCGAGTTCAGCTCCGAGTGTAAGCAGGCGATTCATGTCGCTCATTGCCATTTCGCGCTTCTCTCTATCCGCATGCAGCAGGCTGCCGCGAAATCCCGAGCAGACGGCGCTAATCTCCAGTCCAGTCTCTTTAAGGACCTTTTTGACGCGTGGTACCGCTCCGTCGAGTCCCTGTCCCCAGATCTCGATCATGTCGCATCCAAGTTCGCGCAAGTACGCCGCTCGAGCTTCGAACGTGTCGCCGATTCCGAGATCAGGAAAATAAAACCCACCCTCGAGTGTAATAAGTGACGATAGCTTCATTGTGCCTTCCTTGTTCCAATGGACAGCCCGATTCGCTCAATGCCGGATTTCCAGCTCTCGCGTACGTTGTAGTATCGCAGCAGTTCATTATTGTACAGCTTGACGCCGGTTTGATAAGCGAGACTGCCTTTCCAACCGGGCTCTGGCTTGAGGATCGGGTTGCACGGCATGCATGCCACCCCCGCGATGTCCGCCCCACGTAAATGCATCAGATTACGGAATCAGGCCCTGGATCGGGTCGGGGAGCCTTGTCAATTATTAATTGTGCGATGACTTTTGTGGCGTACTATCCAAGCCGGCTTTAATCGATGCTCATCGTGCCCCATCTGGCCGGAGAATTGTAATTACCAACCGATGATTCCTCGGCATCCAAACCATCAATGAGTAATCCAAATTGACGGCTGGTAACGTCCTGCCACTTCCGATAGTTAGTGCTACCGTCCATTCTCGCATAATTCTTCCCGCCCTCGTGGGGTCTGTCGTTAAACATTATGGGGTAGTTGAACCGCATCCACCCGCTCCACCCAGCTTCCGTCATAGAAGGTTGAATGCTATTGCCCCAGTGAGGACGTATGACTGAAGCCCCGTCCACCACTGAATTGCAACTGAAAGTGATGATATCGGTACGTTTGTAGATGCCTAAATCACCAAAATGGGTGACTATTCCATTGGCTACGTAAGCGAACTTATTATCGTCATCAGGGGGATAGCTTAGACCAATAGTCCAGCCCCAATCGAGATCCAATTCAGGACAGATATAAGAACCAATATTGCCATCGATATACTTGTGAATCAGTAGGCCCCACGAGGGGACCTTCTTGTTGTATGTCAATGGAAGGGTTACAACCCATTGACTAAAATATGGCCTTCCACTGTTGCTGGCGTGCTGCCACGGCCATGTGTCCTTCTCATCCGTCGCGTAGGCCATCGCACCATTCTGCAGTTGCCGTACATAGGCAGCACATGTGATTTGCCTGCCGGATTCACGCGCCTTTTTCAACGCAGGCAAGAGAATCGAAATGAGCAGAGCTATAATGGAAATAACGACCAGTAATTCAATCAACGTAAAGCCGTTTCGGTGAGCCTTCATATCTCATTAATCCTTTCTAGAAGGGCCTGCATCACGAGGACCGGGTATGCAAAGCGTGTCCGACGTGAGAATCAATGGCCCAGATGATGCTGTAGGCCGGCACACTCAACAGTTCTCATATAGTGCCTCACAAACCTCACCTAACGACGCATGCAGCAAATGCCTATCTCCAACACATTTCAATCAAGCGATCAATCAAGCAGAAGCACCCCCTCAAGGGCCGCCCTCCATGCCAGTAAAACCACCGAGCCTTACATCGCTTACCCAAAATATCGATACATTATGATACAGATAGCTGCATAATCTGTCAAGCTCGTTATGACCTGAATAGGCGGCATGGCCCCAAAAATATTATATTATATGTGATATCAGATGGTTATGAATTTTTCGCCGTCATGCATTCGATAATTCATCCAATCGCAACACATCTTCATTGACAACGAGAATGTATTGTGTCAATGTATGTATGTGCGATGTATCTTCGTTCGAACGCTTCGGGATTCGTATCGCCCTTAAGGGTTTTACCGGAGTCTTACGTACATCGTTCTACTGTCAAGGCGCTTGTAAGGGAGGCAGCAACAACTCGGAACACTCGTTAGTTTTTTCACTGCATCGCCCCGACTTCGACCACGAACAGCTAGGAGGCCGCTAAAAAAGTCATAATCACCCTTACGGATCAACGAACACCAATATGTCAATCCCCGATTACAAGCTGCAAATGCCGATCCGGCGGAGACATACGGTGATCAGCCACGCATTTTATTGTGTTCCAGTTCATTTTTTAGCGGCCTGCTAGAGCACGGCATTAATGCATCGTGACCCAATGATTTCCCTCACTAAGCCACAACATAATTGAGTATTACAACTGATGAGAATTAGACACTCTTATTGCCTGGTAGCGTGCATCCTTGCCATGAATACACCTCCTACAAACGCGGCGCAAGTTGGCATACAGTATGTTCGTGGAAAATATACATACCCAGAAACAGCATTGTCTGATTTTCAACGGTTCCACGAGGACCGGATTAACACAGTGATGATTAGCATGCCATGGAGTCATTGGGAAAATCAACCTGGAACTATTGATCCAGTATTTCTCGGAAATATGGCTCCCGTATTCCTATATGCTGAACAGAACAGCATGTCTGTAGTCATTGCGAGCCATATAAATGTTAATGATGGGACCGATGGCAATTGGCAGATCCCTACTTGGATTCAGAACATGGACGAATACATAGCGCCATCATCCTACCTTACAGTCCCAGAGGTGAGAACGGAGCATGTAGCATATATCAATCGATTGATTGATGCGACGAAGAATTATCCAGCTGTTGTCGGCTACGTAATTTCGAAAGAGGCTGTGTCGTCGACTCAATGGTACGTAACAAATCCTACAGGTCGGGCCATATTTGATGCTCGTTGGGTGGGCTTAATTGATAATGTGCAGCGAGTACGACAGCACATGGATGTTACCGACGTTACCCAATATCTTGCTATAGGGGGGAACGACCAGGATCCAAATTACGCCGCATATACATGGGCGAATAACGGTACTGTGAACCTGGCCGAATTCTGGACCGAAACATGTGATGTTATTGGTAACCAGGGTGCCGCAGGGCTGCAACGAGCTGGCCAGTGGTACCCGGACACCCCAAAAGTTCGTACAGAGGGACGGCTCTATGGGGCTGGCATGTATGACTATGATTTAGCATATGATTACGAGGGGCTGCAAAATGCTGCCGTGTCAAACATGTTGGCTTTTTACCCATGGCATGTGGGGGAATTTAGTAATCCCTGGAATCTGACGCTACAGATTCTTGACGACCGCAACGATGCAAGAGGAACACCATACTACTGGGCATTGCGTGATCTGGCCTCAGGCGTTGATAGTTTTGAGACCATAGATCAAGCAGACTTGCCAGCAACGGACTGGACCTCACAGTTGGCATTTGACCCCACAACGGCTTCACCGGGTATTTCGAGCCGCTGGATGGGCACAGGCGACATTGTAGGCCAAAAGGACCGCCTGCCCGTGCAAGCGCCACAGTCAACCATCGCGGCCACAATCACGCTGGACATTGGGGAATATGTCAAGCGAAGTGTGGTAGCCGCTCACTGGGTGGATTCCGGGGTCACGGCGGGCGATGCCTTCACGTTTCTGGCCCGCACGGATGGGGATTACGATGTGATATTGGTGGCTGAGATGACCGGACATTCGCCTGTCGGGTCAATGATCCACGTGAGTGGTACTGAATGGAGACGTTACGAGGTCTCGTTTTCAGAGTTAGAGTTGACGGAAACAGAAATCTCACAGATCACTACCGTTGGTCTTTACAACTTTTCCTCTGAGGCAATGAACTTTGACATTGATGAGTTTCTGATCCGTCAAGCCTCCTTAGTCATGGGTGATGCCAATGGCGACGGGATGGTGAATCTGGCCGACCTACAGATTCTCGGTGACCACTGGCAGTTGACAACAGCTAGCTGGACGGAGGGAGATTTCACCGGGGATGGCAACGTTAACCTGGCGGACCTCCAGATCATTGGTGACAATTGGGGCTACGGTACAAATGTTGACATGAAACTGGAGGATGGGCTGGCGGCAACTGGGATGACTATCCCTGAGCCAGAATCAATTGTTTTAATGTTGAGCGCGCTGATCACTTTTGCATGTCGCCGACATGTCTGCAACATATTAACGGATGCTTATGTCGTATTTTATGACGGATCGAAGACATGAGAACTGTCATAAGGGGGGTACATAGCTGTCTTTGAGAACGTTAGTGTATGTGTGACACCGGAGACATATACAAAATAAATGTATTTGAATTGTAATGCAATTGGTCTAGGTGTAGGACATCAATGGCAGATACTACAGTTTACATCGTTATTGCAATTTACATGCTACTGATGGTGATGGTTGGGTTGATCATGCGTCGACTCAACAGTAACATCAGCGACTATTTTCGCAGTGCCTGCAAGGGTACGTGGTGGCTGGTGGGGGCCAGCACATTTATGTCTGCGTTCAGTGCCCTCACCTTTTCAGCTGCCGCTGGGGTAGCGTTTGAGAGTGGGTGGTCGATCAGCATTGTATATATAAGTGCATCTATTGGCTTTATCATTAATGCAATCTGGCTGGCACCAAAGTTTCGTCAAATGCGGGCTATTACAGGGGCACATGTCATCGAAGACCGGTTTGGAAGACTGACCCAGCAGTTCTATGCCTGGACTGGTGTTTTCCTGGGAGTTATGTATGCCGCCCTTTTTTTGTACGGTCTCAGTATCTTTATCTCTACGGTGTTCGGTTTGCCCATCACCATGGTCGTGGTTGTAATTGGTCTGGTGGTTCTACTCTACTCAGTGACCGGAGGAAGCTGGGCAGTTATGAGCACCGACTTCTTGCAAGCACTGATTCTCATACCAATTACTTTATTAATGGCATATCTCGCGCTAAAAGCTGTAGGTGGGTGGAATGCGTTTCTGGACCGCACTACCGAACCGGGATTAGCCGAAGATTTCGCTATGTTTTGTAGTCCGGACCGTTTTGGTGGCCGATACACTCTGTTGTGGTCAGCCGCCATGTTGATCGAGAGACTCATTGGATACAACACCCTTCATTCATCGGCACGATATTTTGCTGTTAAAGATGGCTGGGAAGCTCGCAAGGCGGCATGGCTAGGCGCTGCATTAATGGCCGGTGGCGCTGTCATATGGCTGATACCACCAATGGTTGGCCGTATGCTATATGAAAACCAGATCCTGGCAATGCCCCTTGCCAAACCAGCTGAATCGGCCTACGCGGTGGTCTGTATGCAGCTGCTACCCAAATCACTGATCGGAATCATGGTTGTGGCAATCATGGCTTCCACAATGAGTTCCATGGACACCGGCTTGAATCGTAATGCCGCCCTTTTCACTCGCGACATCTATCCGATGATATGCAAATGGATGGGTACGAAACCGGCTGAGGGCCAAGCGTTATTGCGGCGAGGCCAAGCTTTCTCACTCGTCTTAGGACTGATTATCATATTTATAAGCTTGTACTGCGTCAGCCAAGAGGGCCTGGGTGTATTTGAACAAACGCAAACTGTCAGTGCCGCTATAGGTGCGCCGATGGCGATCCCCATGTTGTTTGCCGTGTTCATCAGACGCGCACCGTGGTGGTCCGCTATCTTCTCATTTGCGTGCGCATTAGTGCCTTCTAGTATCGGGGTAATGCTTGGCTGGTCATATACTAGGATGGTATTTTGGAACGTAAGCATTGGGACAGCCGGATTCCTTGTTACCATGCCGTTCTGGCGTTACGCTTCGACAGCCTACCGTGCCAAGGTTGAAGCATTTTTCGAGCAAATGTATCGCCCGGTGGATTTTCTCCGCGAAGTAGGCGTAGGCAATGATCCGCAACAATTGGCTGTTATGGGTCGATTTGCGTTGGGGATCGGCGTTTTGATTGCGCTCTTGGCGTTGATTTCCCAGAATGGACATGACCGTCTCTGCGTGCTTTTTGTAGCTTGCTTTGGTGTCTGTGTAGGCTCACTACTCATTTATGCTGGGAGACGAATGTCACACGCAATAGATGCTGTAACACACCCCGATACTTTTGGTGATCTGCAGGAGGGGATTAAGGTTAATTGACGGCAAGACCAATGTCACAAAACAGGATTGTTTTAAGATGTTGGCGGTCCTAAAACTGTCCTAATCTGGGAGTCACAATACCGATCACATTGATCCGAAGCGACACGAATCGTCGAGCGGTAAGCCCTGACCTGGCTATGATTTGAGTCAAAAACCGTCGATGCGAGGGTGTGGACGATATAGTAGTCGCTCAATCCCGCCCTGTCCGCTTTGTGAAAAAGGGAACGTGTTCTCGGTAATGCCGCCCGCCTCCGCGAAGTCGGAGGCGGGTGCAGGAATTAGAAGCGTAGATTCAACGTGTTGCCACGGGCCACGGGGCGAGAAGACCACTTGACGGGCAACCAGTTTAGGGTTCGAACCGACTTTTTTGAAAAAGTCACGTTGTTCGGCTGCCGTGCCCTCGGCAGCCAATTTTTTTGCTTGTTTGCTGGCTTTCAGGAAGCGAGCCATGGGTTCTAACCGATTCGAGCCGTGACGCTCCAGATCGGTGATTTCCTCGTCGAGCGTTTGCCGCTTGGCGGTCAGACCAGCCGCGTTGCACGTTGACGATGATCAGAGGAAGTTCGGTCATCACCGCCAGGCCGATGGGGCACACAAAAGGTTCCTGGCACCTTTTTTCAATTATGACCAAATTTGCCGTAAAAACAGCAATGTTCTCAAAAATAGTTCCTGGAACCTTTTTGTCTACTTTTGCCTCGACGCAGCGCCCCCCCGATGTGTTCACGCCCGGCGCAGCGACGGCCCCCGGTGTATTCACCGGGGGCTGAATTGACAGGTGGTGTCAGACCCGCCCTCTCCGCGATCTCCGCGAGACGTTGCTTGCATTGGATGGCGGGTATGGGTGATCTCACAGGCATCGCCGATCAAGGGTGGCGGCTCCTCAGTTGCCCGGGCCATCACGATCGGGTGAAGGAGCATCCAGCCAATCGCGTGCGATCTGGTGGGCGGCTTCGGCGTCGGATTCCAGGACGATCACGCTCATCATGGTGACGCCGTCCAGCGTGTTCCAGCCCATAAAGGCGCCCGAGGTCTGCTGGCCGGCCACGTGACAGGGGATGTCATGATCGCGCAGTTGTTGTGCGATCGCTTCGACTTCGAACAGGTCGTTGCTTTGATACACGACGACGGATTTATCGTTCTGCCGATCACGTGACATGGGGTACTCCAGGCAGAAGGCGAGAGATCATGCACATGCAAGTTGCGAGTGCGACACGGCGCTCGAAGCGCGGCTTAGAGCAGAAACAGAACTCACCGCAGAGGACGCAGAGAATAATCCAAACAAGCCTGGTTTCAAGTGTTTGGTCTCTGTGTCCTCTGTGTTCTTTTGTGGTGAAATCCGGTTCTTTCAGGGGCATTTATTCTATTCTCTCTCGTGAGCGTTACTGGTCAACTGTAAATGCCGGTCAGTCCGCATCGCCACGGAAGGCGTCGAAGTCTTCGCGCATGTCGCGGAGGGCTCGTTCGACAAGCCGGCGAAACTCGCGCTCGACGTCATCGGGATTCTTTTTGCTGCGAGGCAGGCTCATCCAGAGCATCTGCAGCGTCTGGCGAATGCTGGCGTCGGCTTGCCCCGGCCCCAACATGTCCCGCATGCGGTCTTCTTCGCCTTCTTCAAATGAACCGAATGCAGCCATCGGAACCTCCGCAGACTAATGAATACGCTCAGTTGACGGGTACCTGCTGAGGAACGCCCTCGTTGACACCGGCGGCTTGGTTATGCGTACGCGACCCAACACGACAGACAGATGATCGGCAGCAAGGTGACGCACAAGATCAAGGCCATGCCGACCAGGTGCGGATGTCGCTTGGGGATCAGCAGGACGCGGGGGACTGAAATATCGGGGGATGCTTTATGATACGCAGCCACGATTTCTCCAAGGATCAGCCACACGATCAAAAGTGTGGCCAGGTCACCGAGCATTCCGGTTGCCGCTCCTATGCTTTGGAAAAACGATGCGGAGCTAATTCCACGGCTGGCCATACCGTCGACCGCAGCAGCGAGAAGGTGAGCTGTCGGCAGTCCAAGGATATAAGGCAAAAGCAGGTAAGCCACGAGCCAGATCGCGCTGGGCAGATGGAATCGCTTGTAGGTCCAGATGCCGACGGCCACGAGTGCTAACAAGATGACGAGTTGCATCGCTTGGATGAGGAACATGGAGCCTCCATTCATTGGCGTCGTCGGTTGCCGGTCAGCGGCAGCTGGTGGTCCGGTGCAAGCCGCCACCATAAGAAGCCCGTGATCACCAGTGCGGGCAACCAGGAATACGACATCACACCGATGACTGCCAACGGCAATGCGATGAGGAGCGATGACCATTCAGATGTCGGGTTGAAAACAGCTTCGCCTCGCAGAACAGTCATCAGAAACAGGTTGAGAATGGCAAGGATTGAGCCAAGGACCCAGACGATAAGCGCAAGTTTTAAAAATCGTGGCCACGACGGTTTAGGCTCAGCGTTACTCATGGCACCTAACAGTTATTCGACAGAACCCGGTCTCTCTCTATCATCGGAGCGATGCTCAGGGGCGTCAATAGGGATTTGATGGCGAATCGCAGAAATGGGCTTGAATGGCTGGCGAGCCGGGCTGTGTCAGCCCGGGACCGGCCCGACACGGGCCGGCTCGCTTCAAGACCGATTACATTTCAAACTGCCTCCTTATCGAAAATACCGGGGTGTTGAACAATAACAATTCGGATTTCAGCAGGCAGCGTGAAGCACTCAACCACTACGGTGCAGCACGCGGCTCGAGGCAGACCCTATTGGACCTCCTGTCGCCTTTAGTCTTAGAGACACGTTACAATGATCATCGATATCAACTCTGAGTGAACATTATGCGCAAATGGCTTTGGCGCATCGCGTGGGGCATGTCGCTGCTTAACTTTATCGTGTTAACGCTGTTCTGGCTACGATCCGCGCATCGTGTTGACGAGTTCTATATTGAAAGGGAAGGTGGGGCCAGGTTAACACTGTGCAGTGAGGGTGGCGCCGCGGTGGTGGAATGGATAGCTCCGCAAGGGCTGAAAACCGGCAACGGCTGGGGCATATCAACGGAGAAAACATCTGCTAGATCTAGGTGGAATATCTTTCATATCAATGATTCACATGACATGATTTTCTACATTTATCATGGTTGTTATGGAATCTTTTGGGGGCCCGGGTATGACAACCCACCGGGATCGTTCGTGCTCATCGTTGCTGATATTTATTTGATGGCGCTTGCTGCTACACCCATCGTTATCCAGCTGATCCGTTGGTTGCGCAGGCGGCGCACGCGCCAGAACATGTGTGCATCATGTGGTTATGACCTGCGCGCTTCCACTGGCTCGTGCCCGGAGTGTGGAGATGTAATCCCAGTGCGTGATGCTCTCCAAGATCAAGCGGACTGATCGATGTGGTCTGCGTTGTGATTATTGAGTGGACTATTTCCCCTCGCGCGCTTCGCCTGCTCAAGGTGCGGGGGTTTCGGCGGCCGGGTGCATGTGGTAGGGGTGGTTGTCTTTGAGGTATTGGCCGGTGCGGACCATGTTGAGCCACTGGGTGGCGGCGGTGGTGAGCCATTGTGCGCCGTCGGTGATGGGTTCGGCGAAGCTGGGGTGGTGGTCGGTGAGGCCGAGCAGGTCCTGGAGGATGAGCACGTGGCCGTGGCAGGCGGGGCCGGCACCGCAGCCGATCAGGGGGATGTGGACGCGCTCGATGATGCGCTGGGCGGTTTCAGCGGTGGACTGTTCCAACAGCAGCATGGCGCAGCCGGCATCTTCCAGTTGCAGTGCAAGCTCAACTAACTGATCAACACTTGCGGGGGTGCGGCCGGCGACGACGGGGACGCCGACCTGTTGCGTGCGTTGCGGGCGCCAGCCGATGTGAGCGCAGGTGGGGATACCTGCGCGAGTGAGTTTGCGCATCAGGTCGATGAAGGGCGGGCCGACTTCGAGTTTGACGATGTCAGCATTGGCATCGGAGAGGAAGCGGCCGGCGTTGTGAATGGCTTCGGCGTCGTCGGCCTGGTAGCTCATGAAGGGCATGTCGCCCATGATGAAGCAATCGGGCGCGCCGCGGCGGACGGCAGCGGTGAGCATGAGCATCTGGGAGAGACTGACCTGCGTGGTGTTCTCGTAGCCGAAGATCATCTGCGCGGCTGAATCGCCGACGAGCAGGGCGGGGATGCCAGCCCGTGCCAGCCAGCGTGCGGTGGTGGCGTCGTAGCAGGTGAGCATGGCGATCTTTTCGCCGCTGCGGGCCATGCGTCGGATGGTGGAGAGGGTGATGCGTTTGGGCGTGGTGGGGTTTGTATCGATGGGCGGGTTCATGGCGATGGGGCATTATAGGAGTTCAGCGTAGCGAAGCCGGGGCGTTACGTAGAGGAGGCTGGGGCAGGAAGCTTAGGTTGTCCGGTCCAATAATCTGTTGCAAATGGGTCTTGCAAGGCATCCGGCAGTTGGATAGAATGTTTCCAATTCACTGGGCTTGCTTTTCGGCAGGCATCAGGCAGTATTGGTGGGACCAATACCAGAACGAGGGTTGAGAAGTTCATCTCAAGGAAGGAAGCCATGAAACGCAAAGGGTTTTTACTGCACGGTGTCGTTGTGTCTCTGCTTTGGGCGGTGAGCGCCACGGCGGGGACGGTGACCCAGATCAACATTCAAAGCGGCCCGGGCACGGAAAGCCTGGGGTCATACTCAGGCATCATCAAGTATGACACGAACAACGGCGCCACCGGTCTGCTGGACATCTCGCTGACCAATCTCAGCCCGGCGGGCAACGGCGGGTTCATCACCGGCCTGGTGTTCAACATCGTCGGCGGATCCAACGCCACCTATCAGCCGATCGGCGGCGACACATTCTTCAACCTGACCAATCCCTCCGCTTCGCCCTATGGTACGTTCGAGGAAGGCGCCGCCATCGGCGGCAGCTTCCTGGGCGGCGGCAGCCCCAACAGCGGCATTGCGGTGGGCAACTCGCGCACGTTCCGCTTCAACGTGACCGGCAACGTGAACGGCCTGAGCGCCACGGACTTCTTCTCGCAGCCATCGTCCAACGGCGTGCTGTTCGCGGTGCGCTTCAAGGGCTTCAAGGATGGCGGCTCGGACAAGGTGCCGGGCCAACTGATCCCGACACCCGCGACCGCCTTGGCGGGTCTGTCTCTGATGGGCTTACTGGGCATGAAGCGCCGCCGCGACTGAAAACCAGCGGCTCAAACACCGATAACGCAGCCGCCGCGTCTCCATAGGCGCGGCGGTTGTTTTATGGCTGCCGGTAGCCCGGGGCCTGGTGCCAGCCTATGATTGAACAGCGATCATAGCTGCGAATTTGTGTGGGGGGGCGGCTGCTTCGGTCGATATGCCAAAGTCAAGAAGTCAGGAGGGGTCATGCCTTCTCTGCCGAAAGGAGGCGGACATGACCTGGTTGCTGTATGTATTTGGTGTGTATCTGGCGGCCTGCTACGGGTGGGCGATCTACCTGGCGGTAAGGCTGTACACCGGCAAGCGGCTGCGCGTGCTGTTGTTCGGCGGGCGCGGACGCCAGGGCACGGGTGTGGAGCTGGAAACGCCGCAGGAGACGACCACCGCGGCGCCGACGCACCGACGGCAGGCGGCGTGAGGCAAGCGCGAAAAGCGCAGGCAGCGCGGAAAGTGCAAAACCATTGCGACGGGAGACGAACGCGAGGGCGGCTCGCGTTTTTTTATTTGCATGGTGAGCGCGACAAGTCGCGGCGCTTCGTAGCGCAAGGGCTCGCCATGTGTGCTTAGAGGCGGCGGACGCCGGTCTCCAGCACGGCCAGGACGGCGATGATGACCAGGGCCTGGATACCGATGATCAGGGCCAGGTCGCCTTCCAGCCAGCCGATGACCAGGCCGCTCATCCCGGTGGCCAGCACGCAAAGCCAGATCAGTCCGACCGCGCGTTGTTTGCTCAGGCCCAGGCGGACCAGGCGATGGGAGAAGTGGCTCTGGTCGCCGCGGAAGGGACTGCGCCCGGCCAGCAGGCGCACGAGGGTGACGCTGAACAGGTCATAGAGCGGCACGGCCATCATGACCACGGGCATGATGACGGCGTGCGGATGCAACTGTAATGAGTAGGGATTGAAATAGGTGGTGCGGACGGAGATGACCGCCATGATGGTGCCGACGACCAGCGACCCGCCGTCCCCCATGAAGAGCCGCGCGGGCGGGAGGTTGAAGGCGAGGAACCCGAGCAAGGCTCCAGCCAGCAGGGCGCAGAGGCCGGCCACGAACCATTGCCCGCCGGCCAGGGTGATGATCAGGTAAAGCCCGGACAAAATCATGGCCACCCCGGCGCTCAGGCCGTCCATGTTGTCCAGGAAGTTGAAGGCATTGATGACGATGGTGATCCACAGCACGCTCAGGCCGACGCTCAGCAGGTAGCCGCCGGCCCCGTAGTGTTCGAACTGGCGAAGGATGCGCATGTCGGCGGCGATGGCGAGCATGGCGGCGATCAGCAGCATGACCAGCATCTTGGGCAGCGGCCCGAGGCGCACGCGGTCGTCGATCAGCCCCAGCAGGTGAATGATCAGCAGGGCGCCCAGGAGGATGGCGGCATTGAAGGTTTCGTGTTGCAGGCCGGGCAGATGACGCGCCACGTCGCGCGGCCAGAGGTCGGTCGGCAGCAGCCAGGCGGCGATGACCAGCACCGCCAGGGGCCAGGTGACGGCCCAGAAGATGGCGATGCCGCCGGTGTTGGCGACGGAGCGCTCGTGTTGTTTGTGGGCCTCGCTGCCGCTGCGATCGAGCCAGCCGGCCCGCGTGCTCAGCAGCAGCACGATGGCACACAGCGACACGCACAACAGCAGTCCCACGCCGATCAGCGACAGCACCACCAGCAGCATGGCGGTAGTTTAACCATATAGCCCCGGCCTTGGCCGGGGAAATCCACATAGCCCGGCCATGTTGGCCGGGTTTCAGTCGCCCAGCACGTAGGCGAAGATCAGGGGGGCGACGATGCTGGCGTCGGATTGGATCATGAACTTGGGCGTATCGACGGCGAGCTTGCCCCAGGTGATCTTTTCGTTGGGCACCGCGCCGCTGTAGCCGCCGTAGCTGGTGACGGCATCGGAGATCTGGCAGAAGTAACCCCAGAAGGGCGTGTCCTCCCATTCCAGGTCCTGGATCATCATGGGCACGGCACAGATGGGGAAGTCGCCCGCGATGCCGCCGCCGATCTGGAAGAAACCTATTGATGGTTTGCCCGCGCCCTTGTTGCAGTTTTTCTGATACCAATCCGCCAGCATGACCATGGCTTCGGTGCCCAGGCGCATGATGCGGTGCTCTTCGATCTTGCGCTTCATGGTCCAGGCTGCGAACATGTTGCCCATGGTCGAGTCTTCCCAGCCGGGCGTGATGATGGGAATGTTTTTCGCTTTAGCGGCCAGCATCCAGGAATCTTCCCTGGGCAACTGGAAGTGCTGCTCGATATCGCTCTGGCCGAGGATTTCCCAGAAATACTGGTAAGGAAACTTGCGCGTGCCGTTTTTCACCGCGGCGTCCCACAAGTCGTACATGCGATGCTCGACGTGGCGCATGACGTCTTCGGGAATGCAGGTGTCGGTCACGCGGTTCATGCCGCGATCGTAAAGAGCTTTTTCGTCGGCAGCACTCAACGCTCGCCAGTTGGGGCAGTGTTCATACTCGTTGCCCGCCAGCAGGGTGAACACGTCCTCTTCCAGGTTGGCGCCCGTGCAGGTGATGGCGTGGACCTTGTCCCGCATGATCATGCGCGACAGGATACGTCCGATGCGAGCGGTGGACATGGCCCCGGCCAAAGTGATCATCATCCGGCCCCCGGCCGCCAGGTGCGCTTCGTAAGCCCTGGCGGCGGTGACCGTCTCGCGGGCGTTGAAGTGCAGGTAATGACGCTCAATAAATTCACGGACCGGCGAAGGCATTGGAATCATCTCCCGTGTTGGCGAATGAAAGTTGGCTGGTGATGTTGATCTTTACAGTCCCAGCACCTGGCGCATCGAGTAGCGGCCGGGTCCTTTGTCCGCGATCCATCGCGCAGCCTGCAGCGCGCCTTTGACATAACTGTCACGACTGGTTGACACGTGCGTCAACTCCAGCCGCTCGCCCTCGGCTGCGAAGTAGATCGTGTGCTGCCCGGCCAGGTCGCCGAGGCGCAGGGCCTGAATCGTAATTTCACTTTTCTTCCGGGGGCACTGCGGGCCGTGACGTTGCAGGACCACATCCTTGTCGAAGTCGCGCCCGGTGGCGGAGCAGAGTGTGCGAGCCAGGCTCAGGGCGGTGCCGGAGGGCGCATCGTGCTTGCCGCGATGGTGGGCCTCGAGGATTTCGATGTCGTAATCTTCGCCCAACAGCGGGGCTGCCTGCCGCAGCAAGCTGTGCAGCACGTTGACCACCAGGCTGAAGTTGCTCTCCCAGATGACCGGGACGTCGCGGGCCGCGTCATCGAGCCGCTTCTGATCGGCGGCGGTCAGTCCGGTAATCCCGCAGACCAGGGCGAGCTTGTGCTGGCGGCACAACGCGATCGTGGCCGGCAGGGCGGCGGCGGCACTGAAATCGATCAGCACGCGGGCTCCGGCATTCGGCGGGATCTGGCTGCTGATGGCCACCCCGTTGGCTGCTATGCCAGCCAGGATCCCGGCATCCTGGCCCATCTGTGGACAGTCGGGCCGCTCCAGGGCGGCTGCCAGCTTCAGTTCCGCCGACGCGGCCGCCAGGGCAATCAACCGCCGGCCCATGCGTCCGGCTGCACCGTTTATGACGATCCCGATCATGGCTGCGACCTTATTCTCAGTCAGTCCGGGAAGCAAGCGGGCGGCTGGTTGGCTAGAATTGGAACCATGGGCTTTCTGGACAAATTCAAAGGTAAGGGCAAGCCGGGATCCGCGGAAACCGCCGCGGCGGGCGGGGGCGTTTCCGGGGCCGGCGACGGCAACGGTGCGGCAGACAGTTCCGGGGGCGCTTCCGGGGGCGGTTTCAAGCCGGACCCCCGCAAGGCCCGCAAGTTCTTCGAGTATGGCCAAACCACCGCCGACTCGGGCAACTTCGACTACTCCATCGAGTGCTACATCAACGGTCTGCGCCACGAGCCGGAGTCCATGCCCCAGCACGAGGCCCTCTACGAAGTCGCCAAACGCCGCAAGGTCAAAGGCGGCAAGCCGGCCGGGTTCGGCGAAAAGCACAAGTCGCTGGGCCCGCGACCGGTGGACAAGATGCTGCAAATGGAAAAGGTCTGGGCCAAGGACATCCTCAACGCCTCAGCCATGCTCGACTTCTTCTCCGAAGCCGTCGAAGCCGTTGACAAGCACCCCGACCTGAAGAACCTCGCCGAAGTCGCCTACTGGATCGGCGGCCTGCTGCTGGATTCCCTGGCCACGGTCAAGCGGCCCAAGCCCATGCTGATCAAGGCCCGCGACCTGTTCGTGCGCATCGAAGCCTTCGACAAGGCGGTGGACGCCTGCCGCCGCGCCCTGGCTCACGATCCGAGCAACAACGACCTGATGCAGGAACTCAAGCAGTTGGAAGCCTCCAACGCCATGCAGGCCGGCGGCTACAACAAGACCAGCGCCGAGGAGGGCGGCTTCCGCCAGTTCGTGCGTGACGCCGGCAAGCAGCAGGCCCTCGAGCAGGACGACACGGTTTCCAAGACCTCTTCCATGGTCGATCAGATCATCGCTCGCCGCCGCACTGAATATGAAGAGGACCCCGAAGACCTCGACCGCATGCTCAAGCTGGCCAATGCTCTGGTGCAGAAGGAAACCGACGCCGAGGAGAACGAAGCGATCAAGATGCTGGATGCCGCCTTCGAGGAGACCAGCAGTTATCGTTTCAAGGTCCGAGCCGGCGACATCCGCATGAAGCAGATGAACCGCCGTCTGCGCGAGCTTCGCCATCAGCTCAAGGAAAATCCCGGCGACGAGCAGCTCAAGCAGCGGTTTGAGCAGCACCGCCGCGATCAGTTGACGTTCGAGTTGAATGAGTTCGCCGAGCGGGTCAAGAACTATCCGACCGACCTGGCCATCCGCTTCGAGCTGGGTCTGCGGCTGTACCTGGCCGGCCAGATCGACGAGGCCATCGGCGCCTTCCAGCAGGCCAAGGCCGAGCCCAAGCACCGCTCCATCTCCCACGCTTACCTGGGACAATGCTACCTGCAGAAGGACTGGCTGGACGAGGCCATCGGCACCCTCGAGGACGGCCTGGACCAGCACCCGGTCAAGAGCGACCGCCAGGGACTCGAACTGCAATACATGCTGATGAACGCCTACGAAAAATCCGCCGAGCGCAACAACAATCTCGAACAGGCCCAGAAAGCCCGCGAGATCGGCTCCTCCATCCTTCAGACCAACATCAACTACCGCGACATCCGCGACCGCGTGGAGAAAGTCCGGGCCCTGGTCGATCGACTCAGCGGATGAGCGGGTATTTTAGATTTTAGATTTGCGATTTCTGCACGCTTATGGGGGCAACGCCATCGATGACAGCAGTTTATTCCAAATCGCAAATCGCAAATCTAAAATCTCAAATTCCCCTCGCCCTCGCCATTATCCCCGCCCGTTACGCCTCCGTGCGCTTCCCCGCCAAGCCGCTGGCGGCTGACACCGGCAAAACGCTCATCCAGCACGTGGTCGAGAACACCCAACGCGCTTCGCTGATCGAACGCGTGGTGGTGGCCACCGATGACCAGCGCATCTTCGATGCCGTCAAGGCATTCGGCGGCGAAGTGGTGATGACCGGCGAACATCCCAACGGCACCAGCCGCATCGCCGAGGCCGTGCAGATTCTGCACACCGCCCACGAGTTGATCGTCAACGTGCAGGGCGATGAGCCGGAGATCGAGCCGGACGTGATCGACTCGCTGATCGATGGTTTAGCACGCGATCCATCCTCCGACATGGCCACGCTCTACTCGCGCTTCGCCGAAGGCGAGGACCCAGCCAATCCCAACATCGTCAAAGTGGTCATGGATCAGCACAACCACGCCATCTACTTCTCACGCAGTCTCATTCCATACACCCGAGACCCGAATCCCGAAACCCGATACCCGATCTTCAAGCACCCCGGCCTGTACGCCTATCGCCGCAGTTTTCTGCTGCACTATCCGCAGCTTTCACCCACGCCGCTGGAGCAGGCCGAGAAGCTCGAGCAGTTGCGGGTGATCGAGCACGGCTTCAAGATCGCCCTGATCCCCGCCATCGCCCCCCATCCGGGCATCGATACGCCCGAACAGTATCAGGCATTCGTGAAACGCTGCCAATCGCGCCGCGCGTGATGAAACTTCACCTCCGCCCCAAGGCCGCTCCGCTTCAGCGGAGCGTAGTCAACGTCCCGAATTACACTCACTTACGCACTCGCGTATCGCTCGCACGCCCCGATGAACCGGGGCGGCCTCGCCCCCGCACCCATTGAATGCTTATTCCGCCCCCCTGTTACTTGCTTCACCAGGTTTTGATTTCAATCCGCTCCAGCACTTCGCCGTACAGTTCCTCCATGCGCCGGGCCAGGTCCCTGAACGTGGCGGCCCGGTCAGCGTTCAGTTCGCGCTGGCCCAGGTGCTGAGCCAATGCACCCATGTATTGCGTGGCGTCGAGCTGTGACAGCAGCAGCGCGCGCTCGAAGTCATCGCCGAACAGCAGCCTTTTGCTGGTGGCGGCCGCGACGATGCTGCGCGCTTCGGCTTCGGCGGCCGGCAGGTCCGTGATGTCCAGCCGCAACTGTGGATCGGCGGCCGCCATGTGCTCCAGATCCTTTTTCGCCTGCCGGGCCGCCTCCGCGATTGATGTCACCACCGACCGCGTCGATTCGCTGGGCTTGCGCAGGATGAACAGCCCATCGACGTTGGCCTCGTCCCGGATCACGCTGTAAAGCAGGCTGTAGCCGGCAACCAGCTCGCGATTGGGCGCGTCGTCCGGCAGAGTCTTGTGGCCTGCGCATCCAGCCAGCATCAGCCCAGCAACCGCCACGATGGCAAAAGAATATTTCATACCCCGATTGTAATACCGCAACCCCTCCCCGGCACCCCCGGGTACTTTCTTCCAGTCCCGCTCATTTCCGGTCCGGCACAAGAACATATTTAACTTAATTAGTTCCTTCTCAGCCGGTCTGGACATCGCCGGAGGAACTTAATTAAGTTAAAATTGATCTTCTTCAGGGGCGCAGCGGGGGTCGGTTGGTTGGGCGGATGGGTTGGTGTGTCGATGGGGGTAGGGGCGAGAGTGTTTGGCGATGGGTGCGTTGAGGGGATGCTGGAGACGCTGAATATGCTGGGGGCGGCGCCAGCTCGTGCTATTTTTTGCGTTCGCGCGGGTCGTTTTCGCTGCCGCCCTTGTGCTGCTGCACGGCCCGGCGCAGCAGGAACTCGATCTGGGCGTTGACGCTGCGCAGATCGGCGGCGGCCCAGCGCTCCAGTTCCTTCCAGAGGGCTGGGTCCATGCGTAACAGAAAGGGTTTGCGCTCAGCCATGCGTTTGCTTGCTATCTCAAAAAATCAAAGTCTTGAACCGCAGAGACGCGGAGGACGCAGAGCAAGACAACGATTGTGCCGATGAATGCCCATATTCGGATTCAGCCACGGATAAACACGGATGAACACAGATGAGTATAGAGTCATAGTCAATTCCATCCGTGCCTATCCGTGTTCCTCCGTGGCTGAATGGTTTATCTCAGCATTTGTCTGCATTCATCATTTATTCGTCGTTCCTGTTCCTCTGTCTTCCTCTGCGTCTTCCGCGTCTCTGCGGTTCAAACTGGTTTCAGGTATAGAGCGTGCCGGTGTTGACCACGGGCTGGACCTCGGATTCGCCGCAGAGGACGACCATCAGGTTGCTGATCATTGCGGCTTTGCGCTCGTCGTCCAGCTCCAGCACGTGCTGCTCGGACAATTCCTGCAGGGCCATGCCCACCATGCTGACGGCCCCGTGCACGATCTTCTGGCGGGCGGCGATGATGGCCTCGGCCTGCTGGCGCCGCAACATGGCCTGGGCGATCTCGGGGGCGTAGGCCAGGTGAGTCAGGCGCGCTTCCTCGACCACGACGCCGGCCTTGTTCAATCGCTCCTGCAATTCCTGGCAGAGGGCGGCCGAGACTTCCTCGACACCGCTGCGCAGGGTGGTTTCGTTTTCTTCGCCATGATCGTAGGCATACAGGCTGGCCAGGTGGCGGATGGCGGATTCGCTCTGGATTTCCACGTAATTTTCGTAGTCATCGACATCGAACATGGCCTGGGCGGTGTCGCGCACGCGCCAGACGATCACGGCTGCGATCTCCACGGGGTTGCCGCGGCGGTCGTTGACCTTGAGCGTGTCGCTGTTCATGTTGCGCACGCGCAGGGAGACTTTGAAGCGTTTGGGGCCTTTGTGTGGAGTGTGCTGAACTTCTTTGTGGGCTTGCTTGGCCTGTGCCTCGGCCATTCTTTCGGCGAAGCTGCTGCCGCCGGTGGGGCTGTTGGAGTAGAAGGGATTGCCCCAGTGGAAGCCGCTCTGACGGACAGTGCCCTTGTAGGTGCCGAAGAGCACCAGCACGCGGGCCTCGTTGGGCTGGAGGGCGAAGAAGCCGGGCATCATCAGAATGCTCAACAGCAGGCCGAGGATGGACACTACAAAGGGCCACCAATGGGGGTGCCTCACCGCCACCACGCCGGCTGCGATGGCATAGATCAGCAGGCCGATGCTGCCCAGCAGCAGCAGAATGTTGATCGGCAGCATGAGCCAGCCGCTGCCCACATGCACGGTTCGTTCCCGACTCACCGACAGTTGTTGCTCGTTCATGATCCCGGCTCCCTCGTTGGTTGACAGGCATCCCGCCACGGCGCGGGTGTATAGCAAAATGATATCATATTGAAATCGCTGTGTCAAGGGGTTTTTCTGGTGCGGGAGGCGGCCGCTTGCGGCTTCGCGGAGCGCCGCGATTGATCGTGTGGTTCCGCGAAGCCGCAAGCGGCTGGAACATCACCCGCGAATCACGGGTGGTTTACGGCGCTCTTGAATCTTGATCCCCCTGCGCGGTACAGTAGGACATGCCCACCACGCAGGATCTGCTCCAGAACGCCGGCCACAGTTCCCAGGAATCCGAGTTCTTCAATCCCATGCCCCCCGGCTACGTGCCCGGACGACATAAGTACGTCGTCGTCGTCGGCACCGTCATGAGCGGACTGGGCAAGGGCATCTTCTCCAGCTCCCTGGCCAAGCTGCTCAAGGACAAAGGTCTGCGCATCGCGCCGATCAAAATGGAGGGCTACCTCAACATCGACTCCGGCACGCTCAACCCCTATCGCCACGGCGAAGTGTTCGTCCTCGACGACGGACTCGAAACCGACATGGACCTGGGCACCTACGAGCGCATGCTCGATCAGAACCTGACCAAAGACAACTACACCACCTCCGGCCAGGTCTATCGCACGGTGCTGGATAAAGAGCGCGGCGGCGGTTACCTCGGACGTGACGTGCAGATGATCCCCCATGTCACCGGCGAAGTGAAATACCTGCTTCGTCAACTGGCGGTGCGGCAGAAGGCGGACGTGGTCTTCGTCGAGGTCGGCGGCACCGTGGGCGATCACGAAAACGCCTTCTACATCGAAGCGTTACGCCAGCTTGCTTTCGAGGAAGGCGAAGGCGCGGTCTGTTTCGTGGCGCTGACCTACGTCATTGAGCCGCCGGCCCTGGGCGAGCAGAAGTCCAAAGCGGCGCAGCTCGGTTTGAAGAAGCTGATGGAAGCGGGCGTGCAGCCGCACATGATCGCGGTGCGGGCCCAGAACGCGGTGCAGGACGCGGCGCGGCAGAAGATCGCCATGTTCTCCAACGTGCCGGTCGATCGCGTCTTTTCCATGCACGATCGGGCTTCGATCTACACCATTCCCGACGCCATGCGCCATGCGGGCCTCGACCGCGAGGTGCTGACCATGCTGCGTCTGCACGGGCGGGTCAACCAGGCGATGGAAGATGAAGCTCGCGAGCAGTGGGCCGGCTTCGTGCGCAAGCTCATCAGCCCCCGCAAGTTCAAGACAAAGATCGGCATCACGGGCAAGTACGCTTCATTGCGCGACGCTTATGCTTCGATCGACAAGGCGCTCGAGCATTGCGGGGCACATCTTTCCAGCGAGATCGACGTGGCCTGGATCGACACCACCAAGTTTCCCCCGGCCCCGGAAGTGGTCGCCGAGCAGTTGCGGGGATTCAACGCGGTGATCGTGCCGGGCGGTTTCGGCGTGCGCGGCACGGAGAGCAAGATCGCCTGCGTGCAGCATTGCCGGGAGAATCGCATTCCCTACCTGGGCATCTGCCTCGGTTTCCAGATGGCGGTGATCGAGTTCGCCCGACACGTCTGCAATCTGGAAGGGGCCGGCTCGACGGAGTTTGATCGCGAAACGAAACACCCGGTGATCGACATTCTGCCGGAGCAGAAGAAGATCGAGGGCCTGGGCGGCAACATGCGACTGGGGGCCCAGGACGTGGCGATCAAGGCGGACACGCTGGCGGCGTTTCTGTTTGCAGAAAGGCACCAAGGCACCGAGGCACCAAGGAACCAAGGGCCAATACCCTCGATGCCTCGGTCCCTTGATGCCTCGGTGCCTATTCTGATCCACGAGCGGTTCCGCCATCGCTACGAGGTGGATCCGAAATACATCGAGCAGTTGGAGGCGGCGGGATTGATCTTCTCCGGGCGGCATCCACAGCAGCCGATCATGCAGGTGCTGGAGTTGCCGCGCCCGGTGCATCCGTATTTCGTGGCGGCCCAGTTCCATCCCGAGTTGACCAGCCGTCCTCTGCGCCCGCAGCCGATGTTCATGGGACTGGTGGCGGCGGCCATTGCTCATGCACACCCTGACGTGCCCGCGGCACAGATCAGTGAGCGCTGGCTCCCTTTCGTCCAACCTGAGCCAGCCGCGGTGTGATTCCCTTAACCATTTTTACGGATCATGCTCATGCGTCCATGGATGACGATGGTGTGTGCCGCGGTGACTGCCGTGGCGGTTTGTGCTCAAACATTCTCTGAGGTGATCGAACTTTCCAACGGCGACAAGATCAACGTCGAAGTCATCGAGCGAACCGACGATCACCTGCTGGTCGAGCACCCAGTGCTGGGCCGGTTGACGATACCCGTTGCCGCGGCCAAAACGGTGGAAGTCGCCGCGGAACCCGAACCGGAGCCCGAGCCGGAAAAGCTTGCCGATCCGCGGCTGATGGGCGTGGCGTTTCTGCCCGGGTGGACGCGGCACATCGAACTGGGGCTCGACGGCACGTCGGGCAACAGCGACAGCTTCAACCTCCGGGCCGGCTTTGCCGCCAGACGCGAAGATGAAACCGATCGCTGGCAGATCAATTCCGCCTTCACCCGCAGCACCAGCGAAGGCACGACCACCCGCAACGATTTCTACAGCGAACTGATCAAGGACTGGCTGCTGCCGGGCCAGAAGCATTTCTACTTTGCCCAGGGCCGCTATGACTACGACGACTTCCAGAGCTGGCGTCACCGGGCGGCGGCGGCCGGCGGCGTGGGCTACCAGTTCTACGACACGCCGAAGTTCAACCTGCTGGGTCGCGTCGGTGGCGGCGTCAACGAAAGCTGGGGCGGTGATGCTGACGACATGCTCACCCCTGAAGCCCTGTTCGGCCTCGAGGGCTGGTGGCAGTGGTGCGACACCCAGCGCCTCGAGTTCAAGAGCACTTTCTATCCCGCCCTCGATGACCTGGGCGAGTTCCGCAACCTCAGCAGCCTGGCCTACGTGCTCAAACTGGACAACGCCCACAACCTGAGTCTGAAGCTCGGCCTGGAAAACGAGTACGAATCGCAGGTCGAAGATGGTATCAAGCACAACGACTTCAAATACTTCGCGGCGCTGGTGTTTGATTTTTAAGAAGCGCAACAGAGCCGGACTCTGTGAGTCCGGGGAAGTCCGCGGACACCGGGGTCACAGACCCCGGCTCTGGGGCTACGGCAACTGCTGGCGCCAGGTGTCTGGGCTGAGCGTTAGGGCGCGGGGGCTGGTGGAGCTGATGGCCAGGTAGGCGTCGTCGATGTAGTAGGAGCCGGTGCCGTTGTTGGTGACGATCTGCCAGCGGGCCTCGAGCAGTTGGCCCTGCCAGCGCGGGGTGATGCTGCCGCTGATCAGCCGCCAGTTGGTGTCGATGGTCGAGCCGGAGGATGAGTGGGAAAAAGTCTGCGTGCCGCTGTCAGTGCTGCGGACGTAGAGTTGGATTTTGGCGCTGTCGGTCAGCAGGCTGGAGCGGATCCAGACGCTGGTGTCGCAGGTCAGGCCGTTGACCAATTTGCTGGTCAGGTCCTGCTGCGGGCCGTCGGTGACCGAGCTGCGCCCGGAGACGGAAAGCGAATAGGGACCACTGCGGGCGTTGCTGCCGTCAACGGCCAGGTTGAGCGTCCAGGTGGGAAACTGCCAGTTGTCCGCGTTGGTGCTGAAGCTGGGATTGGTCAGCAGATTGGTGGCGGCGCTGAGTCCGCGCAGATCGACGGGATTGAGTGTGAGGCGTTCCAGGCGTTGCACGCCGCTGACCTCACCGAGGCCTACGACGTCCACGGACTGATCGATGGCAGCCGACAGCGACGAGCCGCTGGAGGCGACGAACTTGAAGCGGAAGTTGCCGCGGCCGAGAGATGCGGAGCTGGACCAGGTGTCGTGGGTGTAAGAGGTTCGCCAGTTGCTGTTGTTCTGGATGGCGCGCAGGGCGCAATCGACGGCGGAGCGGGCCAAGAACGAGGCCTGCACGGCATCCTGATCGAGTTGCTCCGCCTGGCGCTGGGCCTGCACGGCCAGCAGGGCGGAGACGCCCAGGATGGTCACCAGCATGGCGGCGCCCAGCACCGCGATGTAAACCGTGCCGCGCCGGCACCTCCCATTAGCCCCGGGCTCTGCCCGGGGAACTCCCCCGGCAAAGCCGGGGGCTAACGGTTTGATCATCATCGCGCAACGTCCGGTCATGGCAGCACCCCCTTGCGAATCAGGTCGCTGCAGGCCCAGGTGCGGATGGCTTTGAGTTGGGTGACCACGCGATCACCATGTTTGACGGTGACGGTGATGAGCTTGGCCCGTTGGGAGGCGTTGGCCGAAGCGCTGACGTTGTCGGGATTGACATGGGTGATGACGACCTGGCGCGACCAGCCGTCGAACCCGGCGATGGCTGTGCCGTTGCGATCGGCGGGCGGCGATTCGCTCAAGCCGTTGTAGTCGTCGACATCGTTGAACAGCGAGCGGTTGCCGGCCGCCAGTTCGGTGGCGTTGGGGGTCAGGCCGTCACCATTGACCGGGTCGGCATAGTCCTGGTCGATGATTTCGCTGAGCAGGTCGCCGGCCAGTTGGCAACCGCGGGCCTGCTCAGCCATGACCACGCGCGTGCTGCGCGAGGCCGCCACCGCGCTGAGTGCGGCCGTGAACAGCAGGCTCACGATGAGCATGGAGACGACCACTTCGACCAGGCTGAAAGCGGCGTTCGGGTATCGGGTATCGGGTGTCGGGTATCGGGTCAAACGACTGGCATCCGGCGCAGGCGTGGAAGGCGCGTACCGACGGCCGCCTGGAATTGAAATTCCAAAACCCGATACCCGATACCCGATACCCGATACCCGATTTCGCATCAATAGCTTCCCCCGCTGATGACGGTGATCTCGTCGAACAGAGCGCCGCTGCCGGCCGGGTAAAGCGCAACGCAGCGGGTGTCGTAGGCATCAGACTCAAACTGGTAGTTGAACGTGCCGCGGTGGACGCCGTTGACGAACAGGGCCACCTCGTTGTTGCCGGGATCGAGCATCAGGCGCAGGTCGATCATGCCGGCCGGCAGGCCGGTGACGGAGGTCAGCAGGTCGTCGCCGGGTCGCTCGGTGTAGAGCTTGATCGTCTGCGTGCCGTTGGATTCGAGCCGGGCGACGGCATAGACGCCGCTGTTGGTGCTGCCGGACCAGTCGAGGTTGATCCAGACAGCCGGGCCGTCGCTGCCGCTGACGGTGGCCTGTATGCGGAGGTCGATGGTGGTGGGGTTGGGAAAGTCGGATTGAGGCCGCGAGTCGAGGTAGGTAACGCCGGCCCATTTGCCGTTGTTGAGCGTGCTGCGGTTGAAGGATCCGCCGCTGCGCACGATCCAGTCGGCCGTGCCGTCGGCGTTACTGTCGGTGTCGGTGGGATCGGCCTCATCGAAGGTCAGATGCCAGTAGTCCACGTTGTGCCAGGGTCGGTTGACCAGTGGGCAGGCCGACTGAGCGCGGCTGGCGGCAACGGTGGTGGGCTGAACGGTGACGGTCAGGCGGGTCAGGCGGGTGCGGGTGAGCGTGCGCGTGGGGCCGGGCGTCCAGTAGTAGCCGACCACGAAGTTCATCAGCGTGCGGCTGTTGTTGTAGCTCCAACTGCCGCCGGAGTTGGACGTGACGTGATAGCCGATGCCACCCGGGCCCAGGTTGGAGTGCAGGGTTTGGCCCGCCGTGCCGGTTCCGCCGGACTGATCGAGCACGAAGGCCAGCTTCTGGCCGCGCTGCATGATGGGGGCATTGTTGAAGACGAACTCATGCCAATAGAAATTCGTGGTGCTCATGTCAAGCTCTTTGAGCGTGACCGAGTCGAGCATGGTAGAAGTCGGCTCACTGCTGCCGGTGACCGACCGTATGGAAGCCCGCGCGGTGCCGAACTGCAAGCCTTCCGCCATGAGGGCGAAATAAGCCCGCGAGACCTGCCAGCGTGTGGCGTCGGCGGCCAGGTTGGGGCGGATGACCTGGGCGATCCACTTGTCGCTCTCGATGGTTCGGCTGCCGGAGTTGGTGGTGCTGGTGTTGCCGGCAAAGGCAACTTCACTGCTCTTGACATCCGGGCCGGGATAGCTGCTGGTGACTGTTTCGCTGCTGGTGGTGAAGCTGAGGCTTTGCACCGCGTCCAGCAGGATGACGTTGGCGCCGCCGTTGTAGCTGCGGTAGAGCGGAGCCCCGGCCGTGCCGGACCAGTGATAGCGGATGCGCTCGGGATCGCCGTCGTCATCGCGGTCGGGCACGGCGAAGGTGATGGCGGTGGCGGTCAACTCGCTGAAATGCAGGGCGAAACGGGCATCATCGGTGATGCGGGCCAGAGCGGCGGCGGCATCGAGGCTCTGCTGGATGGAGGCGTCGGTCTTGTCATCGGGTACCGCCCGCGCCGCCAGCACGATGGCCGAGGAAATCCCCAGCAGCACAATGGCCGACAGCGCCAGGCCCAGGATCAGTTCGATGAGAGTGAAGGCCCGGGAATGGCGGATGGCGGATGGCGGATGGCGGATGGGATCGCGCGGTGGTCGCCCGCCTGCCCATCCATCCGCGATCCGCCATCTGCCATCTGCCATCATTCCACGCTCATCTGTTCGGTTGTGCTGTCGTAAGTCACCGCCCGCTGTTTGTCGCCGACGGCGATGACCAGCTTGGCGGTGGTATTGGGCTTGCCGTAGCCGTCGAACTGCAACGTGGTGCCGTTGGCGATCTTGACCGAGGTTAACACAGCGATGAAGGGCGATTCGTCGAGCTGGGTGTCGCTGACGATGTTGCCATCGGCGTCGCTGAAGCGGACGAGGTTGTCGGTGGTATCGGTGGCGAGGGTGACGGTTTTGCCGTGAGCCCGGGCGTAGCGCTGGGCCAGATCGAACTGGGCAGCCAGATGCCGGCTGGCGGCATCCAGGCGGTAGCGCTGCACGGAGCCGGCGTAACGCGGCACGGCCACGGCAGCGGCCACAGACATCACGGCCAGGACGAGGAGCAGTTCGATCAGGGTAAAGGCGATTGTTGATTTTTGATTTTCGATTTTCGATTTTCGATTGCGGCGCGCGCTCGCACCCGGGCGTCTTTCAGATCGCCATTCGCAAATCGAAAATCGAAAATCGAAAATCACCCGTCTTCTCCTAAACAACCACCGGCGGCCAAAGACCGCCGGCGGTTCAAGTTCAGGTCATATGGTCACGGGTCTTGGCCGCGAGAGTGTCAGATCAATAATCGCTGTAAAGTTTCCCGGCCGCATCCTTCTCGGCGATGGCCGTGTTGGCTTTGACCGTGCCTTCGGTGGCGTTGTAAACCCAGGCGCAGTCTTCCGTGCCCAGGGTGTCGGTGAAGGCGGTCGATCCCTTCTCAGCGCCCACCGGCAGTGCGGGAATGCTGCGCAGGTACGGCCCGTAGATGTGGGTCGTGTCCTTGCTGGCGGCCGTGCCGCCGCTGGCGTCGGTGTACTGGGTCAACTGAGTGCTGATGTTGAGCAGCGTGGGGAACGTGCCGCTGTGCTCGGTGGCGTAGAGGTCGATGGCGTTGCGCAGCACAGCCAGGTTGGCGGTCAGGGCTGAGTCGGCCGCACCGGAGGCGCCGCGACTGATGCGGGGGATGGCGATCGCCCCGATGATGCCGATGATCACGACCACGATCACCAGCTCGATCAGGCTGAACCCCCGAAATCCTTTACCCCGGCGAGTGCGACGAGCGGCTGCAATGACCTGACTGTTCAACATGATTCTGTCTCCCTGGGTACGACCTTTTACAGGTTGGGTCTTCGATTGTCCTGCATGCTGAATCGACCTGACGTGGTGACGACTTAAGGCGGCCGCCTCAAAAATGCGGGCACACGTGGATAATCCAGCGACCCATTCGACAGAACGGCGCGGCAGAGTCCGGATAAACAAGCGGGGGATGGCGCCGATCAGCGCCGGGCGGGCGCGGTCTGCTCCAGCGTCAGATCGACCATCTGATCGCCGAACTGAAAGGTGGCCCCCGAGTTGCCCACCGCCACCAGGCGGAAGTCCACCAGGCTGTCGCCGACGCGATAAGGCTGGCCGTTGACGATGGCGATGCGGTTGTTCATCACGGCACTGAGCGTGTGCGTGCGCAGGAACTGTTCGATGGGATCAACCTGCGTGGGGTTCTGGGCGGCTGAGGTGGCGGGTTGATCGCCGTACCAGGACGCTTCGGGTGTCAGGACGTTGCGGGTGGCGTCAAGCTTGCTCGCCTGTTGCTGGCCGGTGTCGCGCAGGCGCTGGGCGATGGAAGGTCCGGCGGGGGTTACCGGCTGTTTGATCGCCGCGGCTTCCGCGGTTGCGGCCGGGGCTTCGACGGCGGTGCTTTCCGCAGACTGCGGCGACACCATGTATTGCTGGGCTTCGGCGGCGGCGGGATCGGTTTCGCCACTGGCCAGCACGAAGCGATCGACGCCCACGGCCGACAGGCCCAGCGCCAGAAGTCCGAGAAGTATTTTGCGTTCCCTGGACATTTGCATGACTCAACCGAACGATTCAAAGCCCGGTCGAGCAAGTCGAAATGAAAGAAAAGATGCATGGCGCGGGGCCGATAAGGACCGGCTGCTGGTAGAAAACGACCGCCGCGTGGGCGCGGCGGCTAAACGGTTGAGGGCGAGCCCGCTTCAACGGGCGGGGGTGGGGTTAACCGCCGGTGGCCGGCGAAGCGAACCAGATCAACTCGAAGGTGAAGCGCGGCTGATCGCCGCGATTGCGCGGATTGCCCGTCAGGTCCAGGCTGGCCACGGCCAGGTCCGGCCACTGCTGGCGCAGACGTTTGAGAAAGTTGGTGGCATCGACGTATCCGCCGCGACCGGTCATGTGAATGGGCACCGTCATGTAATGCGTGCCCGCCATGGCGGCGCTGGGCTCGATCTGGTCCAGCTGGAGATTGCAGGCGTCCGCCAGCGCGGTGAACTGGGCCACCCGGCGATTCAGTTGACTCAACGGCTCCAGCTTCAGCGCCTGGCTGTCCAGGGTACATTCGGTCTGCAGCAGTGTGTCGCGCATCTTGGCAAGCGTCGTGCTCATCTCGTCGGCCTTCTGCTCGCGCTCGGTCAACTCACGCTGCTGCTGCTTGCCGGCTGACATCTCATCGAGCATGGGCTTGACCGCCACGGCATAAACTCCGCCGGTCAGCAGCAGGCACACCGCCGCGGCCGTCAGGTCGATCATGCGCAGTTGCTTGTCGTGCGGTTCACTCATGGCTCGGGCCTCCCAGTAGCAGGTCGATCTGGAATGCCACCGCGGTCTGCGCGCCCCACGGCTCGCGCTGGGTGGACAGCAGCTTCACCGAGTCGAACAAACCCACGTCCTCCAAAGCCAGCACATATTCGGAAACCGTCTCGTGGGCGCGGGTCAGGCCCTCCAGGTGCAGCGTGTAGGACGACGCCAGGTGGCGTTGATCGGGAGGCAGGTCGTCGTTGGTCGGCGCCAGGCGACAGGTCGAGAGCACCGCATCATCATTGAGCAGGCCGGCCACCAGTTGCAGAAGGATGGACCAGTCGGGCTGATCGCCCACGCTGCGGCCGGCCTCCATGGTGGCCAGCGCATCCTTGAGCCGCGGCTGCAGCAGTTGGATGGCCTGATCGGCGTCGGCGATACGCTGGTCGGCGGCGGTTAACTGGCTGGCGGTGGCGCGCTGGGCCCCGCCGGACAGATGGTGCAGTACGCCCCAGCCGACCACCAGCGCCGCGGCATAAGCCAGCACCGCAACCGCCCAGCGGCGACTGCGCTGTTTTCGTCGGCGCAGGATGCGATAGCTGTCGGGCACCAGGTTGACCGCGTCGGGCGCCTGCTCCGAGGCGACGTGCGATCGGGCCAGACCCAGGGCGGGAATCAGCGAGGGCTGCATGGCCAGTTCACCCAGGTTTTCCGCGTTGGCGACCAGGTCGGCTGGGCGTACGGTCGTGACTTGGGTCTCGGCGGCCGCGGCGATGAAGGCATCGACTCCGGGCACACCCGCGCCGCCGCCCAGCAGCAGCACCTGCTTGACCGGATTTTGCGGATACTGGCTGTGCGCATAGTCCATGGTCAGCGTCAGCTCGCGCACCACGTTGCCGAAGTGCGCTTCGAGCTGAGAGCCGGCCTTGACCAGCAGTTTCCAGTCGTCCTCATCGCCGCGCCCTTCCAGCTCGAAGCCGATCTCGCACAGCAGATAGTCGATGACCTGCGGCGGATACTGCTGCTCTCGCTGCAGAGCCTGGCGCAGATGATGCATGCCGCAGCCGAGACTGCTGCGCTGATAGACCACGGTGTGGCTGTGGATCAGGGCGATGCTGGTGCTGTCCCAGCCCAGATCGACGATGGCGGTGATGCCGTCGTCAGCCTGCTGCACGAGTTTGCGGCAGGCGCGGGTGACAGCCCAGCCGGCCGCGTCCAGACCCACCACGTCGAATCCCGCGCTGCCCAGCGCTGCGAGCAGCGCGTCGGAGTGCTCATGGCGGCAGGCCACCGCCATGACCGTGGTGCCGCCGCTGCCGCGGGCCGGTTTGGGCAGATCCCAGCAGGCCATCTCGAAGGAGTCGGGATCGTGGCGATGTTCGTGAGCCATCTCGCCGCGGGCGATCTGTTCCAGGGGGATGCCTTCCTTGCGCGGGGGCAGGGACAGCACGCTGGTCAGGGCCATTTTGCCGGGCACGTTGATGACGACCTGGCGGCCGATGAAGTTATGGCGGCTGAGCACGTCGCGCAGGCGCATGGCTTCGGCGGCATCGAAGGGCTCACCCGGATGCAGGCGCTCCAGCACCAGGGCTGAGGCGATGCGGCAGTCAACGTCGGCGGCCGCGGCGTGATCCAGTTGCACCGCCTTGATGTAGCAATCGCCCAGGTCCAGCCCGATGGGGCCGCGCGCCCGGTGGATGTGACGACTGTTGGATTTCTTTGTCATCTCATCCGGCTCCCGTCTGGGCGGTCAGGTCGAACAGCGGCAGGAACATGCTCAGCGCCACCGCGCCCACCACCACGCCCAGGCCGACCAGGATCAACGGCTCAAGAATGCTGGTCAGCGTCTTGAGCACCACTTCGTTTTCCTCATCCATGAACTCAGCCATGTTCAACATCATCACCGAGACCTGGCCGGTGGATTCACCACTGCGGATGGCTTCGAAAACTGAAGGGCTGATCAGGCGTTCATCGCTGAAGGCGTCGCTCATCGGCTCGCCGCGGGTCACCGCTTCCTTGGCCCGGTCGATCAGGGCGGCGTAGTGATGATTGCTGGCCGCGGCTTTGGTCAGATCGAGGGCGTCCAGCAGCGGCACGTAGCTGTCCACCAGCACGCCTAACAAGCGCACGATGCGGGCGGTGATGAAGCCGCGGATCATGGCCCCGAACATGGGCAGCCGAATCAACACCGTTTCCAGGGCGCGCACGCCCGCCGCTGAGCGCACATAAAAAAACACGCCGCCGCCCAGCACGCCCAGCCCGATCAGGATCGCCCACCAGTAGGTGCGCAGGGCGTAACTGAGAGCCATCAGAATCTTGGTCAGCGGTGGCAGCTCCATGTCCAGCGTTTCGAACAGCACGGCGAAGCGCGGCAGCACGAACGTGAGCATGGCGATCAGCACCGCACCCGAGACGAACAGCAGCAGGGCGGGATAGACCAGGGCCCCGATCAGGCTGCTGCGGGTTTTCAGTTGCTTGCTGACCAGTTGCGACAGCCGGTCGAGCATGGGCGAGAGTTTGCCGCCGGTTTCCCCGGCTGCGATCAGGCTGCGATAGACCTCGTCGAAGCACTCGTTGTGATGGGCCATGGCCTGGGAGATCGGCTCGCCCTGTTCGACGCCGCGGCGCAGGTCGGCGATCACGCCCTTCCAGCGGGCGTCGCGCGTCTGCCGCTCGAGGGCGGCCAGCGATTCGGTGATGGGCGTGCCGGTGCTCGAGAGCACGTAGAGCTGGCGGGTGAACATGGCCAGGTTCTTCATGCGCCCGCCCTTGAGGCCGAGTTTCCTTTTCCCCTTTCCGGGGGCGACGCGCGTGCCGGCCTCGTGCATGTCGGTGACGAACAGGCCCTGGCGGCGCAACAGCTCGGACGCCTCCGACCTGGAGCCGGCCTCGATGGTGTCGCGCACCGTCTTGCCCCCGCGATCGTAAGCCTGATACGCCAGTTTCACGTCATCAATTCCTCAAACATTCACTCAATCACTCAATCAAGCAATCACCAATTGAATCTCTCACGCCGCCGCCGCCGGTGGCTGACTGGCGGGCGGGGCCTGGGCTTCCAGGTCCTCGTTGTGGGTCACGCGCAGCACTTCCTCCAGGCTGCTGCGATGCTCCATGGCCAGCAGCACGCCTTCCTCGCGCAGGCTCAGGAAGCCGGTCTTTTTCAGTTGTTCGCGCATCTCGTGGCCGGGCGCGCCGTGGTGAATGAGGCGGCGCACGCCGGAGTCAACTTCCATCACTTCGTAGATGCCGCCGCGACCTTTGAAGCCGCTGTTATGACACTGCGGGCAGCCGGCTCCGCGACGGAAGCTGCGGCCGGCCATGTCCTTGAGCCCCGCATCGTGCAGCACCTGCTCGGTGGGGTAGTACTTGCTGGCGCAGTGCGGACAGATGGTGCGGGCCAGTCGCTGGGCGACCACGCCGTTGATGGCGCTGCTGAGCAGGTAGGACTCGATGCCCATGTCCATCAGGCGGCTGACGGCGCCGACGGCATCGTTGGTGTGCAATGTGGCCAGTACCAGGTGCCCGGTGAGGGCAGCCTGCACAGCGACGCGGGCGGTTTCCTCGTCACGGATTTCACCGACCATGATCACGTCCGGGTCCTGGCGCAGGATCGAGCGCAGGGCGCGGGCGAAGGTCATGCCGATGGAGCTGTTGACCTGGATCTGGTTGACCAGTTCGAGTTGATACTCGACGGGGTCTTCGACGGTGACGATGTTGCGTTCGGGACTGCGCAGCAGATCGAGGGCGGAATAGAGTGTGGTGGTTTTACCCGAGCCGGTGGGCCCGGTGACCAGGACCAGGCCGTGCGGGCGCTTCAGCGATCGCTTGAAAGCCTCGAGCGCTTCGGTGCGGAAGCCCAGGTCCTCCATGCGCACGTGCAGATTGGCTTTGTCCAGCACGCGAATGACCAGCTTCTCACCCAGCAGCGTGGGAATGGAGCTGACGCGCAGGTCGATCTCGCGGCCCTCGGCCACGATGCGCACGCGGCCTTCCTGGGGCAGGCGTTTCTCAGCGATGTCCATCTTGCCGATGACCTTGATGCGCGAAGCGATGGCGGCGTGCATGCCGGGCGGGGGCTTCATCAGGTCGCGCAGGTTGCCGTCGATGCGATAGCGGATGCGCGTGCCAGCCCGCGAAGGTTCGACGTGGATGTCGGAAGCCTTGTCGCGCACGGCTGTCAGCAAGGCCACGTTGACCAGGTTGATGATGGGCGAGCCATCGACCATCTGCTCCAGGTCGGTGACGGGGCCTTCATCGACCTGCTCGCGTTCGACAACTTCGACGTCGGTCTCGACCAGGCTGGTGAGGAAGGCGTCGATATCGACGTTGCCGCCGGAGTATTTCTTGAGGAACTCGCGGATGTTGGCTTCCAAAGCCAGCACGGGTCGGATCTGCTTGCAGCCGGTGATCGAGCGCAGGCGGTCGAGCGTGGGCAGGCTGGAAGGCTCGGCCATGGCCACGGTGAGCGTGTCGCGCACCTTGAACATGGGCACCACCAGCATGCGATCGGCTTCCTCCTCACCGATGAGCTTGATCAGCTCGGGATCGATCAGGCCGTGGCGGAGGGTGACGCCCTTGATGCCCATGCAGTTGGCCAGGGTGTTAACGAGCGTGTTGGCGTTGATGACGTTCTGCTCGACGAGCATTTCACCCAGGCGCTGGCCGGAGACTTTCTGCTGTTCGAGGGCCTTGGAAAGCTGCTGCTCGGTCAGTGCCCCGGATTCGAGCAGGGCTTGGCCGATGCGCGTCTTGCGGCGGCTGATGCGGACGGGATTTTTGTCGTCGGCGGGCATGGATCGGGTATCGGGGTTCGGGTATCGGGTACCGGGTCAGAGGAAGCTGCGGACGGCCGAGCCTGGGTCTTCAAAGTGCTCGAACTGCTGGTAGAGCTCGGTGAGCGTGAGCACTTCGCGCAGGGTGTCGTTGACGGAGCAGAGCTTGAGGGACTGGCCGGCCTTGATCAGCTCGTCGTGTACGTCGAGCATGGCCTCCAGGCCGCGCGAATCGGCATAGGGCACGGCACTGACGTCCAGCACCAGGCGACCGAGGCTGACCCGGCGCACTTCCATCATGCGCTGGCGAAACTGCGCCGCGTCCGCCGCGATCAGCGGCCCGATCGGCCGCAGCACGGTCACAGCTCCTTGTTTCTGCTCCTGGATCTGCATTGATGAAAAGTGAAAAGTGAAAAGTGGAAAGTGAAAATACGACAGCCTGGTGGCTGCGTTGCTGATTTTCACTCTTCAATTTTCACTTTTCACTTTCTCCTTTCCTTATTCCGTCGCCGTTTCCTCCGTCTGCTCACCGACCGGCAGACTGATGGTGAAGGTCGAGCCGTGGTCGAGTTGGGAGTCGAGGCTGATGTCACCGCCGTGCAGGCGGATGATCTCGCGGGCCAGGCCCAGGCCCAGGCCCGAGCCGGTGATGCCGCTGATGCGCTTGTCACGGGCGCGGTAGAACTTCTCGAACACGTGGGTCTGATCTTCCGGGCTGATGCCGATGCCCGAGTCGGTCACCTCGATGACCAGGTCCTTTTCCTTGACCTCGACGCTGACGCTGACGCGCCCGCCGTCGTTGGTGTATTTCAGGGCATTGCCCAACAGGTTCTGCACTGCCACGGCCAGCTTCTCGCGGTCGCCCTGGATCACCGGCAGCTTGGGCGGAATGGTGAACTGCATCTGAATCTCTTTGGTCGCCGCCTGGGCCTCGTAGTCGTTGCGCAGATCGCCCAGCAGCCGGTCCAGCCGCACGTCATCGCGCTGAATCTGCAACGTGCCAGCCTCGATCTCAGCCACGGAGAGCATGTCGTTGACCATGCGCTCCAGGCGCTGCGTCTCCTGGTTGATGACGTTGAGGCACTTGGCCCGCAGGACGGCATCCTTGTCGCCTTCATCGATGGCCGACTCGACGTACAGCCGGATGTTGGTCAGCGGCGTGCGCAGCTCGTGGGTGGCCTGGGCCACAAACTCGTGGCGGGCTTCCTCAGCCACGCGCTGCTGCGTGACGTCTTCGATCACCAGCAAGGCGCTGGCGGTGTCGCCCTCGCGCACGGGACGCACGGCATAACGGATCACCCCGGCCCCCCCGGAAGTTCTGCGGTCGTGAATGTGCGTGGTGCGCTTGGAGCCCATGACCGCGTCGTGGATCACGTCGGCTACGCCGGCATCCTTGAGGTGATCGATCAGCGGCTGGCCCGCCAACTGATCGCGCTGGGTGGCGAAGAACACGGCCGCGGCATTGTTGGCGTAAACCACGCGCATCTTGTCGTCCAGCAGGATCACGCCCTGGCTCATGGCGTCGCAGCCGCTGGCCAGGTCGTTGTTGCCGCTGCGGCGGTCGCCCATCTGCTGCTTGGTCTGGCGCACGGCCGCCTGGCGGCGATAGCGCTGTCGCTCTTGCAGCAGATCGTTCCAGGCCGCAGCCTCGCGGCTCAGATGCCCGGTGACCGCCAGGGCTGTCTCGGATTGCTCGCCGCCGCCCAGAGCCAGCAGCGATTCGCGGATCATGCCCATGGCTGCCAGGCGACTGCGGAAATAGCGATACACCACCCACAGGGCCAGCAGCGCCGCCACGCCAATGGTGCCGATGCCGGCTTGGGCCTGCCAGAGCGTTCCGCGATCGGGCGTCAAACCGGCTTCGATCTCCAGCGTGGCTGTGCCGAAACCTTCAACGGTCAGCGGCAGGCGCATGTCGAGGTTCTGCCCGTCGTTGACGATGGTCTGCTCGATGCCGCCGCCGCTCTGCCAGTGTGCATCGTCGAGGCTGGCGGTGATGCGTGACGGATCGTTGTCAGCAATGACATCGCCGCTGGGCAGCACGATGCGCAGGCGTTCGAGGCCGAAGCGCTCGGCGCCGTCCATCATCATGCGGCGCACGGGCGTGACGTCACCGGCCGCGAGCATGCGCTCGGAGGACTGGGCCAGCATCTGGCCGGCACTGAGCAACTGGTCCAGGCGGGTCTGTTCCAGCGAGTCGGACTGGGTGCGCATGGTCCAGTAGGCGCAGGCGGCCAGCACGGCCAGCACGATGGCCGAGAGAACCATGCCGATGGAGGCGACCGATGATTCGCCGCGCATCAACCAGGCGTGGGCCAACCGAGCCGAGCGGGGACTGCAAGCGACCTCCGCGGCCTCAGGGACCGGCGTCTGGGAAGGATCAGCATGTGACGGCTTAGGCAATCTCCCCTCCCTTGAAAACGGTTTGTCCCCCCTCCCATCGGCCAAATGGGTATCCCCTTTTAGGGGGATTCGTCCCCACCGCGATGGTCCCTGTCGCCAAAATGGTCCGGTGCCTCTTGTCCCGGCCGAGGTCGTCCGGTAATATGGCGATCGCACCATCTTGGAGGAGAACCGATGATCCGATCATCCAGCATGTGGCGTGTTCTGGGGATTCTGCCGTTGTTGGCAGCCGGCACCGCGTCGGCCGCCATCATCGACCTGCAGCCCAATCCCGCCAACGGCTTCTACGACGAAACCAGCGAAGGCAATGACCGCGGCGTCCTGTTCACCGTGGCCCAGGACTTCAGCATCACCTCGGTCGGCATCGAAGCGCCCCTGGCTGACAAAAGCTTCGACGTGCAGATCTACGACGGCGACGTCAGCGGACTGGCCTCGCCCGTGTGGGCCACCGAGACTGTTGATGTGCCGGTGGACAACGGCTCGTGGTTCGACGTCTTCTGCAGCTTCAACTTCCTGACCGGGCACACTTACACGCTGATGTGGGGTCCGACCGACGGCGTGGCCAACGACTGGCTGGGCGGGCCTACTGCCGCCATCACGCTGTATTACCTGCCCGGCTCGCAGAGCAGCGATGACACGGAAATCTTCGACGAGTTCAACAACCTGCTGCTGACGCTGACCGCCGGTCGAGTCTATAACGCCAACACCAGCCAATATGCCGGCAACATCTACGCTCCGCGCTTCCGCTTCAACGGTCCGGTGCCTGAGCCGGCCACGGTGCTGCTTCTGATCGCCGGCGGCGCCGTGATGCTGCGCCGGGGTCGCAAGTCAGCGACCACCTGAGAGTCTGCCCGGCGCCGCGAGGACGCGGCGGCTAAACGTTAAGCCCCCCGAATATTCCTTACGCGAAGATCAATATACGTTTAGCCCCGGCGGCTACGCCGGGTGAGCGCCCTTGCACGCCCGTCCACACTTCTGCTGCTGAATGCATATCACTTTGATTCGACCGACAACTGATCGCGCATGAAGTAAAAGACATTGCCGGGACCGTCACCGGCGATCAGATCGACCTGGCCGTCACCGTTCAGATCGGTGGCGCAGGGCGGCAGGTCGTGCCCTTCGACGAGGATCAGCGAACCGTCCGCAAGCTTTGCCCGGCGTCGTACAGCGGAAGCTTGGTGTTGTAGTCGTCCAGATCGCTGATGGTTGAGGGATCGATCGGCGAGTGGATGGTGCGCCGCCTGGCCATCCTGTCGAACGGCTCCATGACGATGACCTGGGCTGTGTTCGGATCGGTCCACGGCAGCACGCGGACGTCGGACCAGCGGGTGAACAGCGGATGCGTGCCGTGCGGCTTGACGGTGAGGTTGCTGAGCACGTGACAGGGACAGTCAAAGGTCTCGCGCACCTGCAACTGGGCGGCGGCGGGAATCGATTGCAGGAAACAGACAGCCAGAACGAGTGCGAGGGCGGCGGACAGCTTCATGGGGTGATCCTGTTTGTGAACTGGTGTGAAAAGGACTGATGCTGACAAAGCGCGATTTCACGCTCCCACGTACTGCTGTGGATGGATGCACGATCCCCAAGCCCACCCACTCCCGTGGGTGGGTGGCCCGGCAGCCGGAGTTGCCGGGCTGTGGACAGAAGCCCATTCTAGCATGTCATATCAATTATGCATCCCGTTGAAGGCGCACTTCAGGCGCGTATGCTGGTAAAAATAAATAATGTAAACCATTTATTATCAATAATATAAAACTAGTTGACATTTTTGCGACATCTGATATTCTTAAGACATGTCAGATGGAGGTCATCAAGCGAATTCCAAGGATGGGTTCCCATGAGCAGCACCAGCAGCGATCTGAAACTGCGCGACCAGGCCTACGGCTACATCTGCCGCCAGTTGGTGGATGGGCGCATCGGGGCCGGCTCGCGCTTGAGCGTCGGGTCGCTGGCCAAGGAGCTGGGCATCAGTCGCACGCCGGTGTCCGAGGCGTTGCGTCGGCTGCAGTTGGAGCACGTGGTGGAGCAGGTGCCGCGGGTGGGCACGATAGTGCGCAAGCCTTCGCTGCTGGAGATTCGCGAGCTGTACGACCTGCGCATTCTGCTGGAAAGTTACGCGGTGATGCGCGCCGCCCGCGCCCGCAATCCGCGGCGGCTGAATCTGCTGGAGCAGTTGCTGGATCAGTTTCACGGGATCTGCGCCGACTTGCGCGACAGCGGCAAACCGTACCTGACACCGGAGCAGGCCCGCCGATTTCTGGCCCTGGACATGGCGTTCCATGCCGTGATTCTCCAGAGCATCCGCACGCCGCAGATGCGACGGATGATCGAGGACATGCGGGTGTTCACGCTGATCTTCGCCACCCGCCGCCACGATCATCAAGACCTGCCCACCATCGCCCGCATCTACCTGTGGCACACTCGCATCTACCGGGCGATCCGCGACGGCAACGCGCCCGCCGCCCGCCGCCGCATGCGCGGTCACCTGCGTTTCAGTCGTGACGGGGCCATCAAGTTTCTGCGCCATCACGCCACCGAATCCGCCCCGGTCGATCTGGACCTGGCGTCATTGATGCCGCGGGGCGTGAGCCTGACCGATGACGCCTTCCTGCCGACCAGCGGCAGACGGATCAACAAGAAAAGTCGTGTCGCCGATTCATCCACCACCAAAGGAACGCCGCAATGAAAGCGCAAGCCACCATCCGGGCAGGATCGCGCGGTTTCACGCTCATCGAGCTTCTGGTCGTCATCTCCATCATCGCGCTGCTGATTTCCATTCTGCTGCCGGCCCTGTCCAAGGCCAAGGACGCCGCCAAGAACGTGCAATGCCTGACCAACGTCCGCTCCCTGGCCGCGGCCCAGAACGCTTACCAGGTGGACAACGGGCGGCTGCCGCTGGGCTATTACGAATTGCGCGTCGCCCTCAGTGCCGCCACCATCAACAGCGGCTACTGGGCCAACCAGATCGCCGACACCTTCGGACCCAACAACGACCTGCGCCGCCTGTATCTGCCTTACGTCAACGTCAACTTCATGACCTGTCCCTACTGCGAGCCGTACGACAAGAGTCCGGCCGCGATCCCGCTGGGCTCGACCCGCATCTACGTCGATTACATGTTCACCAACGGATTCTTCTTCAACCGCGTCAACAACGTCTGGGACAAGCCCTACTTCTGGCAGCGGACCGACGACAAGTGGGAAATCGACGGCCACGGCATGGACGTGCTGGTGGGCGATCGGCTGGTCCTCAACGGCACCACGCTCCAGGCCAACCACCTCAACGGCCAGGCCGGCTGGCAAACAGTCTATATCCCCAATCCAGGTAACTTCACGATCAGCGACTACCAGAAGACCGGCACATTTGCGGATCTCGACGTGCTGGCCGGCAACTTCGCCCGCCGCGACGGCAGCGCCAACACCTACATGGGCAACGATGACAAGCTGTTCGACGTGCCGGTGCCCAACCTGGAAGGCTCGCGCTTCTATCGATTGCCTAATGCCCGTTGAATGTGTGCCGGCGTAGGCACGCTATGGTTTTCCGTTGACCCGTTACTTTGTATGTGGAGGAAAAGAAGATGACAGCCAAAAAGTATTGCACGGCGATGTGCCTGGCGGCGCTGCTGCTGGCGGCCATGCCGGGAACTGTTCCGGCGGCGATCGTCGTCAGCGAGTCGTTCAACTACACGCTGGGCGCTGACCTGAACGGTCAGAACGGCGGGACGGGCTGGGGCGCCGCTTGGGTGGCGCCGACTGGCCAGACGTATTCCGCGAAGCTGGAGGTCCAGGACATCGCGGCCCCGGCCGGCTACCCGGCCGCCACCGGCAACCAGGCCCTGGCCCATACCGCCACCTCGGCCACCGTCCGCACCGAGCGGGCCCTGCTCAATCCGATCAGCACCAACCCCGTCGCCAATCAGGTGCTCTACGGCAGCATCCTGTTCCGACGCAACGACGCGACCAACGGGGCCGGCACGGAAAACAGCGAGTTCTTCCGCCTCGACAACGCCAGCAACATTCGCGTGGCCAGCGTCGGTCAAACCAGCGGCGAACTGATGACCGTGCAACTCGGCGGCAGCATCGTCACCACCACCACCTCGGTCGGCATCGGCACCGATTACCTGCTGGTGCTCAAGCTCACCTTGAATCCCGCCGGCACCAGCGACGTGCTGGAAGCGGAACTGTTCACCGCCGCTGACACGCTCACTGAGCCGGGCCTCTGGCAGGGTCAGGTTTCGCTGGACCTGGGCGACGTGGCCACCAAGCTGGTGGTCAATCAGGCCCGTCTGGCGGAGGATCTGCATTTCGATGAGATTCTCCTCGGCCAGAGTTTCGCAGACGTGGTACCCGAGCCGGCCTCGATGGGGCTGCTGCTGGCGGGTGGGCTGTTGTGCCGTTCGAGGCGAACGGACAAGCGGTAAGTGTCAAGCGTCCATTGTCAGGAACGATCAAGCGATCCATCTAGCATGCAAAGGAGAATTCAAATGACTGGTCAACTCACACGCACGTCGCTATGGCTGGCGGCCATACTGTTCGCCGCCGTCCCCGTCATGGGCCAAACGGTCTATGTCTGGACCAACAACGCCGCGGACAATGACTTCACCAACCTCAACAACTGGTATCAGGAAGGCACCACCACACTTCCCACCGTCCCATTCACCGCCACCGACAACCTGCTGGTGGAAAAGGATGGCACGGACAAGGCGGTGCTCAGCTCGGCCACGCTCGGCCGCTGGCTGCGGGCCGGATGGTATCCCGGCACCATCGGCTTGATCGAGGTCGTCAGCGGTGGTCAGGCCGACCTGAGCAACTCCATCTATCTCGGCTACGATGCCACGGCCGTGGGCACGTTGAACATCATGGGCGGCGTGGTCAATGCCAACAGTTCGTACACCACCATCGGTGGTTTAGGCCAGGCCTCCCTGACCATCTCCAGCGGCAGCCTGAGCACCAACCGCATGAACATGGGCCATGAGGCGAGCGGTTCGGGCGTGCTGGAAGTCAGCGGCACCGGCTCGCTGTACATCGACAACTATCTGTCCGGCAACCTGGGTGATTCCACGGTGCGGCTGATCGGATCCACCGCGTCGTTCCAGATCAATGACGATCTGACCGCCGATGCCCAGGGCACCAACCTGTTCGAGTTTCAGCTTGACGGCGCCAACGGCGTGGGCACCGGCATCGTGGTGACCAACGTCATTGATCTGGCTGCCAACGCACAGGTCGATGTCTCTTTCCTGGGCGCGTCGGTCAATGGCACCTACACCCTGATGTCCACCACCGGCACCTTCACCGACAACACCGGCGGCAGCCTGCTGACCGCTGCTTCGGTCACTGCCGGTTGGAGCTATGCCATCGTCGATGATGCGGGCACCAAGAAGCTGCAGGTCACACTCGGTAGCGGCTATCACCCCGGCGACGCCAACGGTGACGGCCTGGTCAACTTGTCCGACCTGCAAATCCTCGGCGATAACTGGCAGTCCACCACCGCCGGCTGGGCGGAAGCGGACTTCACCGGTGACAACGTCGTCAACCTGGCTGATCTGCAGATCCTCGGCGATAACTGGGGCTTCGGCACCGGGCCGGATGTGAGCTTCGACGAAGCCCTAGCTCAGGTGGCCATCCCCGAGCCCGCGTCGCTGTGCATGCTGCTGCTGGGCGGGCTGCTGGCGACGTTGCGTCGGCGTGGCGGGTAAATTACATAGCCCCGGCCTTGGCCGGGGTGCCTTAATGACTCGGCCTTGGCTGGGCGGCTTGAAGACCCCGGCCAAGGCCGGGGCTATATGGAGATACGAACCATACCGCGTTGTCACGCATTCAACCTGATCGAACAACTGGCGGTGATTTCGAGCATCGCGCTGCTGATCATCGCTGCGCGCGGGCAGGCCCAGACGACGCTGTTCAACGGCGTGCAGGTGCCGGGCGTGGTCATCACGCACTCGCCGGCTTCCAGCGAGCTGTATGTCGGTACGCCTTCTCTGGCTATTCTGCCCAACGGGGATTACGTCGCCAGCCGCGACGTCTTCGGGCCGACCTCCGGCGGGTCAACGTCCGGCACCACGCATCTTTTCAAATCAACTGACCAGGGCCAGTCCTGGTCCGCGTTGACCACGATCAGCGGCAACCTGTGGTCCGGTCTGTTCGTGTATGACAACGATCTTTATTTGATGGGTCCCAATCGCGTTCACGGCGACATGGTGATTCGCCGCTCGACTGACGGCGGCGCCACCTGGACCACGCCGACTAATTCCAGCAACGGCTTGCTCAAGCCAGCGGTAGGCAGCGTGGGCGCGCACACCAGCGCCATGCCGGTGGTGATCGCCGAGGGGCGCATCTGGCGGGCATACGAAGACAACGGCGGACCTGCGGGCTGGCCCGGTCAGTATCGCGCGGGCCTGATGAGCGCGCCGCTGGGCAGTAACCTGCTCAATGCCGCCAACTGGACCTACACCAACCTGCTGACGCGCAACACGAACTGGCTGCCCAACAGCGGATTCAACGGCTGGCTGGAAGGCAATGCCGTGGTCGATCGCAGCGGCAAGGTGGTCGATGTGCTGCGGGTGGATGTCGATGAAGGCCAGCCGGAATACGTCGCTATCGCTCGCGCGATCAGCAGCGCCACCATGACATTTAATTCCGGGGGCGACATCGTACCCATGTCGGGCGGTGCCAAGAAGTTCGTCATCCGCTACGACGCGGGCACCGACGCCTACTGGACGCTGGCCAACATGGTCAACGCCAACAACTACAACCCGACCGCCAAGCCCGGCACCATCCGCAACATCGTCGCCCTGATGCGCAGCCATGACCTGACCAGTTGGAACGTCGAGCGCATCGTGTTGCAGAACCTGACCGACGTGTCGCACATCGGCTTCCAGTATCTGGACTGGCAACTGGATAACGGTGAAATCGTGGCGGTTTCTCGCACGGGGTATCCGGACGGCCTGGGCGGCGCGGATACCGCACACAACGCCAATTTCCTCACCTTTCACCGCTTCGGGCCCCTGGTGCAGACCAGCGTGCAGATCAGTGAATCATTCGATTACGCTTCCGGGGGCGGGCTGAACGGCCGCAACGGCGGGACAGGCTGGGGCGGGGCATGGGTCACGCCGACCAGTGTCGGCACATCGGTCATCGAGGCGCAGGACATCGCCGCTCCCGTCAGTTACTTCTCAGCCAGCGGCAATCAGGCACTGTCCCACACCGACAACGCGGTTACCGTCCGCGCGGAGCGCACGCTGTATTATCCCATCGACACCAGTCCGGGCGCCACGCAGGTGCTCTACGGCAGCATGCTGTTCCGCCGCGATGATGCAACCAATGGCAGCGGCACGGAGAACAGCGAGTTTTTCCGCCTGGACAATGCCGGCAACGTGCGGGTGATCGCGGTGGGCCAGACCAGCGGCGAACTGCTGCGCCTGGTCCTGGGCAACAGTGAAGCCGCGCTCGACACCACCACGCCGGTGCCGATCGGGGTCGATTACCAGTTGGTGGTCAAGATGACGCTCAATCCATCGGGCGTCGCCGACGTGCTGCAGGCCCAGCTCTTCGAGGCCGGCCAGACTCTGGTCGAACCCAGCACGTGGCAGGGCACGTTGACGCTGGATTTGAGCGACGTGGCGACCAAGTTCGTGATTAACCAGGCACGGCTGGCTGAGGACCTGCACTTCGACGAAATCCGCATCAGCACCGATTCGCCCTTCGTGCATCCCGGCGACGCCAACGCCGACGGCCAGGTCAACCTCGCGGACCTGCAGATTCTGGGTGACAACTGGCAATCCGGCGCCGCCCAGTGGTCGCAGGCGGACTTCACCGGCGATGGCGTCGTAAACCTGGCAGACCTGCAGATCATCGGCGACAACTGGGGCTTCGGCGCTGCGGCGGATATCGGTTACGATGAAGCCTTGCAGTCGCTGGGCCTGGCGGTACCGGAACCTGCGTCGCTGCTGCTGATCCTTCCCGCCTGGCTGCTGCTGTCGCCGCGACGCGCCAACGATTGAACAGGCAACGATGAAACACCGACCTCTGCTTCGTACTTCGCTCGCCCTGGCGGCGGGGCTGCCCGCGACGCAGGCCGCCATGGCGCAGGACGCATCCACCGCATCGAATCGCCGCCCCAACATCCTGTTCATCATGGCGGACGATCAGGCGGACTGGACCATTGCCGCCGCGGGCTATCCCAACACCTTCACGCCCGAACTGGACCGGCTGGCGCAGGGCGGCGTGCTGATCCGTAACGCTTTCGCCGCCGCCGCGGTGTGCAGCCCGGCCCGCGCCGGCGTGATCAGCGGCCGCTACAGCAGCGAGGTCGGCATCGAGAATTTTCTGTCCGATGGCGCGCGCGGCATACCCGCCGACGTGATCACCTGGCCGCGGGTGCTGCGCGACGCGGGCTATCGCACGGCCATGGTCGGCAAGTGGCACCTGGGCGATCACGAGGACGCTGATCTTCCCCCCGCCAAGGGCTACGAGTTTTTCAGCGGTTGGCCCACCGGCGGTAAGACTTCGCGCGATCCGAGCATCTGCGTGGAAGGCCAGTGGCAAGACTTCAAGGGCGAATACACCTCCGACGTGCTGGCCGGTCTGGCCATGGAATACATGGAGCGTTTCAAGGACGAGCCGTTCGCCATTTCGCTGCACTTCTGGGCCCCGCACGCCAACCAGGGTGTGCCCGCGGATTACAAGCTGCCTTACGACGATCGCACCTGGCTGCCCATGCGGGATGAGGATTTAGCGCCGTGGCGGAAGATGGAACTGGCACTGCCCGAGCCGGACTTTCCCAACCTGGACGTGCCGCGCGTCGAGCGCATGATGCGCGAGTATTACGCCTCCGTCCGCAGCAACGATCGCAACGTCGGCCGTATCCTCGCCAAGCTCGATGAACTGGGCCTGACCGAGAACACCATCGTCATCTACAGCTCCGATCACGGTTACATGATCGGGCACCACGGCCTGTGGCATAAGGGCAGCGGCTGGTGGATCACCACCGATGGCAAAGACCCGGCCGGCATCTACAACGACCTGATGGACGACCGCCCGCTGATCGTGCGCGACAATCTCTATGACAACTCCATCCGCGTTCCCGCCATCATCCGCTGGCCGGCCCGGCTCAAAGCGGGCACGCAGACCACCGAGACGTTCACTCACCTGGACTGGTTCCCCACCCTGCTGGCCATGGCGGGCGTGGAGGCGCCGCAAGGCGCGGTGCTGCGCGGCAAAAACTACCTGCCCGTGCTCATCGGACAAGCCACCGACTGGGACAACGACCTGGTAGCCCAGCACCGCAAGCTGCGCTGCTATCGCACCTCCCAGTGGAAGCTGGTGCGCGACTTCACCCGTCTCGGCCGCGACGAGTTGTATCGCTACCCCGACGATCCGCAGGAGCGGCACAACCTGATCGCGTCCGACGATCCGCAGATCGTGGCTGTTCGCCGTGACTTGGACGGCAGACTGCGCAGGCAGATGAAGCAGATCAACGATCCGCTGTATCCTTACGCCGAGGCCTGGCCGCTGGATTGAACGCAAGGAGTTTTCGATGCATGTCACGCGAAGTTGTCTGACGTTGTGCCTGTGGTTGAGTGCGGCTGTCACAGCCGCGGCCCAGAGCGGGCGACTGCCCGATCCCAACAGCCTGATTGACAGGCGATTTCCCGACAATCCGCAGAAGATCACGCCGCTGGCTCAGGACCATGTCGCGGTGGGGCGGTCACCTGACCCGGAGCGGGTGTGGATTTACGATCCGTACGTTCTGGCCTTGGAGGATGGCCGACTGATCGGCGGCTACACCCTGGGCGGGCCGGGCAGAGTGGACTACTGCAAGCAGAAAGGCTGGCTCGACGCCGACGGCCAGCCACAGAACGCCGTGGTGCTGACCAGCGACGACGGCGGCAAGACGTGGACCGAACGCGCCCGCTATCGCATGTCGCACCAGCGGGCCTTTGAAGCTGACGGCAAGATCTACATCCTCGGCCACAGCGGAAACCTGCGCATCATGCGCTCTGATGATCGCGGCCAAACCTGGACGCAGCCCGTCGAACTGACCCAGGGACAGCAGTGGCACCAGTCCGCGGTCGGTTACTGCAAGGCCAACGGCAACATCTACATCGTCATGGAGCACCGCCTCGAGCGCGGCATCAAGGGCTGGGATGTGACCAACATCGCCCCCGTGCTCATGCGCGGCAAGCTCAGCGACGACCTGACCCAGCGCGAGAACTGGACCTTCGCCAGCGAGCTGGTGTTCATGGATATCGTGGACATCAACAAGCTCAACTACGTCGGCATCCCCTTCTTTCCCACCAATCCCACCACCTCGTACTCCCTTGCGCCCCGCCGCGGCATGGCGCCCATGGGCTGGCTGGAGACCAACGTCGTTCAGATTCACGATCCCAACCACGTCTGGTTCGACCCGACGGGGCACACCTTCCACATGCTCAGTCGCTGCAACACCGGCGGGACCAACGTCGCGGCCTTCAGCAAGGTCGTCGAAAATCCCGACGGCAGCTTGACCACCATGCTGGAGCAGGTCCCCTCCGGCAAGGACATGCTGTTTGTCCCGCTGCCCGGCGGCGGCATGAAGTTCTACGTCACCTACGATGAAAAGAGCGGGCTTTACTGGCTGCTTGGCAATCAGACCACCGACAGCATGATCGATGTCAAGAAGATGGACCCGCTCCGCTACGGCATCCCCAACCAGGAGCGGCATCGCCTCGTGCTGCACTTCTCGCGCAATCTGTACGACTGGTGCTTCGCCGGCGTCGTCGCCATCGGGCCGGACATGAACGGGGCAAGGCACTATTGCAGCATGGACATCGACGGCGATGACCTGGTCATCATGTCGCGCAGCGGCGACAATCGCGCCCACGACGCCCACAACGGCAACCTGGCGACCTTCCACCGCGTGACCAACTTCCGCGGCCTTGTCTATTGAAAAGAACTGGAGCAACCCATGACTCGAATCCACTTGTTACTGACCTTGACCCTGTCGATGTTCCTGGCTGCGTCAGCCGGCGCCCAGCAGGAGCGCCTGCCCGATGCCAACAGCCTGATTGATGCGCAATTTCCCGACAATCCGCAGAAGATCACGCCGCTGGCCCAGGACTACGTGGCGGTGAGCACGTCGCCCGATCCGCAGACGATCTGGTTTTACGATCCCTACGTGCTGGCCCTTCCGGGGGCCGGCGGTCGGTTGATCGGGGGCTACAGCTACGGCGGGTCCGGCGCGGAAGAGTTTTGCAAGAAGAACGGCTGGGTCGATGAAGCCGGCGAAGCCCAGAACGCGGCGGTGCTGACCAGTGACGACGGCGGCCGGACCTGGACCGAGCGCGCTCACTATCGCATGTGGCACCAGCGGGCCTTCGAGGCCGGCGGCCACATCTACATCCTCGGCCATCGCGACGACCTGCGCATCATGCGCAGCGAAGACAACGGTGAAACATGGACGCAGCCCGTAAATCTGACCGAGGGCCAACTGTGGCACCAGTCGGCGGTCGGCTACTGGAAGGCCAACGGCAACATCTACATCGTCATGGAGCATCGCCTGCCCCGCGACATCAAGGGCTGGGACGTGGCCAACTGCGCCCCCGTGCTCATGCGCGCTTCGCTCAAGGCTGATCTGCTCAAGCGCGAAAGCTGGACCTTCGCCAGCGAACTGGTCTTCATGGACTTCGTCGATCAGAGCAAGATCAACTACGTCGGCATCCCCTATCTGCCTACCAATCCGACAAGCTCCTACATCATCACCGAAAAGCCCCGCCGCGGCATGGCGCCCATGGGCTGGCTGGAAACCAACGTGGTCCAGATCATGGATCCCAACCACATCTGGTACGACCCCACCGGCCACACTTTTCATCTGCTGGGCCGCTGCAACACCGGCGGCACCAACATCGCGTGCCTCAGCAAAGTCGTTGAGAATCCCGATGGCACCATGACCACCATGCTGGAACAAGCGCCCTCCGGCAAGGACATGCTCTTCATCCCGCTGCCGGGCGGTCAGATGAAGTTCTACGTGCTCTACGATCAGAAAACACAGCTCTACTGGTTGCTGGGCAGCCAGTCCACCGACAGCATGGTGGCCGTCGAAAAAATGGATCCGCGCCGCTGGAACCTGCCCAACCAGGAGCGGCATCGCCTGGTGCTGCACTACTCGCGCAACCTGTACGACTGGTGCTTCGCCGGCGTCGTCGCCATCGGCCCGGACATGAACGCCGCCCGCCACTATTGCAGCATGGACATCGACGGCGACGACCTGGTCATCATGTCGCGCAGCGGCGATGACAAAGCCCACGACGCCCACAACGGCAACCTGACCACCTTCCACCGCGTCAAAAACTTCCGCGGCCTGGTGTATTGAGAACGTCGGAGAATTGAACCGCGGAGACGCGGAGGACGCAGAGGAAGGCATTAGAACAGAGAAGTGGCTGTAAAAAAAGCAGAAAAAGACGCAATAGGATTTGAATCTCATTCCTTCTCGCGATTTCTGCGCCTTTTTGCGGCCAACGTATTCTCTTATTGCCTTTCTCAGCGTCCTCCGCGTCTCTGCGGTTATTCTTCCTTCAGTTTATGATGTGCCTGCCGAGTCCAGTTTGCTTTTAGCTTCCAGCCGGTGAACTCATGCCTCAATCCGACGACCGCCCCAACATCATTCTCATCATGACCGACCAGCAGCGCTACGACACCATCGCGGCCCTGGGGGCTGGTCACATGCACACGCCCAACCTCGATCGCCTGGTCCACGAAGGCGTGGCCCTGACGCATTGCTACTGCACCGCGCCGTCCTGCGTGCCTTCACGCTCCAGCTTCTTCAACGGACGCTATCCTCATCAGCTCGGCGTCTTCCACAACGCTCATCACTGGTCCACCTCCTGGATCGAGCAGCTTCAGGCCTCCGGCTATCACACGGTCAACGTCGGCAAGATGCACACCATCCCCTTCGATGCCCCCTGCGGGTTCGATCAGCGACTGGTCGTGGAAAACAAGGACCGCCCGCTGCGCCTGGAGCGCGAGCACGGCGGGTACTTCGATGAGTGGGACAAGTACCTGGCTTACATGAACGTCCGCAAGCCCAGCCGCGACACCTACAAGGCGGAGCACTCCGAGTGGGCGCAGGCCCTGGGCGCATTCACCTGGCCATTGGATGAGCAGCATCATTCGGACATCTTCGTGGGGCGCACCGCGCGGTGGTTGATCGAGAATCGCCGCTCCAATGCGCCGTTGTTGCTGGTCATCGGGTTCCCCGGCCCGCATCCGCCTTACGATCCACCGCAGCGGTTCCTCGATCTGTACGATCCCGCCGACACCCCCGTGCCGCGGGTGACCGACGAGGAACTGGACGCCCAACCGCACGCCCTCAAGGCCCTGCGTCAGGAGATGGCTGACAACAATCACGATGCGGTCAAGTGGCAACTCAATCCAACCGAAGCGCAGCTTCGCCGCTTGCGCCATCACTACGACGCCAACGTCTCGCTGATCGACGAGCATGTGGGCCTGATTCTCGACGCTCTGAAAAAGCGCGGCTATCTCGACAATGCCGTCGTCGTCTTCGGGTCCGATCACGGCGACTGCCTGGGCGATCACGGCCACATCCAGAAGTGGACCATGTACGAACAGATCACACGCCTGCCCATGATCTTCTGGTCCCCCGCCCCCGGAAGATTACCTTCGGGCGCGAAGGGCAAGACCTATGAGGGACTGACTCAGCACATTGACGTGGCCGCCACGATTCTGGAAATGGCGGGAGTGGAACTGGATGAAAACTTTGAAGGCCGCTCACTTCTGAAACGAATGCAGGACGATGCCCCGCTGCGCGAATACGTCTTCGCCGAGCACACGGCCGACAACCTGCTCAAGGAAGTGACCATGATGACCATGGTCCGCAGCGAGCGCTACAAGATGGTGCACTACGAAGACTCGACCGACGGCGAACTGTACGATCTCTACGCCGATCCGCAGGAGAAGCACAACCGCTGGCATGATGCGGCCTGCGATCCGATGAAACGCGAACTGATGGATGCCATGCGCCGTTGGCGGGCGGGGGAACACGTATAGTGACGCCGAGCCCTGAGGAGTCGGCGACGAAGGGCCGGATCGAACGCGGCATCAACCACGCGATCCGGGGCTTCGCTGCGCTCAGCCCTCGGCTTGGTCATCATTCAATTCACCTTGACCACCACCAGGGAGGTGTCGTCGATGCTGCGGCGGGTGCCGGTGAACTGGCGGACGGTCCAGTGCAGATGGTTGAGGGCGTCGGTGGCGGACTTGCTGGCGCACTGGCGCAGGGTTTGTTCGACGCGCTCGTTGCCAAACTTGCGGCCGTCGGCGTTGAAGGCATCGACCAGGCCGTCGGTGTATAGCAGCAGCAGGTCGCCGCGGTTGAGATCCCAGATGCCTTTTTCGTAGTGCTGGGTTTCATCGACGCCCACGATCATGCCGCCGGTGGCCAGTTGATGGATGCGGCCGTCGCGCAGCAGCAGCGGGGGGTTGTGCCCGGCGTTGCAGTAGGTCAGGCGGTGCGTCTCGGGGTTGAACACGCCGTACCACAGCGTGGCGAATTCGTTGTCCAGCGTATCGCGGCAGAGGGCGACGTTGCAGCGGGCGATGATCTCGTCGAGGTCGTACACGTCCTGGGCATAAGCGCGCAGCGAGGCGCGGACGGAGGCCATCAGCAGGCTGGCGGCAATGCCCTTACCGACCACGTCGCCGATGGCGATGCCGAGGTTGTTCTGATCCAGGTCGATAAAGTCGTAGAAGTCGCCGCCCAGCTCGAAGCTGGGGATGTAGCGGGCGGCGATCTCGAACGGCGGATACTGCGGCATTTTGGTCGGCAGCATGCGGCGCTGCACGCTGGCAGCCAGGTGCAACTGGCGGCTGAGTCGCTCGTGCTCGTGGCGCGTGGTTTCCAATCGAGCGTTTTCGATCGCAGCGGCGAGCATCTGGGCGATGGCACGCAACAGGTTGACCTCGAACGCGCTGAAGCGGCGGGTCTGGGCGCTGTAGAGTTGCAGCGTGCCGATGGGTTCGCCCTGGTGAACGATCGCGGCGCAAAGCATGGAGACCAGGCCCTCGCGGCGGGCATCGTCGGGATGGAGCGAGCGGGCGTCGGTGGGCATGTCCTCGATCTGCACCACTTCGCCTTCGAGAGCCGCCTTGTACATGGTCGAGCGATCCAGCGGCACGTGGCCCTTGTCGATGTAGCGCTGCGAAAGGTTGTGCGAAGCGCGCGATACCAGCATCGGCTTGCCGTCGATCTTTTCGATCAGGCGAATCATGGCAGCCCGCGCCTGCATGACCTCCGCCACCGACTGCACCGCGGTGTCGAGCACCTGGCGCAGGTCCTTGTGCCCGGCGATCAGGCGACTGACGCGATACAGAGTCGAAAGCTCGCGCACGCGGCGGCGGGCCTGGTAGTCGTCGTAGCACAGGCGGGCGATGGCGTTGGCCAGCAGATAGAGAAACTGCACGCTGGCCGCGCGGTTGGGGCCGCAGGATTCCTCCGCCTGCCGCACCACGTCGTCGAGACGCTCGGGCGGCACGCCCAGTTCCTGGGCCAGGGCCCGCAGGTGCGGGCGCGGATTGCGCATGTGCGTGTTCAACGGCTTTTCGATGGCGATCGAGCCGAGCCTGCGCCCGCCCACGATGATCGGTGCGATGAAGCGGCCCTGCTCATCGAGCAGTTGATCGAGCACCATGTCGGATGCGTCACGGCTCTCAGCGTCAGTGCGCCGGGTCAGCGGTTGATCGTCAGCATCGCGGATGACGGTCGCCAGGCGGGTGACGGCTGAGAAGGAATCCTGAATTTCCTGCAGCGTGGCCAGGTCGAGAAAATCAGTCAGCGACAGCGACTGGTCCACCGAAAGTTCAGTGAACGATTCATCCAGCGGCGCGAGAGAAGTTTCGGGCAGGTCGTTCAAGAGCGTGGATCGGTGGAGGGCGAAACCGTCAGGATCAAGGCTTCGATGGGGCCTCGGCTGGTGGCGCAGACTGCTCCGCGGCGGGTGTTTCCGCGGGGGTCTCTACCGCGGCAGGTGGTGGTGCGGGCGCGTCAGCCTCGGCGTCCGGGGTTGCGGCATCGAGCCAGATGCTGCGCAGCACGGGCAGCAGCGGATCGCGCGGGTCGCGGCTCTGGGCCATGGCCAGCCCGTAACGGATCAACTGGCGGGACTGCACCTGGTAGCCCAGGTAAGCCATCATGATGCCCGGATCATCGGTGGAGTCGGGGCTTTCGATCAGTTGGTTGAGTTCACCCTGCACCCAGCGCAGGCGTTCGGCGCTGGGCAGCAGGCGTGCCTCGTAACGGGCGGCGATCAGTTCGGGGTGGCGCTCGAAAAGCCGGCGCAGGTTGAGCGCGGAGGAGCGGATCATGCCGGCTCCCAGTTGAGCGTGCATCATGCCCACGCTCGGCATCGGATCATCGGGCGTCAACATCTGGGCCTGCTTGTAGGCGCTTTCCGCCTTGAAGAAATCGCCGGACGCCAGGGCCGCCTCAGCTTCGCCCATCAACTGGTTGCTGCGCGTCTTTTCCGCGCCAGCCAGCGAAGGAAAAGCGGGCAGGTCGTAGTTCAACTCGCCCAGCAGGTCGTTGACTTCGTTCTGCTCAGCCTGAGTTTTCAATTCGGTTTCCGCGGGCTGCTCGGGAATGCCGTAGGCCTTGCGGATCGCTTCGAGGGCAGCCTGTTCCGCCTGCTTCACGCGCTCCTGATCGGGCTGTTCGAGGTCAGCCGATTCGGTTTCGTCCACAGGGCTCTTGATCAGTGGTTTGCCGGACTTGCTCTTCTCGCGCAGCTCAGCCATCAGCGCGCTATAGACGCTGGGCTGCGCTTCAGCTTTGGGGTTCTCCAGGATCGACTCGCGCGCCTGCTGGATGTTGAACCACTGCTTAGGGGCGTTAGGCTGAAGCTGCTGGCCGAGGGCCAGGGTCAGCGCGCCGGGCAGCGGCTGCGCCTCCTGCTGCTCTTGCTGCTGCTGCGGCTGCATCGTGTCGGTTTCGACCGTGGTGCTTTCCGGTTCTTCCACGGTCACCTGTGGCGGCTGAGTCGGACTGATGCGGGCGTCCTTGTTCAGCGCCTGGCTGGCGTCGTCGAGCTGCTTCTGCTGCTCGGGGGTGATCGGCGGGCGCATGGTGGGCGTCTGGGTATCGACCTGGCGCACGCCCAGCAGCGGCGAATCGCTCAGCGCCAAAGTCTGACCTTCCGTGCTGCGCACGGCGCTGAGGCTGGACGTGGTGACCAGGGGCGACGACAGGAAGCTGTAAGAACCGGAGCTGACCAGTCGCTGGCCACCCTCATAGTAGTAGCCGGCCCCGGCCCCGGAAGGTCCGCCGGTCGAGAGGCTCTGGCCGGCGAGGTTGGTGTACGAGCGGAAGACCGGCGCCGTGCCGCCGCCGTAGCGAGTGAGGGGCTGTGTGTTGACCAATGCGGGGGCCGAGTAAAGCGACTCGGCCCGGAAGTTGAAGAGGCTGTCGCTGCCCAGCGCGCCCTGGAACTCACCGGGCGCGGTGTAGCCGATGTCGCCCTGAAAGCCGCGGCCGCCGGCCACGTTGCCGGTGACCAGGTCGTTGCGCAGGCGGTAGTCGGGCATGGGGTTGTTGCTGTTGGCGCCGCCGGAACCGACGCGCAGATTGGCATCGAGCGCTCGGCCGCTCTGTCCGCCGGCCGCCTGCTGGCCCAGGGCCGGCAGTGTCATGGCCAGCGTGAGGAACGGGATGAGGATCAGTCTGGTGGTCATGGTTAAGCCCTCCCGTCAGTGAGCCGGACGCCTGCCCGGTGCCTATCTATTGTATGTATGTCGGCTGCCGTTGGATCGAGTATTCAGCCGAGGCCCCATAATTCGCCTGCCATCGCCCTTTTTGCCCCGGAAGTTGCTTCCCTGGAAGGTTCCGGGGTGAGGCGTGCTTCACTTTCGGGGGCACGCCGGGTCAGAGCAGCTCCACGATGTGGAAACGCTTGGGGCCGCGCGGCAGATCGACCTTGACCGTCTCGCCCACGCGGGCTTTCATCAGGGCCTCGCCCATGGGACTGCTGGCGGTCACCTCGATCTCGTCGGCATCGAAGTTGCCACTGGCTTCGCCCACGATCTTGTAGAGGTCCTCGCTGTCGTCGTCCAGGTCGCGCAGCTTGACCAACGAGCCCATGAACACCATGTCCTCGGGCACCGCGTCACCGGAGGCTACATGCGCTTCGCTCAGGCGCGCCTCCAGCCGGCGGATCTCCGCTTCGTTGAGGCCCTGCTCCTCGCGGGCGGCGTGATAGTCCGCATTCTCGCTGAGGTCGCCGTCACGCCGGGCCTCGGCGATCCGCCGCGACAACTCCGTTCGCCGGCCCTTGAGCGTCTCCAGGCGTTCGGTCAGTTTCACTTTTTCCTGTGCGGTGATGAACTGCAAGATCAAATCTCCCGTGAAAAAAATACCCCAACGCCCGGGAAGATTTCTTCCGCGGGCGTCGGTCGGTCCACGTCAGGCTACGTGCTTCATTCTAACCGAGCAGACCTGAAACAGCAGCAATGCTCCCCAGGCGCCCACCGACACCGCCGCCATCAGCGAAATGTGCTCGGCCCACGGCCGCGGCTGGAAATTACCCGCCGCCTCGGTCAGGGCCCACAGCGAACCCAGCGGACTCACCCACGTCGGCCAGGAACCACGCCCCAAACCCAGCATCAGCAAGGGCTCACCCAGCAGCAGCAGCAGGCAGGCCCCCATGGCCGCAGTCCTGAATCGGCCGCGATCCCACAGCCCGCCCACCGCGATCAGCCAGCCCACCGCCAGGCTCCAGGCCGCCATCGCCACCGCCAACCACACCGCCTGGTGCATCGGCCAGCGGGCGATGGTCATCAGCGGCCAGACCACCGCCTGCCACAGCAGATTCAGCGCTAGCCAGTCCAGCAGCACGCCGCCCGTCGAGCCCCATTGACTGAGCCGCAACGCCGGCCACGCCACGAACAAACCCAGCGCCGCGCCGAACACCAGCCATCGCACCGCCGCCTCGTTCACGCTCATCTCCAGCCACTGCATCCCCCACAGCGCCAGCAGCCAAAGGCTCCAGCCCAGGATCAGCAGCCGCACACTGGGCCGGCCCGGCCGACGATGCCGCAAAGCGATGGACATGCGGAAAGTATAGGTTGCCAATCGTGACCTTTGCACAGCCCCGGCTGAGGCCGGTTTACCGGCCGTGACAATGAGAAATCACGCGGGTAGGATTTTTGATCTAGCGGCTTCGGCCGCCGTTGAGGCCGTTTGATTGAGGATTTAGCGGCCAAAGCCGCCAAATCAAAAATCACCGCGCCGCGCCGTGACGGGTCCGATCGGCCCAGACCCGCCACGCGCGCAGCAAGGCGACACCACTTCGTGACGCACCACTTGCGCAGCACATCACTTCCGGGGGGAAGGCCAGTTTCGCCGAGGCCCCATAGAGCCGGTAGGCGACGCGCCTGTCAGCCCCC
>JADLFV010000130.1 GCA_020849625.1 Phycisphaeraceae bacterium
CCTATCGCAGTCACCAGCGATGTTCATTCACACTTCACGCACTTCCCCCCCAACCCTTCCGGGGGCGGCCCCGCGGCCGCAGAGCGGGCATCTCCTGCGATCCATCATCACCCACAGATTGGGCGGATGAACCAAAAAAGGCGGCCGTTTGACACTCCTGTTTCCGTTGCCGAAACTTCCCCACCATGGCCATACTCGTTTTTGAACATCATCCCTGTGAGACCACCGCCCGCATCGGCCGGATTTTGCGCGATGACGGGCACCGCCTGGACGTCTATCAGCCGTACGAGGGCCAGGACCTGCCGGCCGACCTGGACGGCGTGGACGGTCTGATCGCCATGGGCGGTCCGCAGAACGTTGATCAGCAGGACAAATATCCCTACCTGGCGCGGGAGATGGAGTTGATCCGCCAGGCTCATCAGAGCAACATCCCGGTGCTGGGCGTCTGCCTGGGGGCGCAGTTGATTGCCGCGGCATTGGGCGGTGAGGTGGCGGCCATGAGTGAGCAGGAGATCGGTTGGCGGCCGGTGACGCTGAACTTCCCGGGCACGACCGATCCGATCCTGGCCGGCGTCCCCTGGCAGGTGGTGCAGTTTCACTGTCACGGCCAGCACGTCGCCAAGCTGCCGCCGGGCTCCACGCCACTGGCTTCCTCGCAGCAGTGCAAGGTGCAGGCGTTCAAGGTGGGGCTGCGCACGTATGCGTTTCAGTATCACTTCGAATGGTCGCGCTCGGACCTGGAGATGATCTGCGGCCGCCAGCTTGGCCCCGAAGGCGTGGACACCCGGCCGATCCTGGAGCAGGGGCCGACGTACTATCCGCGCTACCGCCAGTTCGGCGATCGCGTGGCCAGCAACCTGAGTCTGCTGCTGTTCCCGCTGGACAAGCGCGTCGATCACCGCAATCGGCCGGTGGAGAATTTCAGGTCAGCGTAAGGGGGAATGTCTGATGTCTGATTGCTGATGTCAGAGGCAATCACAATCCACTGTCTTTTACATCAGAGATCAGCCATCAGAGACATCCTCACGCCACCACGTGCAGATACGCTTTGACCGCGTCGCGCATGCCCATCTTCAGGGCGTCGGCGATCAGGGCGTGGCCGATGCTGACTTCCAGCAGGTCGGGGATGCTGATGAAGCGCGGCAGGTTGTCCAGATTCAGATCATGTCCGGCATTCAAGCCGAGGCCCATTTCACTGGCCTTGGCGGCCGCGGATTGAAAGCGGCGGAACTCGCGCTCGAGCATTTCGCCGCCGTGGTCGTAGGCCCGGGCGTAGCTTTCGGTGTAAAGCTCGACCCGGTCGGCGCCGGTGGCAGGCACGCGCTCGATCATGGCGGGGTCGGCGTCCATGAACAGACTCACGCGGATGCCCAGGTCTTTCAACTCGCGGATCAGCGGTTGCAGCCGGGCAATGACAGCGTCGTCGAGAACGAATCCATGATCGCTGGTGCGCTGCTCGGGCGAGTCGGGCACGAAGGTGGCCTGCGTGGGTCGCGTGCGGCGGCAGTGGTCGAGGTAGTCACCGATGAAGGGGTTGCCTTCGATATTGAACTCGCGGCCGGCGAACTCATTGAGTAGGTCAGAAATGTCGTCCACGTCGTCGGGCCGGATGTGCCGCTGATCCGGGCGGGGATGCACGGTCAGGCCGGCAGCCCCGGCCTCCAGGGCGATGCGCGAAAGCTCCAGCAGGTTGGGCAATCCGATGTCCCGGCTGTTGCGCAGCAGCGCCACGCGGTTGACGTTGACCGACAGCTTGGGGTGCGACATGCTCACATGATATCGCGCGCGGGCGGCCGCTTGCGGCTTCGCGAAAACTCCCGGCCCACGGACGGTTCCGCGAAGCGGCAAGCGGCTCACAGCCGCCCGGGCAGGTTGCGGTCCACTTCCGGGAAATAGCGGCGGATCACCGAGCAATCGAAGCGCTTGAGAATGGCGTCGGCGGGCTCGCGCTCCAGCAGGAAAGCGAAGGCCTGTTCGACCACCCTGGACGGGGCTGCCCGACCCCGGCACCACAGGTCATAATCGCTGAACCCCAGCGTCACCGCGTATTCGTGCCGCCGACCGGCCTCGAACACCCGCACGGTGTACGACCACTGGTTGGTTCCTTCGCGTTCCTGGGTGACTTCGATCTCGGGCATGATTTGATTACAATAACGGTCACCTGCCTACGAGAGCAATGTTTCCGTTATGAACTTTCTTCTGGAAACCCTGCGTCTGGGTCTGAACAACCTGCGCCTGCACAAGCTGCGCTCGTTGCTGACAGCCCTGGGCATCATCATCGGCATCGCGGCGGTGGTGGCCATCGCAGCCTACGGTGAAGGCGCCAAGGTGGCTGCTTTGCGCGACATCCGCCAACTGGGCGTGCGCAACATCATCCTGCGCTCGGTCAAGCCCGCCGAGTCGCAGACCGCCCAGGCCACCAGCCGGCTGATCGCCTACGGCCTGCTGCGCAAGGACATCCGCCGCGTCGAATCGACCGTCCCACATCTGGAATACATCGTGCCGCTGAAAGAGATCGGCGGCCAGGTGTACAACGGTTTCTACACCGCACCGGGCAAGGTCTTCGGCACCGAGCCGGCGTTGATGGAGACGCTGTCGCTGAACATCCAGCGCGGGCGTTACCTCAGCGACCAGGACATGCTGCGCCATGAGCCGGTGGCGGTGATCGGCGCCTCGGTGGCCGAGCGCTTGTTTCCCCTGGTCGATCCGCTGGAGAGCACCATTCAAGTTGACGACCAGACCTTCAAGGTGGTGGGCGTGCTTCAGCCGATCGGCCTGGCGGGCGGGGCGGGCTCGGCATTGGTGGGGCGCGATCTGAACTTCGACATACACGTGCCCATGAGCGCAGCGGTGGATCGCTTCGGCGACGTCCTCATGCGCCGCTCCAGCGGGTCGTTCGAGATGACGCAGGTCGAGTTGAGCGAGGTCATCGTCCGCGTCGATGATGAAAAGAGCGTGCAGAATGTGGCTGATCAGATCAAGCGCCTGCTGGAGATCGAGCACAGCCAGGCCAAGGACGTGACCACCATCGTGCCGCTGGAGTTACTGCGTCAGGCGGAGCGCACGCAACTGATGTTCAACGTGCTGATGATCATCATCGCGGGCCTGTCGCTGCTGGTCGGCGGCATCGGCATCATGAACATCATGCTGGCCAGCGTGACCGAGCGCACGCGGGAGATCGGCATCCGCCGGGCCCTGGGCGCCACTCGCCGCCACATCATCGCCCAATTTCTGGTGGAAACCACCGTGCTCAGCGGGCTGGGCGGGGTGATCGGCGTGTGCCTGGGGCTGCTGATGGTGGCCTGCATTGCCGTGGCCCACCGTTACGTGGCGGCCCTGGAGCAGCCTTACGTGACCAACTGGTCGATCATCGTCAGCTTCTTCGTGGCCACCGCGGTGGGCATCATCTTCGGGCTTTATCCAGCCATCAAAGCCGCCAACCAGGACCCCATCGTCGCCCTGCGCCACGATTGATTCGCACGCGCGTCGCGGCAACCGTATCAGGCCAGGATCGCAGCCTGCTGCTGGGTGATCTGCCACTGCAAAGTTTCGCCGGCGATGTAGCGCTTGAGTTCCTCGACCATGAACCGTCCCATGCGGCGGCATTCGATGTGATGCGAGCCTGCGATGTGGGGCGTGAGCATGACGTTGGGCAGTTGGTAGAGCGGCGACCCGGGCTCGGGGGGTTCCGGATGCGTCACATCCAGCACCGCCTGCAGGTCCGGCCGCCGGCGCAGCACGTCGATCATCTCCTGCTCGCGCACCACGGCCCCACGGGCGGTGTTGATGAACGAAGCGCGGTGTTTCATCATCTCCAGGTGCCGTCCGCTGATCATGCCGATGGTTTCGGGCAGACGCGGTGCATGCACGGAAACCACGTCGCAGCGGCGGAACAGTTCATCCAGGTCCACCAACTGCACGCCCAGCGCCTCAGCCTGCTGCTCGCTCATGAACGGGTCGTAGGCGATCACTTTCAGGTCGAAGGGTTTGAGCAACTGGCAGACCCGTCGCCCGATCATGCCCAGGGAAATCAGACCCACCGTGCTGCCGTAAGCGCCGGGATAATCCTGTCGCTGCGGGTAGCGGCCGGTGGTATGGGCCTGCAAGGCATACTGCCAGACGCCCTTGAGACAGGCGAAAATCTGACTGAGGGTGAATTCCGCCACGGGCAGCGCATTGGCGCCCCACGCGGAGCAGACTTTGATATCACGTTCCCAGAACGCTTCGGTCAGGGCTTTTCTGACGGAACCAGCTCCATAAAGAAACAGCTTCAGGTTGGGCGCGGCATCAAGAAACTGCTCATCGAGCAGCGGCGGTTCCCAGCCCGACAGCAGCACGTCCATGTCATGCAGGACTTGCGGCTGCGCCCGCGCCACCGCCTGCTCCTGGCGCGGGGCATAGATGTCGATCAACCGGCCGACCTCCTCCAGTTCAGGCCCGGCCCAGATTTGGTTGAACCCCCTTTCTCCTTCCACAAACAGACCACGCAGCATACGGGTATCTCCTGAGGGCCGACCATCTTACAGGATTACCCAACGAAATGACCCGGCTGCGCCTTGGGCAATCTCAACCAAAGCCCACGCAATCGCATTCGCGGACAGCATGAACTGGAGCAGGCTGGGCTTCGGAGCTTACGATTGCTGCGTGTTCGGCGAACTGTTGGAATCCAGACCCACCGGCATCTGCGCTTCGGGCGCCGGCTGCTCGTACCAGGGATTCATCTTCTGGAACGTGCCCGGCGGCTTCTGATAGGGATGATAAACGTACACCCGCTGCCCGGCGAAAAGGTCGTCGCGGCGCTGATCCGCCCAGGCCATCCAGTCGCGCGGCTCGTTGCCCAGATCCTGGCCCGTCAGCGTGTGCAGACTTTTTCGCGCCGCCAACGCCACAGCGAAGTTGGCGTCGGTCAATGCTCCGATCAGCGAGTCGAACACCGCCGTGTTGGCATACTGGCCCAGGGCATCGGCCGCGGCCATACGCACGTCATCGTCCTCGTCACCGGCCAGGGTCCGCCGCAGCGGTTCGATGGCCACCGGATTGTGGATGCGCTGAAGGGCCTTGGCGGCTTCCCAGCGCACGAAGGCGGATGAATCTGCCAGCAGACCGGCGATGGTCTGGGCATCGCTGACCTCGCCGTGCATCCCCAGGGCCTTGACGCAGGCAGCCCGCACGGAAGGATCGGAGTCGTCCAGCAGCAGGCGATAGGTGCGCACGTAGGGCGACAATCCGCCAAAGCTGGAGGAAGCCAGCAGGTTGATGGAGTTTCGGCGTTTGTCAGCGTCATAGACGTTGAAGGCGTCGCGGGCGGCCTCGCTGGGGGTGGGCGGCGAGAAATTATCGATCAGATCACTGAAGAGGGTCGTATCGCGGCCGCCTTCCATGCCGCAGCCGCTGAGCATCGCCACGCCCGCCGCCGCCAGGACGATCGTTAGAATGGTCAGCCGAGATTGGATCATGGCCAGGCTCCTTGTGCGATGGTGAGTGTATCGCTTTTTATCGGTCATGGTCGCTTGGCGACTGGACCCAATGTCCTGGTGGAACCGTTCATGTCACGCAAAGCCATGATGGGGCTGCGGACCGTGCGCTTCGACCTGCTGGCGGCCGCCGTCGGATCGCTGTGGATGATGCTGTGGCTGGCACCCGCGGTGGAGCCGGCCGAGCGGATCAATCCAGCCCTGGTGAAACTGGGGCCGGCCTGGTCCATGCTGCTGGCGGTGGTGGTGGCGGCAGGTCTGGTGCAGGGACATCTGTGGATGGGTCACGCTCGGCGGGGTGGTCGGCCGGGCATGGCAGCCCTGCTGGCGGCGGTGGCGGCTGCCATGATGTTCGGACAGGCCGGCGGATTGCTGGCAGCACTGGTCGCCGCCGGCATCGTGATGCACAACGTGGCGGGGCGATTCCTTCCGGCGGTTGGTATCGTGACCGCGGGATTGATGGTCTCGGCCACCATGGCCATCGTCAATCCGCAACTGGGTTTCGGTCACCCCATCGCCCTGGCCATGACCCACGTGATGGGATGCGCAGCTCTGCTGCACGTTTATGAGCGTCGCCGCCCCGCGCTGGGCACCGAGAGCGGCGTGCTGATCGGCATGGGCTGGGCGTTCTGGATTCTGCTGGGCGTGAGCCTGATCGGCCAGCGGCGGGCGACGATCACCGTCAGCGTCGAGTACGCACTGATGTGGCTTTGGCCGATGTCCGCTCTGCTGGCGTGGATCGTGCTGGCAGCCTGGATGGTGCGCAGGCGCGTCGCGGCTGCGATACTGCGGCGGGCGGCGACGTTGTGGCTGCTGGTCTATGCGGCCGGTTGGCTGCTGGGCGCGGGGCAAACCAGCTACGCCCTGGTCATGCTGGGCATCCTGGTGCTGGGGCGCGTGCTGGAAGGCTGGCGCGCGCGACAGGTGCGCGAAGCGGGCGTGGTGACCGATTACCGCAGCGGTTGATCGGGATCAACGTGCGATGGGTTGACTGCTGTGGATGGGACGGCCGATGAATCGGCCTCCGCCGCACCTGATGACGCGCCGCTTGGATTACTTCCGGGCGTGGGTTCGATGTGAGCGGTGGCGTTGGCCTGGCCCAGTTCGCGCTCGATGCGCCCTTCGATGCGCGAGGCCAGTTCGTGGCCGGCCGTGACCGTCATGTTGCCGTCAACCTGAAGGTGCATGTCCACCCAATGGAACGAGCCGCTGTGGCGGTGGCGCAGTTTGTGGTAGCCCTTGATGGCGCCGCGGCTGACCTCGTCATCAAGGATGGCCCGCAGGCGCTTGTCGTCGGCCGGGTCCTGTCGATCCATCAACCCGTGCACCGACTGCCACAGCAAGCGCCAACTGACAAAGAGAATGCACCCAGCCACGATGATGGCGACCACCGGATCGAGCCACATCTTGCCCGTCCAGCGCACCAGCAGCAGGCCGAGGAACACCGCCCAGGTGGAGATCGAATCGGTCATCAGGTGCTTGCCGTCGGCCGCGAGCGTTGGGCTTTCGTATTGTTTGCCCGCCCGCATGACGTAGATCGCCAGGGCGGCCGTGGCGACGCCCAGCACCGCCAGGCCGATGACGCCGAAGGTCAGGCGTTGCACTTCATGGCCCCAGATCAGCCGGCGAATCGCTTCGTAGGCGATGATCACGGCCGCGGTCAGGATCAGCCAGCCTTCCAGGCCCACCGCCAGGAACTCGACCTTGCCGTGGCCATAGGGATGATCCCTGTCAGCCGGGCGGTTGGCGTACCAGACGGCATAGCACATCATGCCTGCGGCCGCGATGTTGATGATCGACTCCAGGGCATCACTGAGCACCGCCACCGACACCGTCATGGCGAACAGGCCGAACTTCAACAGCGTGATCACAATCCCAGCCGCCAGCGCGCGCAGCGCGACGCGGCGGATTTGCTGGGCATGCGGACCGGCCTGCGGATCGGGCATGGGGTGTATTGTATGATGGATGATCGATGATGGAGGAAGTAAAGACTGAAGCGCGGGTATTTTTTCACATCATCGATCATCCATCATTCAATAGAAAAAGCCCACGCGTGGCGCGTCGTGGGCTTGTGTGTCGATGCGTGATGCATCGAGTGAATCAATGTGATATGCGTATTCTAGATATCAAGGGCGCGTCCCGTCAATGCCTGATAGGCCTCAAGATACTTTTGTCTGCTGTGATCCACAATCTCGCGCGGCAACGTCGGGCCCGGCGCTTCCTTGTTCCACGCACCATCATCGACCAGTTGCTGCAGATAGTTGCGAACGTATTGCTTGTCGTAACTGGGCTGATCACGACCTGCGACATATTGGTCAGCAGGCCAGAAGCGCGAACTATCCGGCGTGAGCAACTCATCGATGAGAATCGGCGTATCTGCATGAGCATCAAGAGGTAAGCCGAACTCGAACTTGGTGTCAGCAAGAATGATGCCGCGCTTGGCAGCGTAATCGTGAGCCATGCGGTAAATCGCCAGCGACAGGTCGCGCAACCTGGTCATCAGGCTCTGGCCAACGATCTCGCACGCCCGCTGGAAGCTGATGTTCTCATCGTGGCCTTCTTCTTCCTTCGTGGCCGGCGTAAAAATCGCCTCAGGAAGTTTTTCGCACTGTTTGAGACCCGCGGGCAGCTTGATGCCGCAGACCGACTGCGTTTTCTGATATTCCTTCCAGCCCGAGCCGGCCAGATAGCCGCGCACCACGCACTCGATGGGCACCACCTTGCAACGACGGCCCACCATCACCCGCCCCGCAAGCTGCTTTTTGTGCGCATCGGTCAGACCCTTGACCTGCCGGGCATCGGTGGCGATCAGGTGATGCGAAAGTTTGTCACCCAGCTTCTGTTGAACCATGTCAAACCAGAACTTGCTGATCTGGGTGAGGATGACGCCCTTGCCGGGGATGCCGTTGGGCATGACCACGTCAAAAGCGCTGATGCGATCGGACGCCACGATCAGCAAAACAGCCTTTCCGTCCGTCAGTTCGCCCTGGTAGATATCGCGCACCTTGCCCTGTCGTCGGCCCGGCAGCGGCAGATCGGTGCGCATCAACGCTTGCGTGATGGTCTGAGTCATGTCGGCTCCTTCTGGAATCACTTTCCGGTGTCTGGTGTTCCGGGGGTCGCCGACAGGATAGGGCGGTAAAGGCGAGACGGCAATGACGAAAGACGAATGACGAATCAATGACGAATGCTCAAATGACGAATGACGAAAGTCTCGGATATTTGTCATTCGGGCATTGTTTCGTCATTCGAATTTTGTCATTCGCGACCCCGCCGCGCCTCACCCGTCGAAGGCCTGGAAGTGGCGGTCCTGGATCGGCGTGACCACTTCCAGCACATCGTGCAGGATGGCGGCCGGCGAGCCGATGGCGTTGACGTTGTGGATCAGGTCCGTCGGATAGTGGCCAAGCACCGGAGCGGTTTCCTTTTTGTAGATGTCCCAGCGGCGGCGAATCACCTTTTCATCCGCATCATCGTGGCGATTGCTCTTTAGAGCTCGGCGACGCAGGCGGTGAATCATCGCTTCTTCATCGTCGGTGGACAGGTGAATGATCTTGAGCACCTCGATGTATTGCTCCATGATCTTGGCTTGCTCAACCGTGCGCGGGATGCCGTCGAGCACGAGCAGGTCCTGGTGTGGCTTGTATTGGCCCAGCGTGTGGCGGGCCTGGATGGCCTGGGCCCACATTTTGACAGTCACCTCATCGGGCACCAGTTCGCCCCGCGAGGAGTATTCGTAGAAGACCTTGCCCAGGTCGCTGTTGATGTCGATGTTGCGGAAGACATCGCCGCAGGAGCAGTGGTAGAAGCCGGGGATGCGACCGAGGATGGCGCCCTGCGTGCCTTTGCCACTTCCAGGGGCGCCGAACATCAGAACGGTCTTGTAGCGGGACATAACAGCCTTTCTTTAGGACTTGGAGAATGCACCAACAGGCAGACACTTGCGGAGCGGGGGCGAGCCGGACTCTGCCGGTCCGCCCCCGGAACTCCGGGCACGCAGATGCCCGGCTCTGTTCAGGGGGGCCAGTATAGCGCCTGTTGGGGGCTCTGGCGAACGCTGGAAATCGTCCAGAACGGTGGCTGAAAACCTGGAACGATCCTCAAGCTCACTTGAAATCGCACCGATTTGGTGCTAATATCTGCCGCAGACGGGAGAATCCGCCCGCCGAGGTTGCGTAACCTCTTGAAAGATATGTGGTTGCGATCATGCTCGCCCTGACCAGAAAAGCCGATTACGCCCTCGTGGCGCTGACCTACCTGGGGCGATTGCAGCGCCAGCAGGCTGGCCCCGTCAGTGCCCGACAGATCGCCAGCCAGTTTGACCTGCCCACCCCCCTGTTGAGCAACGTGCTCAAGGACCTGGCCCAGGCCAAACTGGTCAGCTCCACCCGCGGGCCCAGCGGCGGGTACGAGCTGGCGGGTGATCCGCAGCGCACCACGCTGATGGAGATCATCACCGCCGTCGAAGGCCCTGTGCAGTTGTCGCTTTGCACCGACAGCACCACGGGCCTGTCGATCATGGGACAGGGATGCTCGCATGAGAATTGCTGCCCGATTCGCTCGCCGATCCGCCGCTTGCATCAGCGGATCGCGAACATGCTCGAGCAGATGACGCTCGCTGATTTGATGGAGCCGCCCCCGGAAGCCCCGGAACCCCCGGAAGCAGAAAACCTGGACCATGCGGCCGCCTGCCACGTTGCCGCCGCGGTCAAGTGACGCATCGATAAGCAAAGGAGCCTAGCAATGTCGGTCAAGCTGCCGATTTACATGGACAACAACGCCACGACGCGCGTCGATCCGCGCGTGCTGGAGGCGATGCTGCCTTACTTCACTGAGAATTTCGGCAATGCCGCCTCGCGCAATCACAGCTTCGGCTGGGAAGCGGAGGACGCCACCAAGGTCGCCCGCAAGCAGATCGCTGACCTGATCGGCGCCGACTCCAAGGAGATCATCTTCACCAGCGGCGCCACCGAGTCGAACAACCTGGCCATCTTCGGCGCTGCCCGCATGTATGCTGATCAGGGCAAGCACATCATCAGTGCCATTCACGAACACAAGGCGGTGCTCGATCCCTGCAAGCGCCTGGCCCGCGAAGGTTACGACGTGACCTGGCTGGAGCCCGGGCGCGACGGCATCATTCGTGCCGAGCAGATCGCACAGGCCATTCGTCCCGACACCATCCTCGTGTCCATCATGTGGGCCAACAACGAGATCGGCACCATCAACGAAATCGAAAAGATCGGAGCGGTTTGCAAAGAAAAGGGTGTGCTCTTCCACACCGACGGCACGCAGGCGGTGGGCAAGATCCCCGTCGATGTCGAAAAGGCGGGCGTCGATCTGCTCAGCGGCTCGGGTCACAAGATTTACGGCCCCAAGGGCGTGGGCTTCCTCTACGTCCGTCGCCGCAAACCGCGCGTGCGCCTCACGCCCATCCTCGAAGGCGGCGGCCACGAACGCGGCATGCGCTCCGGCACGCTCAACGTCCCCGGCATCGTCGGCCTTGGAAAAGCCTGCGAATTGTGCCAGCAGGAAATGGCCGAGGAATCCGCGCGACTCATCAAACTGCGCGACAAGCTCATCCACGGCATCACGTCGCAACTCGACACCGCGGTGCTCAACGGCCACCCCACGCAGCGACTGCCCCATACCGCCAACATCAGCTTCCCTTACGTCGAAGGCGAATCGCTGATGATGGCCATGAAGGAAGTGGCGGTCAGCTCCGGCTCAGCCTGCACCAGCGCGTCGCTGGAACCCAGCTACGTGCTCAAGGCCCTGGGCCTCGGCGATGAACTGGCGCACAGCTCCATCCGCTTCGGCCTCGGCCGCTTTACCACCGAAGAGGAAATCGACTACGTCATCGACAAGGCGGTCACCAGCGTCCAGCACCTGCTGGCCATGAGCCCGCTTTACGAGATGTTCAAGGAAGGCATCGACCTGTCCAAGGTCGAATGGGCCGCCCACTGACCCCCCGGAAGTGACCGGGGCGAGGCCGCTTCAGCGGCCGGGCGAACAAGAATTGAAACTCGAATTGGAGTATTAATCATGGCATACAGCGACAAAGTCATCGACCACTACGAACGACCGCGCAACGTCGGCACCCTCGATAAGAACGCTCCCGACGTCGGCACCGGCGTAGTCGGCGCTCCCGAGTGCGGCGACGTGATGCGCCTGCAGATCAAGGTTGACGAAAAGACCGGCAAGATCATTGACGCCAAGTTCAAAACCTTCGGCTGCGGCAGCGCTATCGCCTCCAGTTCCCTGGCCACCGAATGGCTCAAGGGCAAATCGCTGGAGGAAGCCGAGGCCATCAAGAACACGCAGATCGTGCAGGAACTGAGCCTGCCGCCGGTGAAGATCCACTGTTCCGTGCTGGCCGAGGACGCCATCAAGGCCGCCATCCACGACTACGAGCACAAGCGCGGCATCCACCACGACGGCGACGAAGAACACGACGACCACAAGCGGGCCGGCTCCACCCTCGCCGGCCAGGCACAACTCGCCCAGGAACTGGCCCGTAACAAGTAACCCCATATAGCCCCGGCCTTGGCCGGGGGATTTGACCGGAGTTCTCCCATGCCCATTCAACTGTCCGAAACCGCGGCCCGCGAAATCAAGACCATCATCCAGCAGCAGGAACTGGATGCCGAGAAAATCCGCCTGCGCGTCGGCGTCAAAGGCGGCGGCTGCTCCGGCTTCAGCTATCTGCTGGACCTGACCGAGCAGTCGCGTGACACCGACGAGCAGTTCGAGCAGCACGGCGTCAAGATCGTCTGCGACCCCAAGTCGTACCTGTATCTCAACGGCACCAGCATCGACTTCAAGGACGAGATCATGGGCCGCGGCTTCGTCTTCAGCAATCCCAACGCCACCAGCACCTGCGGCTGCGGCAGCAGCTTCCAGGCCTGACACTCATCGCGCCACGTTGGGATGACTTCCTGGGGCCGTTTAGCGCCGCAGCTTGCTGCGGCTTTTTCATGCGCAGATTTTCAATGTTATCTCGGCAGCACCACGTCAGATCAGATCGTTGGGCTGTCAGAATCCGTAGGCAGAAATCTCGATAACAGACCTGAATCAAACCATGTGGAATTGACACTATAAAAACCTGCCGCTTGTGCACGTCGGTTATCATTTGGGCCATGACAACGCGGGGCACACGGTTCACTGCATGTGCGCTGCAATCCCCGCCTGGCACAAGGATTAAGCAACTGCCGAATGAAGCAACCCCATTGCCCAAAGCGTGCGCAACGCGCTGAGCGAAGTTCTCGGACAGCAACCCCCGCGGCAGCGTGCCAGAGGCGTTTGGGTCAACTTTCCGTGATGGTCTTCGCTCTGGCACAGCGGTTGCAACTACTGCCCGCCATGAACGTGCAAACCTTTTGTGACTGGTTTACCCGCTGACGGACCTTCCCGCCCGACGTTCACCCCAACCCCGAATTGTGATTCGTTTTCCGTGGAGCCGTGGTGTTGGCTTCGCGAATTGATCAAGCAGACTAACTTGCAAGAAAGGTGATTTTTATGTTGCGTCGTCAGATTTCAAACATCGTATCCAATCCCTTCGCAGGCGATCGCCCCATCTGGCTGACCCTTGGCGGAGCGGTGCCGGTGGCCCTGGGCACCATGACCTATCAGTACCTGACCATCGCAGGCAACGACTACGGCCTGTCGGACATGCTGGCGCTGGGTCTCAGCCTGGGGCTGCTGGCCTCGGTGGTGCTAATGGGATTCCTGGCCAGCGTTTGGGCGGTCAGTGCGGTGGTGCGACGTCAGGCCCGCAAGCTGGCGCAGCGTATCGCCATGCCGCGACCGACGCCGGAGCCGGGGCTGTCCGCGTGAGGCTTGAATGGGTCTGTGACTGACTGGCCCGACGGCGTCAAGTCTGTCTTGGCGGCGTGTATCGGTGACGGCGGCGGCCGACGTCATTGCCTGTGACCAATCAAAACAGAGCCGGGCGCATCAGTGAACCGGCTGCCCTTGGGTGGCCTGTATCGATCGCTGTCGCCCCCGGCTCTGATGCCGCCATGCGCCTAGCGCGGTCTTTGCCGGGGCCGGGCGTGCAAGCGAGTCTCAATTTGCTAAAATGGCCTTGCTCTGCGTGATCAGGGGCCGCCCGAGGGCATGCTCCGCACCGCTTTTTTACAAGCCATCCTCGATCGGAGGCCATCGTGACAAACGTCATCGACGACCAGGCATTACAGCGCACGTCCAACCAGGCGTTGATCGACTGGGTCAGCGAAATCGCCGCCATGACCCAGCCCGACGGCATTTACTGGTGCGACGGCTCGAGGGATGAATATCAGAAGATGCTCAACCTCATGGTTGACAGCGGCTCGGCCATGTGGCTCAGCCCCCGCAAGAAGCCCAACAGCGTGCTGGTGCGCTCCGACCCCGCCGACGTCGCCCGTGTCGAGGATCGCACCTTCATCTGCTGCAACAACGAAGCGGATGCCGGCCCGACCAACAACTGGCGCGACCCCCGGAAGATGAAGCAGTCCCTTCAGGCGCTCTACGACGGCTGCATGCGCGGGCGCACCCTCTACGTCATCCCCTTTTCCATGGGGCCCGTCGGCTCGCCCATCGCCCACATCGGCGTCGAGCTGACCGATTCGCCTTACGTCGTGGCCAACATGCACATCATGACAAGGGTCGGACAAAAGGTGTTGGATACCCTTGGACCTTCCGGGGGGTTCGTCAAGTGCCTGCACTCGGTCGGCTATCCGCTGGTCGATGCGGCTGGCAACAAGAAAAAGGACGTGGCCTGGCCCTGCGATGCGGACAACAAGTACATCACCCACTTCCCCGAAACCCGCGAGATCTGGTCCTACGGCTCCGGTTACGGCGGCAACGCATTGCTGGGCAAAAAATGCTTCGCCCTCCGCATCGCCTCCACCATGGCCCGCGAGGAAGGCTGGATGGCCGAGCACATGCTCATCCTCAAGCTCACCAGTCCGCAAGGCGACGTCAAACACATCGCAGCGGCGTTCCCCTCGGCCTGCGGCAAGACCAACCTCGCCATGATGAACCCCACCATCGACGGTTGGAAGGTGGAAACCGTCGGTGACGACATCGCCTGGATGAAATTTGGCAAGGACGGTCGCCTGTACGCCATCAACCCCGAGGCTGGCTTCTTCGGCGTCGCGCCCGGCACCAACTACCAGTCCAATCCCAACGCCATGGAGTCGCTCAAGGAAAACTCCATCTTCACCAACGTCGGCCTGACTGACGACGGCGACGTGTGGTGGGAAGATATCGACGGCCCCACGCCCAGCCACCTGATCGACTGGCATGGCAAGGACTGGACGCCCGACAGCGGCAAGAAGGCGGCTCACCCCAACGCCCGCTTCACCGCGCCGGCCAGACAGTGCCCGGTGATTGCTGACAACTGGGAAGACCCTGCCGGCGTGCCCATCGACGCCATTCTCTTCGGCGGCCGCCGTGCCACCACGCAGCCGCTGGTGCTCCAATCATTCGACTGGGAGCACGGCACGTTTCTCGGCTCGACCATGGCCAGCGAGATGACCGCCGCCGCGGCCGGCACCGTCGGCAAGCTGCGCTTCGATCCCATGGCCATGCTGCCGTTCTGCGGCTACCACATGGCCGACTACTGGCAGCACTGGCTGAACCTCGGCGCCACCAGCGGCGCCCAGATGCCCAGAATTTTCTACGTCAACTGGTTCCGCAAATCCGACGACGGCAAGTTCCTCTGGCCCGGCTTCGGCGAGAACAGCCGCGTGCTCAAGTGGATCGTCGAGCGTTGCGCCTCCGGAAGCAAGACCGACGCGATCAGGACTCCCATCGGCTATCTGCCCGCCCCCGGAAGTCTGGACCTGCGTGGCCTTGATATTCCTGACGAGGACCTGGCGGAACTGCTCAAGGTCGATGCCGGGGATTGGCTCGAAGTCGTCCCCGCTCTGCGCCAGCACTATGCCACCTTCGGCGCCAAATTGCCCAAGGCCCTGGCCGCCCAGCTCGACGCGCTTGAGAAGCGGCTCAAGCAAGCCTGAGCACCGGGATTGGCGGACGCGGCTGGTCGTGAGTCCGCCCCTATTTTTCGACCTATCGTTTAGCTGCCGAATAAGCTCGGCGTTGGGCGAGAAGCAAGCTCGCCCGCTAAACAGATATCGATGCCTCCTGCGGGCATCCGCAGGTGAGGAGTGGTTGATGACTGGTGTTGAAAAAAACGTGGCGCCGTTTGATGTCCCCTCCGAGGTCGCTGCCATCATCGCGGTTGCGCCGTCGTGCATCATCGGCCAGTCGATGGAGCAGTTGATCGATCTGGCTGTGTGCGACGCGGGTGTCGATGGCTGGCACGAGGTGGCCTATGACGTGCCGGGCAAGGGCAAGGTCGTCGAGGCGCGGGTCTGTCGGCAGCGCAACGGCATCGCGGCCAATTACCTGGACCCCTACATGCGCCGCCGCGATCCCGACTGCATGGTCATCGGCGATGAGCGGCCGACCAACAAGGATCGCTTCGCCGCCCGCTTCGGATACCCGTTCGCCGATCTGCGCCATGAGACTTTCAATTGGCTCAAGAGCCAGCCGCTGGCGATGTTCCCCTTCATTGCCGGTCATCCGGGTCACGGCCTGCACGCGGTGGCGCTTTGTCCCGCCAATGCCGGCTTCTTCGCCCTGGGTCTTGCCATGCTGCAGGGCATGCTGCCGGCCGACCAGATACCAGCCGACTTCAAGCCCCGCGCGGTGGTCTATGTCGCGCCGCCTTTCCGACACACCCATTTCAACGGCAAGCAGATCGTCGTGCACAACCGCCTCGAAAACATGCACGAACTGTTCAGCTACAACCTCTACCCCGGCCCCAGCGCCAAGAAGGGCGTCTATGGCATGCTCATCAGCGTCGGGGAACAGGAGGAGTGGGTCACCGCTCACTGCTCCACAGTGCAGGTGATCACACCCTACGACAACAAGGTCACCATCATGCACGAGGGAGCGTCCGGCGGCGGCAAGAGCGAAATGCTCGAACACGTCCACCGCGAACGTGACGGCCGCCTGTTGCTGGGCGAAAACCTGGTCGATGGCGACAAGCGCTACCTGGTTCTGCCCCGCACCTGCGAGCTGCGCCCCGTCACCGATGACATGGCCCTGTGCCACCCGTCGATCCAGAAGGGCGACGGCCGCCTGCACGTGATGGACGCGGAGGACGCCTGGTTCGTGCGCGTCAATCACCTGACCAAGTACGGCACCGATCCGGACCTGGAGCGCGTCACCATCGATCCGCCTCAGCCGCTGCTGTTTCTGAACGTCGAAGCGGTGCCCGGCGGCACCGCGCTGGTCTGGCAGCACGTCGAGGATGAGCCCGGCCAGCGCTGCCCCAATCCGCGCGTGGTCGTGCCTCGCCGGATCGTGCCACATGTCGTGGATGGACCCGTGGGCGTTGATATCCGCAGCTTCGGCGTGCGCACACCGCCCTGCACCCGCGACAATCCCAGCTACGGGATCCTCGGCCTGTTCCACATGCTGCCCCCGGCTCTGGCGTGGTTGTGGCGACTGGTCGCGCCGCGCGGGCACGGCAACCCTTCCATCGTCGCCGCTGAGGGCATGAGCAGCGAGGGCGTCGGCTCCTACTGGCCGTTCGCCACCGGAAGGCAGGTCGATCAGGCCAACCTGCTGATCGAGCAGATGATCTCCGCCCCGCGCGTCCGCTACATCCTCACGCCCAATCAGCACATCGGCGCCTGGAAGGTCGGGTTCATGCCGCAGTGGATCACCCGCGAGTATCTGCCCCGTCGCGGCAACACGCCCTTCTCCAGTCACCAGGCTCAGCCCGCTCGCTGCTCACTGCTCGGTTACGTCCCGCGTCACATCATGGTCGAAGGCCAGACGATCAGCACCTGGTTCCTCCGCGTCGAGTCCCAGCCGGAGGTCGGCGAAGAGGGCTACGACCAGGGCGCCAAACAGTTACACGACTTTTTCGTCAAGCAGTTGACTCAGTATGTGGACCCCGACCTGATGCCGCTGGGCCAGCGCATCATCGAGTGCTGCCTCGACAACGGCTCGGTCGAGGACTACATCGGCCTGATCGACGGCGCAGCGATCATCGACGACAACAACTGATCCGGTTGCCTTGCTGGATTTCCTCACCCAACCACGTCAACGCACGTGCCCTTGCCCGGCTCGGCGCGGTTGGCGATCTGTTGCTGCATCTGCACCGCGGCATCCAGCAGGGAAATCGCCGCTTCACCCTGCGCCCTGGCGGCATCCAGCGACTTGCGGGCCACCGCCATCGACACCTGGCTGAGCGTCTGCTCCTGCTGGAACGCACTGATCGCCGCGACCGAGGGAATCGAAGACATGCAGTTTCTATCGGCCGAATCGTCGCAGCGATCACCACAATCCGCCGCTGAACACCGTCCTCACTCTTTCACGCTTGACTTAACCCACGGTTTTCGGACGTACATTCACCACAGATCGGCTGTGTTTGATGTCGAACGTATTCGACCAGTTTCAGCTGCGACCACTCGAAATGATCGCGAAGCGTGGCGTTGCGCAACGTCAACAGTTTTTGCGTGCTGGCTGTGATGATCACCTCGGGTTCCTGCCGGCGGCCCGCGGATGCTCAGCGAAGCGGCAGATGATTGGATTGCAGCCCATGGCGGGCAACCTGTGGCTTTGGAGTACGCTGGCTTTTCTGGTCTTCGTGTTGGCGGTGATCTGGTGGATCAACTGAGTGCAAGGACCCGCGGGCATGCAAGACGTTGCAGGTTGGGCTTATTCTGCGGTGAGCTACGGCGCCTTGATACGGACGACTAAGTCGCGGTAAGGGGCGCTGTTAGTGGTTGTGCCGCCGTCATCGACGCCGTCGGTGCCGATGCTGTAGATGATGGGGCCGGTTGCTGTTCGGCGGTAAATCAACGGATCACCGCTGAATGCATCGGTCGGCAGCGCATCAAGGTACTGCGGGACCAGGTCATCGAGCGACGCGGGCCAGTCGCCATGTTCGCGCTGATAGCGCACGACAGCGACGGCTACGCGATGGGCGCTTCGGATGATCCTGATTTCCCATTCCTTTTTGTAAGCCCCATCAAGTGACGGCATGAGCCAACCGAGGAACAGGTCCGTGGCCAACTTGGTATAAGTTTGGCCCCGTTGCGGTTCGGGCAGTTGCTGGATGCGCTGCCGCCCGCCCGGTTCGGTCAGTGCGATGGCTTGATTGCTGTTTGTGGCGTGCTCGTTGTCAATGTCCGTGAATTCGCGCAAGGCCTGGCTCACATCAGGCAGTCGCATTACAGCCACCACGCGGTCAAAACGAGCGTTGACCTCTTTGGCCGCCTGCTGCTGGTCAAATAATGGATCGGTGAAACAGGGTGTGATAAATGCCGGAGCTTCTAGGCGTTTGTAAACTTCCGGGTCGCCTGACGTACACCAGGCAAGCATATCCAACATCGACCATCGTTCGATGTGATCGACTGCTTCAACGAGATGATCGGGCAGCTCACAATCCAATTGTTTTGCAATGGCTGATAGCAAGATCGCATCTGTGTTCGGATCGTCCCGTAAGGCGGCTGCCACCTGCGTCGCCATGCTATTGATTGACGTGGCGATGACTTGGCCCATAATCATTCTGTCCTCGTACACGCGCCTGGCCAACACGAATATCAATTCAGCATTCCGCCAGGCTTCGGCAGTGTCACCCCGCCCCAAGGCACGGAATGCTCGCAGCTTAAATCCACGAGCAATCACTCGCCATTGACCCAACTGTGGCATGATGCTCGTAATTATCACCGGCTTCTCGCCTTCAGCGACAACCAGCGGCAGGTAATAGTGCGGCCGCGCGAGGGCTTGCTCGATCCGCTTCAACGCCGGTTCTTGTGCATCCAGCCATGCAGTCAGTTGGGGGTATTGTTCGTCCGTCCACGGCCCGTCCAGTGCTGCGTCGTATTGGTCCTGAATCGACTCATCGTGATCGCTGAACAACGGCTCATGCACATCCGTGTCGGTCAGGCCGAATGCCTTGAACAAGGCGGCGCGGTACGCCGGATCCCAATCTGATAGGTTGCTGGCCAGCAACAGGCCGATGCAGGCATTGTCTTTGTTGGCGGGTTGTTCGCCGAGGCTGCGGTTGTAGAGTTTGATGTAATTGATGCAGCCGTCATCGTGAAGGGGCGGGTCGGCCGATGGATCACCTGCTGCCGCGGAAATGGCCATGCAGACCGCAAGAATCGGTGCGAGCGAGGCGATCATGTCCACAGCATATCGAAGCGGCCTAGGTTACGGAACCGTCGGGCTGTCAGGTTTGTTGGGGACGGTTTGCGGTAACTGTTCGACGGTCAGCGAGAGCAGGTTGAGCCTGGCGTCGATGGCGTGGTAGTGCTTGCCGTCTTCGTTCGGCCAGTAGCAGATGATGCGATTGTCGTCGCCGAGGTGTGCGCCCTGGCCGGTCCAGACAAAGGTTTTCTTTTGGAAGTAAGGCCCCAGGTACATGCCAGCGCGGCCCATGATGCCGCCGACCTTCTGCATGATCTGTACCGCCTGTTCCTGATTCGTTGTCTTCACGTCCATACCCAAGACGTCGTGGGCGATCTTGGCGAACACTTTGGATTCAGCAGGGGCTGGTCCGCCGAAGATGCTCAGGCGCCACTGGCCCACGGCATTCTTGGTGGTCAGTTCCACCGTATATTCGCCCGGGGCTTGCACGTCATTGATGGCGCAGTCGCCTATCGTGCATTGTTGAGCACCCATGGCTTGCACGACCTGGCCGGCCGGGTTGAGAATGCGCAGATCAGCGCGGCCCTGAGTCATCTGGATGTCCAATTTCAAGTGCGGGTACAAGCTGTCAGGCTTGAAGGTGAAGCTGAATCGCTCGGTCGCGGATTGCGGGTCACCGGTGATGGTGTCGCTCTTGTCGAGATAGAGCTGATCCTCGCCAGGTGGGGCGGCCGTAGTCTCGTTTTCTTTGGCGATCTGCTGCTTGGCGTGTTCGAGGTAATCGCGCATCAGCTCTTGCAAATCGAAACTGATGGACATCGGGTCCAGCTTGTCGGGGAACGCGCCGTCACTGAAATAGGTCCACAGGCGCAGCAGGGCCACCACGTCAGGCGGGCCGCCGTTGGCCAGGTTCATGTCCATCTGGCGCACGTTGTAGCCTGGCGGGGGCGTGAGGTTGAAGGTGTCGGCGGGCAGCGGCACGTCCCACTGAATGTCCTTGATCTCCATCAGCATGTTGCCTTTCCCCATCGGCGAAGGCATCTGGACGCGCGAGCGCACGGGCAGCAGCGTGTCCTGGTCAACCCACAGTTCGGTGGTCGCCCCCGGTAATTGCACGACCTCGTACACCAGCAGCGTGCGGCCATCTTCGACGATCTTTTCCTTCCACTGGGCTGCTTCCGGGGGCAGCTTGCGGAACTCATCGACAACGTTGCGCGGCAACTGTTCGGGTGGGATTTGCCCCATGTCCATGACCACGGCCTGCTTCTGGCTCGGCATCAGACAAACCATCTTGCCTGCGGACAGGTCGAAGATGTTGACCATGTTCATGATGTCGTGGGGCTGTTCGAACTCCTGGCGCATCTTTCCGGAGTTGTCCAGGGACATCTTCATGCTCACTGGCGGCTGACCGGGACTGGTCACGGTGATGTTCATCACCGCGGTGCGGATAAGCTGCACGTTCTGGACCATCTGAGCGAACGACTGCTGCGGACTGAATCGCTCGGGCATGAGGATGCCGGTCAAAGATGCTGCCAGCAACACGATCGCCGCGGCGATCATCCATCGTTTTGTGGTCTTCATGTTCCAATATCTCCAGAAGAAGGTGAAACGGGAATCAGAACCGGAAGACTCGGCCGAGTCTGTGTTACGCATCTGTGCGAGTATGTCGTTATCGTTGGGGCGCGGCGGCAGCGAGACTTCATCAAAAGCCGCGTTCACCTGCGCGATCCAGCGTTCTTCGTTGTTGATTTGCCGGCTCATCCGTTCACCTCCCGGCAAACAGGGGCATACTCGCTGTTACTGAGCAACTGACGCAGCCGAGCAGCGGCGCGGTTCAACAACACCGCCACGTTGCCCGGTGATGTATTCAGGGCCTGGGCGACCTGGGCCACCGGCATCTGCTCCATGTGCCGCAGCCAGAACGCTTCCGCCTGGCGCGGGGGCAGTTCCGTCAAGGCGCTGCGCACGCGCCGGCGCAGTTCTTCGTTTTCCATTTTCAACTCGACCACCTCACCATCGGCCGACTGCGTGTCCAGATTATCGACCAGTCGCAGATGCGCCCCAGCCACGCGACGGCGGCGCAGATGATCGATGGCTTTGCGGGCGGCAATGGTGCGCAGCGTCGCCTGCCAGTTGTCCACTGTGCTTTTGCGCGACATCTGCACAGCCGCGAGAAACGTTTCCTGGTAGCAGTCGTAGGCGGCATTCATGTCATTGACCATGCGATAAACCGTCCGCCAGACGGTGGGGCCGTGCTCCCGCAGGATGGATGCCCAGTCGATCAATGCGTACTCCATGCGGACCGATCCGGAGGTCCGCCCTCATTCAGATTAGTCGCAACAGAGGGACATCGCTTACGCGCGGCGGCGAAGCAACATCAGGCTCAGCGGCAGCAGCAGGGCGAGAGCGGCAGGCTCGGGGATGGTGAGACCCAGTGCAACCAGGGCGTCACCGAAGGCCATATCGGAAGTCACGCCATAGCCCCAGTGATCGCCGAGGATTTGCAGGTCCGCCAAATTGACCACGCCATCGCCGGAGAAATCACCCATTGACCAGACAGCACCGGTGGCCTGCCAGTTGTCACCAAGAATGGTCAGGTCAGCCAGGTTGATCCGGCCATCGCCATTGGCGTCACCACCCAGAGATGCGAGCACGTTGAGCACGACGCTATCATCCAGATAGACCACATCGAGATAGTACTGGCCATGGCTCGCCGGCAGCAGTTCATAATTGAAGGTCCCAACCACTGAATTTGCTGAGAGAATGGTGAGACTGTCACCAATGGTTGGTATGAAGGTGTCGAAAAGCGTGACGCGAAGAGTACCGGCCAGTGTGGCGACATCTGTCACTTGTAATAGGTTGCTCGCAGCATCACTCAACTGTATGTCGAGAATCGCATTGGAAGTCTGGGTGTAGTTGCCTGCAAGGTGCAGCGTGGAGGGCGATGGGCCGATCACCAGACGTCCATTGCTTGTGACGTCCGCAGTAATCTGGCCTTCAGCGATCAACGCGCCGGTAGCAGAAACGGTCAACGTGTCGGCGATGACCTGACCCCCGTTGCTGATGTTCAGTGAACCGCTGCCCTGAACACCCACTTTCAGGTCGCCGTTGCAATTCCAGATGGAACCTGCCCCGTCCACGATTGCCGTGCCAAGCGTACCACTGTGATAGCCGAGCACACCATAAGCGCTGGACACGTTGCGGCCGTCCCTGATGGTTATAGAGCCATCGTCGTGGTAGCCAGCCCCCAGTCCGCCGGCATCGTTCTGATCGAGGTCGATGGTCACGTTCTGACCGGACCCGGCGTTCAGGATGATCTGCTGCTGGGGGCCGTGTGTCTGATCGAACAGCAGGTCGATGTTGCTGATCAGGCCGTGTGCGTGGATATTTCCCTGGCCTTGAAGATCGTCCACAGATGCCAGCAGGGTGGAAGTGTCGAGCGTGCCTTGATCAAGTTGGATCAGTCCCTGTGCGGCGCTGGTGCGTCGGACGAATGTCGAGTCCTCCACGATGACCTGTCCACCGGCGACGATGTTGAGTGTGCCGTCGCCCTGTTCGCCCACAGTCAGATTACCGCTGTTGGTCCAGGTGGAGCCGGCATCGCTGACAGTGATCGAGCCGACAGCGTCAGTTTCAAAGCCGATGAAGGAATCGGCGCTGCTGACTTGGCCGGTGTCGGAGATCTCCATGGTTCCGTTGCCGCCATAACCGACGTGCAGAGATTCGGTGATTTGCCAGGTCGAACCGCTGCCCGACACGGTGGCGGAAGCGAGCGAGGACTCGTGTACGGCAATGCGGGCCCGTTTTGCGCCGAGCACTTTGCCGCCGTTGGTAATGGCCAGCGTTCCCGAGCGGTAGCCGACAGCCAAGTCGTAGTCGAGAGGCGAGTTGCCAATGTATCCACCGGGATCGGGCGGCTGCGGGGCGAATGTGGTGCTGATGGTCCACACGGAACCGTCCCCATCCACGGTGACAGAGGCTGGATCATCCTGGCGGCCGCTGATCCTGGCGGGACCGCTTTGCACCTGACCGCCGTGTGTGATCGCCAGCGAGGCTGCAGCCAGACTCCAATCTTGATTGACATCCACCTGATCGCCGGCGGTGAGGATGGAATCCGGACCGTCCACCACGGTATCACTGAGATATGCGATTTGGGCCACATAGACCGCACCGCCCTGGGAGACGGTCAAGGGACCATTGGCGTGCAGTTCATCGTTGCAGTTCAAGGTCGAGCCGTTGCCCTGGACTAACACCTGCCCGGAGGATCCGGGTTGGTCAGCGAGGTCAACGTGCCAACTGCAATTGACCTGGCCTCCGTTGAGTATGTTCAGGACGCCGTGGCCGAAGGCGCCGACGTACAGGACGGTGCCCACGCTCAAGCTCGAGCCGGGGCCATCCACGGTCACAGTACCTTGTGAGTTTTCCAGCGCGCCAATGCTCAGGCCGTACGATACGTCGCAGCGCCCGCCGTTACTGATCGATAGTACCCCCGTGCCATTGCCGCCGACAGTCAAGCCGGCTGCGTTCAAGGTGGAGTTGTCGCCGTCGATGCTGATTGAGCCGGTCGAACCATCATTGACCGCCAGCATGATGGTGCCGCTGTCCACGAGTCCACCGCTGGGGATGATCAGTTCGCCGTGGCCGTTGTAGCCGATGTGCATCAGACTAGTGTTGATCCAGGTCGATTGCGAACCGCTTATGGTGGCCGAACCGGTGGTACTGCTGTAATATCCGAGGTAGGCCAGTGCATTGTGGAGTGAGCCGCCGTTGCGGATTGTCAGTGTGCCATCACCCTGATGGCCGAGGTAGAGGACGCTGCTGTTGGTCCATTGCGCATCTGCGCCATCGATGGTGGCATGGCCGGTGGAGCCGGGCAGCGTGGCGATGTAACTGTTGGTTGCGCTAAGTTGGCCGCCGCTTGTGACATCAAGCGAGCCCGCCCCGAAGAGCCCTACACACACTGAATTGCTGTTGGTCCAGGTTGAGCCGAGCCCGTCAATCTGCACCTGGCTGGTGACACCGGCATCGAAACCGACGTAGCCGTTTTGTGAAGCGACATCACTGTCACCATCGATCAACATGGTGCCGTCAGCGGTGTGGCCCACGTACAGGTCATCGCTGGCGGTGGTGCTGTGGGGATCAGGCGAGACATCGCCGGTGGTGGTGATCTCGGCGGAAACGGTCGTGGTCGCAATCAGGGCAATGACCAGACACGCACCGCGCCAGGCGATGCCCACATTCATGGCACACCGACACCAGGTACGTCCACCGTGACAGGATCCGTAACGGTAACTGAACATTGGCAACCCCCTTGATCGTGGCAGGATTCAAACCATTATCTCGATGGCTCAAGCTGGAAACAAGAGAGATTGATGGGTTTTCCCAGACATGCGGAAAGACGCTGGAAAGGGTATAATCTGCGCTCCGTTCCCGATCCCGCAACCCCGCTTTTTTTGGGCTTTTTGGACCAAGCAGATATGCCCCAAGACATCGACCCGAATCAAGAGAATCCGACGCCTGATCCCGGCAGCGAAGCCGGGGCGGAATTGACCGATGAATCCGCCTCCGCCGCCGCGGTCGGGGGCAGTGTGGTTGACCTGGCCATTGAACAGGAGCTGGCCGACAGCTATCTGACTTACGCCATGTCCACCATCGTCGATCGCGCTCTGCCCGACGTGCGCGACGGGCTCACGCCTTCGCAGCGCCGCATTCTGGTGGCCATGAACGACCTGAACCTCACCCCTGGAAGGTCACACTCGAAATGTGCAGGTATCGTCGGTGAGACGATGAAGAAGTATCACCCCCACGGCGATCAGGCCATCTATCCCACGCTGGTCAACATGGCCCAGGAGTGGAAGATCCGCTACCCGCTGGTGGCCAAGCAGGGCAACTTCGGCTCGATCGATCCCGATCCGCCCGCAGCCATGCGTTACACCGAGGCCCGTCTGCATCACCATGCGGTGGAGATGCTCGAAGACCTGAAGCTCGACACCGTGGACTGGCAGCCGAACTTTGATGAGACGGTCGATGAGCCGCGAGTGCTGCCGGGCAAGTTCCCCAACCTGCTGGTCAACGGCTCGACGGGCATCGCGGTGGGCATGGCCAGTTCCATGCCGCCCCACAATCTGCACGAAATATGCGACGCCCTGACAGCCATGATCGACAACCCGGACATTGAGCTGCGCGAGTTGCTGGCCATCGTGCCCGGGCCGGACTTCCCCACCGGCGGCATCATCTGCGGCCGGGCGGGCATCGCCCAGGCTTACGCCACCGGCCGCGGCCGCGTCGCCGTGCGCGCCAGAATCCATCACGAGCAGAGCAAGACCGGCCGCGATCAACTGGTGGTCACCCAAATCCCCTACCAGGTCTCCAAGAACGATGGCATCATCCAGAAGGTCGTCGCCCTGCGCAAGGACGATCGTCTGACCGACATCGCGGACATCGTGGACGAATCGTCCGGCCGCGTCGGCATGCGCATGGTGATCCAACTGAAGCGCGGGGCCGACCCCGTGGCGGTGGAGAACCAGCTCTACCAGATGACGCCGCTGCAATCGACCTTCAGCATCATCAACATCGCGTTGGTGAAGGGCCAGCCGCGCACGCTGGGACTGCGCGAGCTTCTGCGGCTGTACATCGAGCATCGCATCGAAGTGGTCCGGAGGCGCACAGCCTTCAAGCTGCGTGAGGCTCAGCGCGAGGCTCATCGCATCGAGGGCTTGATTTATGCGGTGTGCGACATTGACGAGGTGATCAGGCTGATCCGCAGCAGCCGGACGCGCGAGGAGGCCATCGAGAAGTTGATGGCCCGCGGCTTCCGCATTCCGCCCAGCCATCCGTTCGCTCCGCAGATTCCCGAGCGTTTCCGCGAGCAGACCGCTGCGAACGAAGCGAGACTCAGCCGCGTGCAGGCCGAAGCCATCGGCCGCATGCAGTTGATCCAACTGGTGGGCCTGGCCATCGAGGAACTGGTCAGCGAGTACCGCAAGCTGGTCGAACAGATCGAGGACTACGAGGACATCCTGGCTAACGAGCAGCGTGTGCTGGACATCCTCAAGGCCGACCTGGCTGACCTCAAGAAGAAATACGGTGACGCCCGGAAGACGGAGATTCAGGAGGGTGAAGTCACCGAGCTTGATCTGGCGGCCATCACGCCGGTGGAGCAGGTGGCGGTGACCATCACCCATGCCGGCTACGTCAAGCGTTTGCCGGTCGATGAGTACCGCACGCAGGGCCGCGGCGGCAAGGGCGTGATCGGGGCGCGGTCCAAGGACGACGACTTCACCGAGCAGATGTTCGTGGCCTCGACGCACGACGACCTGCTCTGCTTCACCGACACCGGGCGCGTGTTCAAGATGAAGGTCTTCGAGATCCCCGAGGCCCCGCGCACCAGTCGCGGCCGGGCCATCGTCAACATGCTCGAATTGCGCGAAGGCGAGCGCATTTGCGAGTACATGCCCATCAGCGATTTCGAGAAGGGCGAGTACTACCTGCTGTTCGCCACGGCCGGGGGCTTGGTCAAGCGCACCGCGCTGAAGGATTATCGCAATGTCAACCGCGCGGGCATCATCGCCTTGAACCTGCGCGACGGCGACAAGCTGGTGGGCGTGACCTGGACCGACGGGCAGGATCACATCCTGCTGGGCACGGCCGACGGCATGGCGATTCGCTTCGAGGAAAACGATGCCCGTGTCATGGGCAGAGCGGCTGCGGGCGTCAAGGGCATCGCCCTGAGCGGCGACAACAAGGTCGTCGGCCTGGTCCGCATTCCCCACGGCCAGGAGTCCGATCTGCTGACCGTGACCGAAAACGGCTTCGGCAAGCGCACCGACACGGCCGAGTACCTCGTGCAGCAGGATGACGGCGCCACCCGCCCCCAGAGCCGCGGCGGCAAGGGTCGCAAGGACATCGCGGCCGACGATCGCAACGGCCAGGTCGTCGCCCTGCAACTGGTCAAGCCCGAGGACGACCTGATGTTCATCACCACCGCGGGCATGATTGTGCGCATCAACGCCGACACGGTCCGCCGCACCGGTCGCGGCACCAAAGGCGTGCGCTGCATCAACCTGGCCGAGGGCGACAAACTCGCCAGCGTGGCCCGCGTAGCTGACGACGGCGAGGAAGCGGCTGACGATCAGCCGCAGCAGTGAGACAGGTAGCGTATTAAATCCACGACGGATCTCCGCCGCGTGGGCGCGGCGGCTAAACGGTTTAGACCTTCCGGGGGCGGCGGCTACGCCGGGGAACGTGCGATCCGGGTTGAACGAAACTTACTTGATGGCGTTGGCCGCCAGGTTCTTCTGGTACTGCGATAGGCGCTGGGCCAGGCCCGCGGCGGTGTCGCTGCTGACCGAACCGGCCAGTTCGAGGCCGGCCTTGACTGCTTCGGCGGCCTTGGCGGCGGCCTGATCGTGCTCAGCTTTCAACTGCTCGTACGCCGCCTTGTAGTCTGCCGCCTGGGCAAGGCCGGCTGCCTGCGACACCTGCGCCAGCATGCCCACCGTACCGGCACAGGTTGCGGCCACGATGGCTTGCTGTGTGTTGATGTGCGCTTCATCCACGCGGGCTGCCAGCAGGTCCTCTCCGCCGGCTGAGGCGAGCAGTTGGGCGGCTTCGGCGGCCTTGGCGGCAGCCACGGTCAACGTCTGGCTGACGCTGCTCTGGTAAACACCAGCCAACTGGTCGTACTCCGCCTTCAGGGCTGCAGCCTGATCGTCGCGGGTCTTCTGCATCTGCGCCAGCCGGGCGGCGTTGTCCGACTGCATCTGCCGCGTCTGCTCGGCCTGCTGCTTGAGATTGGTGATTTGTGAAGCCACGGTGGCCAGTTGGGTGTTGACCATGTCGAGGCGGCGCTGCAGCATGTCGATCTGCACCTGCTGCTTCTCAGCTTCGGCGCCAGCCTGGGCGCTGGTCCGCTGGGCCGTATCAGCGGCGTCCTGCTGGGCCATCTTCTTGTTCATGTCGTCGGCTACAAAGGCGGCTTCACGCTGCGCGCCGGCTTCAGACAGGGCGGCGGCGGCTTTCTGCTGCGCGGTGGCCTGCTCGGCCTGGGCCTGCGTCATCTGTTGCGTCAGGGCGTCGGCCTGCTGCTGAAGCTGGCTTTGCTGCTGGGACAATGCACTGGCGTCGGCAGCCAACTGGGCCAACTGGGCGTCGTAGTCCACGTCGCTGACCTGCAACTGGCTGCTGGCTCGCTCCGCGGCCGCAAGCGAGGCGATCAGCACCGGCGTACGGGCGGAGATGGCGGCAAACTCAGCCAGGGCTTCGCGCGTGGCGTAGCGGGCTGAAGATTGCTTGATCACGGCCAGCAGCTTGCGGGCCACAGCCTGCTGATCGGGCGAGCCGCCGCTGATGACCTCTTGAAGGTCCACTGCGGCCTTGGACAGTTGATCCTGGCGGAAGCTCTGAATGTCCACGGGCAGGCTGTCGCCGCCGGCAGCATTGGCAAACCCGCGCTGGGCGATGCCGAACATGTCCAGGGCGCTGTCCAGTTTGGCCTGGGCGCTGGAAAATTGAGAGGACTGCTGATCGCAGGCGGTCAGGCTGATTGCGGCCAGCAGGAGAGCGGACAGGATCAGGAGGGTCTTGGGCACGGCGGATGGTCCTTTCGCGGTGTGGCGCTGGGCGCCATGAGGCGGAGTCAGGGCTTGGCGGGCGCTGGAGCAGGTGTCGCAGTCGGCGTCGGCGCGGCAGCGGCCGGTTCAGCGGGGGCGGCTTCCGTCGGCGGCGGGGCAACTTCCGGGGCAACTTCTGGGGGCGGGTAGGTGATGCCGTAGTCCGGCCGATCGTAGAGCGAATCGATCCACTGCAGGTAGTTGGCATAGATCGGGTCGTCGAGGCCGTGGAAGAACGGCCGCCAGCCGGACGTCTCGGGGGCCGGGTACTTGGCGTCCTCGCGGGGCAGACCCCACTGCAGCAACAGCGACTCGGCGGGCTGATCGCGATCGATGAACTTGTGGCCGGCGTGCTCTGCGGTAGAGATGATGTAGAAGTTGGTGTAGGCCTCGGCGGTGGAGCCGATGTCATGGGCCAGGAGCTTGAGGCCCTCGATCTGCCCGGTGCCGAAGTGGGTGCGGAAGAAGCGGGCGACGTAAGCGGGGTTGATGGTGCGGCGGAACTCGCGCAGGGGGGCGGGGTCCTCGCGGATCTGGACCTTGTCGTAGAGGTCGCGGGCCTTGATCTGGAAGATCAGCTCCAGTTGCTGCCAGCCCGGCCGGGTGCGGAAGGCGCGCTGGGCCTCAAAGCCCTTGGGCACTTGATCGTCGGACTGATACTTGCTGAACAGTTCATCGAGCGCTTCCTTGGGCACGAACACCCGCGGCTTGGCGGCTTCCAGATCGGTGGGCAATTCCCACAGGCGGATGATGTTGATCTGCTGCTCAGTCAGGTATTCAGCTTGGGCCGGCTCGGTCGGCTGCGACGTCGACGGCGTCGTGGCGGGGGTGATGGTCGAAGTCGAGGGACTGGTGACGTTGGCCGGCTTCTGCTGCTCCATCTGTTCCAGCTTCATGCGCTGGTTGACCAGCAGGGTCAGCCGATCGATGGCGATCTGCTGATCGGGGAAGTCCGTCTTGAGCGCAGCAAGCTCGGTCAGGCTCTGCGTGTAGTTTTTCTTGTCGAACATGTCGTAGGCCAACTGGTAGCGGCCTTCGTAGTCGTCGTTGGCCAGGGCGGCGCGGCGCTGGTCGTATTCTTCCTGCGGGGTGCGCAGTTTTTCGATTTTTTCGATGTCAGCGCGGGGGATGGGCGTGCGGATGCCGGCAATCTCGAGGATGACCTGGTTGGCATCTTCGCTGAGCAGTTCGCCGGTCAGTGTGTTGCCGCTCTTGGTGGTGACGGTCGCCTGACGGGCCAGAACCAGTGGCACGGTCCAGATCAGGATGCCGCCGAGGACCAGCAAAGCCAGTATTCGCGCGGTTCGAGCCATAGCCATAGCCTCCGGGTAACCCCTGTTCATTACTGCCAACAGTATAGGTTAAGCAGGGTTACGGGAAAAGCAGGGCGTAGGGAATAGGGGGTAGGGAGTAGGGGGGCGGAGGGCAGAAGGCGGAGGGCGTGGGCAGTGTTTCGTTTAGCGGGGCAGCTCGCTGCCCCTGTTGTTACGAGCCGGGCACTGTGTACCCGGATTCCCCCGGTCGGTGAATGCGACGCAACTGCGGTGCCGGGATCCGGCACCCTACTGCCTATTCCCTACTCCCTGCCTCAGCCCCTCAGCCCAGCAGATCGCGGGCCAAGGTGATTAGCCGCTCCAGGCGGACCGGCTTGAGCAGGTAGCCATCGACGCCGATGCTCTCGGCATACTGCTGGTGACGCTTGCCCTCGTTGGCGGTGACCATGATCACCCGCGGCGGACTGGGCAGATTCTTGATCCGCTCCAGCACCAGAAACCCCGACCGCTTGGGCAGCATCATGTCCAGCACCACCAGCTCCGGCGGCTCGGTCTCGCAGACCCGCACGGCCGTGTTGCCGTCGCCGCAGGTCTGGGTCAGGGCTCCCTCAGCCTGCAGGGCGTTGTCGATCGCGGCTCTCACCTCCACGTCGTCATCGACGACGAGGATTTTTTTGCCGGCCAAACGCAATTCTTCTGTCTGTTCAGCCATAGTTCGCCCATTATGCGGCCGAACCCGCTGTTTTGCAATCAGGACTTCCCCCCGTCCATTGGGCTGCTAACCGGTGAGCGTGGGGTTGCGGCAGAGGCGGTCGAGTTGGGCCTGGTCCATCCAGGGCAGTTGCTCGAGGTTGCGGCGCAGTGAGGCGGGCATGGGTTTGCCCAGGCGCTCGTAGCGCGGCCGACTCTTCCAGCGGCGGTGCATCCACAGGTATTGATCGGGACGCATGCGCACCATCATTTCGATGGCGCGGTTGTAACGGGCGGTGATGTAGTAGAGCGGGTCGGGCTGATCGACCCAGTCCTGCGGCTGGATCATGTCCGCCACGCCCAGCTCGTAGCGGAAGGCGGGGCCTAATGCGTCGTGGGTGGGAATGCGATGGGCGTAGCCGCAGATGATCGGCACGTTCTGGTTCATCGCCAGCAGGCCGATGGATTTGTAGGTGCTGGCCAACTTGCCGAAAAAGGGCACGAACATGCCGCGATCGCCGGCATTCTGATCAGCGATGAAGCCCAACACGCCGCCGTCGGCCAGCACCTGCACCATACGGGCGGTGGCGTCGAACTTGGTCAGCACGGTCAATCCCCGCTTCTGGCGGATGCCCAGCAGCCAGTCGTTGATCAGGCGGTTATCGAGCGGCCGGGCCAGGGCTTCGATGTGAAAGCCCATGGTGGCCAGCAGGTAGCCGAGCACTTCCCAGTTGCCCAGGTGCCCGGTGAGCAGGATGGCGGGCTTGTGTTGCAGCATCAGGCGCAAAGCGGGCGCCAGGTTGCCCAGGCGTACGTGACGGGGCCAGGTGTCGATGTGCAGCAGGCGCGGCGTGTGACAGACTTCGACCGCCAGTTGCACGAAATGCTCGAACGACTGCAGCGCCACCTGCTCGCGGCGGGCGTCGGACCATTCGGGAAACGCGGCGGTCAGGTTGTCCAGGGCACGCTTTCGGTGGCGACGGTCGAGACGATACATGCTGCGCCCCACAGCGGCGGCGGTGCGCAGATTGTCGCGGACGCTGAAGCAGGTCAGCGTCATGGCCGCGGCACGGGCGGCCAGGTATTGCGACCAGAGCGAAAAGGCGTTGGAGGGAGCAGCCATGAGGAGCGTGGGGCGTGGGGCGTAAACAACGTAGGGCGTAGGGTGTGCAACACGCCCTACGCCCTACGCTCTACGCCCTACGTTTTTTTCACCGATCGTAGTAGCCGACCAGGGCCAGGAAGCGGTTCTGGTTCAGCACCGGGATGGTCAGCGAGCGGGCCTCGCCGATCAGCGTCTGGTACTGCTCGTAATTCTTCTTGGCTTCGACGTTCTTGGCGATCAGCACGGGGTCGATCACGTCCTGGGGCAGGGCTTCGGGCAGTGGCGGCTCGATGCCCAGCACCAGGTAGTCGTCTTCGTAGGTCAGGTCAGGGGTCAACTGGCCGCCCCAGCGGCGGACCATCGACTCGACCAGTTGCCGCTCGGCCTCGGTGGCCTGGCCGTCGTGGTTGATGTCGAAGTCGCCGTATATGTGGAATTTGAAGGACTTCTTGGGGTCATAGACCATGTTGACGATCTGGTCGCCTTCCTTGACGATGGCCTTGTAGCCCTTGCGCACGATGCGGGCCAGGCTGGTGGCCGGCTCCACGCTGATCACTTCGACGGTGGCCTTGCCGCGGACGTCCTGGAATTCGTCGGTCTTGATCAGGTCCATGGCGTTGAAGACCTCGAAGGTCAGGCCGAGGGTGATGTGATCGTTGGAGCCGAGGTTGATGTAAACCTGGTCGAGGTTGTCAGCCGTGGCGGTGACGTGGCCGTCCGCCACCACGACGTTCTCGACGCCGCCGGTGCTGCCCTTCTGCCCGCCGGTCAGTCGTTCGATCTCGCTGCGCATGCGCACCACGTCAGCATCCTTCTGCCGCAACGTCTGTTCCTGGTCAGCGATGCGCTGATCTTTTTCGCGGCGCAGGTCAGCCAGTTCGGTGCTCAGCTTGTCATCGGAGCCGCGGATGTCGTTGCGGTACTGCTCGAAGTCCTGGCTGACCTTGTCGATCTGGGTCCGCAGTTCAGCTATGGTGTCGTTGTAGCTCTTGTCGAGTGCAGCCTTGGATTGCTCGGCGGCGGCAGCCTGGGTGCGGGCTTCATCGCGGGCCTGCTCGGCCTGCTTGGTGGCGCTTTGAGCGGCGCTCAACTCACGATTCAGCCGATCCACCTCATCGAACAGGGCCTGCGAGATGTCGCGCTGCTCGCGTTGCTGGCCCAGGGCTTCGAGGGTCAGGTCGGGCTGCGAGCTGATCATGCCCTTGAGCTGGGTGTTCTCCTCGGTGGCCTGTGTCAGCGCGGCGCGATCCTGGGCCTGCTGCTTCTGGGCAGTTGCCAGCTCGGCGTCCGACTTGGACTTGCCGTTGTAGAAGATGACCGCCAGAACGAGGGCGAAAAAGAAGAGGATGATGAAAAACACCATCGCTACTGCCAATCCACCGCCGGTTCGTGCTCGTGCCATGGGTTACTCCAGAGAGACCCGCCGATATCGGGGGTCGGGGCCGGTGAAAAACACGGTTCACTGCGCCGAGCGCAGCGTCACAAGTGTCGCCACTTGGGACACTTTCGTCAAGCCCGCCCCCCGCCCCCGCCCCGAAGCGACCCGCGGCCGGGCACATGACAGTCCCTATGGGGCGGCTCCAGCCGCTATACCCGAAATCCGAAACCCGAAACACGAAATAAACTCAAAACTCGAACACGAAAATAGTTGCCCCAAGATGTACTTCGAGGTTTCGATTTTAGGGTTTATTTCGCGTTTCGAGTTTCGTGTTTCGAGTTTTTTTACCCCAGTGTGGCGGTCATGCACCCCCTGCCCCCGCAGTGGCGGACCGCAGCGCGTCCGTTGCTTTCGGGGCGGCGCTGGCGTATTCTTTCCCCTTCCGTCGCGGCACTGGTCGCGGGGGACGCGTAGCTCAATTGGATAGAGCTCCGGTCTACGGAACCGGCGGTTAGAGGTTCGAATCCTCTCGCGTCCGTTTGCAGCTTGGCATTGATCCATTTCAGGCATACACTAACCTTTGCCCCCGAGTGTCCGATTTTCCCGGGGGATAATCAGGAGTGAATATGGGGCTTCGTGACGCAATTCTGCATGAGCCGGTGTCCAGTCTGCCGCTGCGCAAGGCGCTGACCATTCAGCCGCAGGCCTCGGTGCGGCAGGCTCTGGATCTGATGCGGCAGGACAAACTGGGCTGCGTGTTCCTGCTCAGCGGCAGCGGGCGGCCCACGCGGATGTTCACTGAGCGGGTGATGATCAAACTGCTGGCCAGCGAGCCGGACCGCCTCGATGACCCGGTGGAGCAGCACGCGATCGATATCGCCTGCCTGGTGAAGTTGAACGATCCGATCAGCCTGGTGCTCAAGCAGATGCAGCAGAGCAACATCCGCTTCGTGTGCGTGGTGGACGAAAAGGATCGACTGGTGGGCCTGACCGGGCAGCGCGGCCTGATGGAGTATCTGGCTGAGCACTTCCCGCGGGCGGTGAAGGTGCACGTGCTGGAGTCGAAGCTGTACATGGACCAGCGCGAAGGCGCCTGAGTGATCACGCGGTTTGGGTGTTGCAATCAAGAACAGAAAGGAACCACGAAGGCACGAAGGACACGAAGAAAGATGAACATTTGAAGGCATTTTTACTTCGTGTTTGACTTCGTGACCTTTGTGACTTCGTGGTTGAAAAGAATTTTTACGTGAGGATGTCGCATGGCCCGTCGCTACCGAAGACCGACCGATACGCAGGAGTTCGAGGACCCGCTGAGCAACTACGATCCGCGGGCCTACGAAGATGATCTGGAGCGCTCCCTGGCCGAGGAGCCGGTGGGCAGCTTGAAGATCACGCCGTTCTTCCCGGTCGAGCCGCGGATGACGGTGGGCGAAGTGATCCGCACCATGGCCAAACGGAATCTGTTCTGCGCGCTGGTGATGGAAAACGAAAAGCTGGTCGGCATCTTCTCCGAGCGCGATGTGCTGGAGAAGGTCAGCGGCAACTTCAGTGCGGTGCAGGATCAGCCGATCCGAAATCTGATGACGCCGCAGCCGGCGACGGTGTACGACACGGACGTGGTGGGCAAAGTGATCAACCTGATGGCGGTGGGGGGGTTCCGCCACGTGCCGGTGCTGGATGTCAATGACCGGTTGATCGGGATTTTGGGGCCGCGGCGGATCGTGAAGATTCTGCAAAGGCAGTTTGCGTAAGGATTTGGGAGCCGGGGGCGGCAGGTCGGACTTGACGGCGGCCGGCAAATCTGGTGAAATGTGTTCAAGACGTCACGGCCGCAGAGGCGGTTGACTGTCGGTGGGAAAGTCCCGCGGCTGAGTGTGGCGAAGCAGCGGGTTTGACAGACGCATAGAAGGGGCTAACATACGCCGCTCCGTTCACCACGGTGGACGGAAGCCGTGTCCCGGCGTCGCGAGTCGGGAACGAGCGGGATCTTTGGCAAGTGAACAGTTGGGTGGTTGCCGCGAGGATGCGCCCCCGGAAAGTATGAGCCGTCGCAGGCCGCTTTCCGCGGGCAAGATCCAAGCTCTCGGCTCTTCACAGGCCGGGAGAACGGTTCGATTCTTGCGACAACCGAATGGAAAGTATCCTTTCAATTCGAGAGAATCGAGCCTTCCCGGTGACTCTAGCCGGTCATCGGGCCCTGCCTCGGAATTTATTCCGGGTGCAGGGGGACCCATCATTGAACAAATGATGAATCAGGTCGAACCTTCAACTCGAAGCCAAAGCCCGCGAACTCCCGTTCGTGGGTTGAGCAACGAATCCAATTGAAGAGTTTGATCCTGGCTCAGCGCGAACGCTGGCGGCATGGCTAAAACATGCAAGTCGAACGCGAACGGAGCTTCGGCTCCTAGTAGAGTGGCGAAAGGGCGAGGAATACATTTCTAACGTGCCCCGAGGTCAGGGATAGCCCAGGGAAACCTGGATTAATACCTGATGATCCCGTCGAACCGCATGGCTTGACGGGCAAAGGCTTGCTGCCTTGGGATCGGGAAATGTCCTATCAGCTAGTTGGTGAGGTAACGGCTCACCAAGGCCAAGACGGGTAGCGGGTGTGAGAGCACGGCCCGCCGCATCGGGACTGAGACACTGCCCGGACTCCTACGGGAGGCTGCAGTAACGAATATTCCGCAATGCACGAAAGTGTGACGGAGCAATGCCGCGTGAAGGATGAAGCCCCTCGGGGTGTAAACTTCTGTCAGGGTTTAGGAATTTTGACCAGACCCAAAGGAAGGGCCGACTAACTCTGTGCCAGCAGTCGCGGTAATACAGAGGGCCCGAGCGTTGCGCGGAATCACTGGGCTTAAAGGGTGCGTAGGCGGACATGAAAGTGTCTTGTGAAATACCACGGCTTAACCGTGGAACTGCTGGGCAAACTACATGTCTTGAGCCTCACAGGGGCCGTCGGAACGGTAGGTGGAGCGGTGAAATGCGTAGATATCTACCGGAACGCCAAAGGTGAAAACAGACGGCTGGGTGAGTGCTGACGCTCAGGCACGAAAGCGTGGGGAGCGAACGGGATTAGATACCCCGGTAGTCCACGCCGTAAACGATGTGCACTAGATCGTGGAGGTTTTGACACCATCATGGTCGCCGTGAAAGCATTAAGTGCACCGCCTGGGGAGTACGGTCGCAAGGCTAAAACTCAAAGGAATTGACGGGGGCTCACACAAGCGGTGGAGCATGTGGCTCAATTCGAAGCAACGCGAAGAACCTTATCCAAGACTTGACATGCACGGATTATTGATCCGAAAGGTGATAAACACTCTCGCAGTGGAACGTGCACAGGTGCTGCATGGCTGTCGTCAGCTCGTGCTGTGAAGTGTCGGGTTAAGTCCCTTAACGAGCGAAACCCCTATCACTAGTTGCCAGCG
>JADLFV010000131.1 GCA_020849625.1 Phycisphaeraceae bacterium
CGCTGAGGTAGATACAGCCGCGGCCCTCGGCCGGCGCGCCTCCCACTTCCACGCGCACCAGGGCGACGGCTTGCGTGATATTGGTGATCTTGCCCGAGCTGAGGATCAGCGGTTGCACGAAAGCCTGGCGGGTGAAGACAACTTCAGCACTGATCACACGGGTGCTGGATGCAGCGAGGCTCAGTCGGGTGTCGGTATTCATGTCGTGGCCGTACATACAACGGATCGTTCGGGGACATACTGGCAGGGGGCTTGATCGATGGCCATGATAATGTTTACGACAGATGCAATCGAACGTGTCGAAGATTAGTTATTGGTGATAGTACCGTGGGGTAAGTAACGGGGACCAGTGGATGGTTAATTTCCGAATCCAGCGTTACACATAGACCATAACAATTCATCTTTAGTGCATCTGCGTCTCGACCGTGCCGATGCCGCCGCGGTAGTAGCTGAAGGTCACGTCGTGATGATCAGCCAGCAGGCTAATGGGCACGCTGGTGTCCATGATGCGCTTGCTGATCATCAGGGCGGACAGGCGCATGCCGAAGGGGTTGTCGTGGTGGCCGGGGTGCCAGATGCTGACGCGCTCGGCTTTCCATGTTTCCACCGGCCCCACGGTGCAGGCTCGGGTGGGCACCTGCGGCACGTAGCCACCCCCGGAAGTTCGAGCATTTTGTATCACCGTCATCGGGTGCAGATCGGTCACCCGCGTGGCCAGCTTGCGATACTCACTCACTAGAGGCGGTTCGTCCTGATATTTACACTCACGTTTCCGGGGGTCGTTGAAGGCCCAATGTTTGACTTCACCCTGGCCGCCCTGCATGACCAGGCAGCGGATAGCATCGTAGCTTTGGGAATAGACCTGCAGATCCCCAGTGGGGAAGTACAGGTTGGGTTCGGGCATGCGCAGCTCGGGGCGAATGCGATTGAAGCACAGGTCGCGATCCGCCTTGGCGAAGCTCAGGGGAAACTCACCGGTCACCGGCTTACCATCGTCGCCCACCCATTCATCCATACCCCAGAAGTGAGCCTCGAACTTTTTCAGGTCCAGTCCCAGGCTGTTGACGATGGTCGCCACCAGGGGCAACTGCTCCGTGGGGCCGATGGGCCCGCAGATGCCGGCTGGATTATCCGGCGTACTTCGCTTCCACGCCTCGATGTATTCCATGGCCTCGGCGCAATAAAACTCCTCGAGCGTATCAAAGAAGCGCACGGTGAAGCCCGGGCGCGATAGCTGCAGCAGATCACTCGGCGTCAGTTTCGCAGCGTCCTCCAAAACTTCCGGGGGCAGCGTGGTGTAGTCCCACCAGTCAGGCGCCACTTTGCTGATTGGTCGCATGATCAACTTCCTATGAGGTGAGCAACTCTGTCAAAAGATCATTTTGGGAATAAGCGTGTCCGCGGTGCTGAACGAAAGCCTCGCAAACGCAACGCCTAACGTTTTGCCTCGGGTGGACCCGTGGCGCTTCATGGCTTCGATGTATTCATCCATGCCGTGGTGACTGCGCAGCCAATCACGCTGCGAAGCATGGCAGGCCAGCATCGCGGCTTTGTCCTCAATCACCGCGCTGACGTCGATGAGCGTGGTGGGTTCGATCATCGGGCCGCTGTAGGGGTCTAGCCCTTCCAGGGGATCGGCGTAATACAGCCACGGAACCTGAGCCCCTTGCACCTGCGGCAAAGTCGATGCGTTGGGAATCGGATAGCTGAACGTGGCAGCCCGGGCCAGCAGGTGCGTCTGTTCGTGGTCCAGCATGTAATCAAAACGCGGGTGCGTGAACACTAGCGTGGGTGCAACCCGCCGGTACAGATCGATGGATTGACGGATCGCCTGCTCGCAGAAGGTCACGCATACGTCGTCGATGCCCAGGCAGTGGTACGTTGCGCCGATGGATTGAGCGGCCTTACGTCCTTCTTCCAGACGGATGTCAGCGATCTCATCCGGCCCCAGCGTGGCCGATCCGCAGTCACCGCGAGCCGTGGTAGCGATGTGCACCTGCCAACCCAGCCGCGCCAGGCGGATCAGCGTTCCCCCGCACAGAATCTCCGCATCATCCGGGTGCGCCATGAAGGCCAGGGCAACGCGGTGGATGGGCGTGACTAACATCATTCACACTCTGCAAATCGTATCCGTGGGAGTTTTGGGCTACTGACGGAATGTGCGCCGACAAAGTTTCCAGAAGCTGTGTGTTGCGTGCGATTCAGTTGCTACGATCCGTCTCGTGCTGGTCGAGGATCAATGAAGCATACTTTTCAATAGCATGGTAATCGGTCACCGGCAAAGGTGGTGACATGGACAACTCGACGCGGCTCAGATAACGACTGTAGTTATAGCGGCCGATGAACACACGCCAGGGTTGATCGGCGGTCAGGGGCACTCCCATGGCAGCCAACTCGGCCAGTGGTATCGCCATCTCGGCTGTCCAGCCTTCGTCGCGATCGCGCCAGTCATTCAGTGATCCTTGAACCTCAGCCGCTACACGCAGATTACTCTGGTACTCGAAGCAACTAGGCAGCCCGAGACGTCCGCGGCCGGGAAAGAAAAAAGCAGTACGCTTACCATTGGGTGTCGCGTATAACTCCCAGTACCAAGAGGTGTTGGCCGGCTTGAGGAACAGTTCCGCCACGTCGCCCGTTTTGTAGTGATGCTGCTGGTCCTTCTCGCTTTCCTGCACCACATCGCTGTCGCTGAAGTGGAACGCTGCGTAGAGGTAATCCTGATCGTACGCAAACTTCACTGATCCGTCTTCGTGCAACGTGGCGCCCTTGTCGCTACGATCCTGCGACAGTTCTAGCGAATAGCTTGTCGCGATCTGCCAAATGGGGTCATCGAGTGCCCCGTCGATGGTCACAGGTTGCTCTGCCCATACTGCGTATATCTCATGAGGGGATGCGTCAACAAAATCACGTTGCGTGGTGGCCTGAAATAGACATAGCATGGTAAACCAGATGATCATGATTTCTGCTCCGGACGGGCGGTAGTCGGGTGATCCTCGAGTGATGCGGGCGAATCGGTGAGATCTTCAGCGTTGACGTGGCCGACCACGCGGCCGTCGTCGAGGACATTGCGTTCCATCGTGGCCAGGCGGTGGAACATTTTGCGAAGATCGATCACGCCGCCGATCGTGAACCACACGCTGGTCACCAGGCCCACCGCCAGAGCCAGCAGGATGTTCATGATCCAGAAGTAGGTCGCCCATCCATCGGGAGACAGTCGGCTGATCAATCGATCCCAGATGATCACGGAGATAAAGACGGTGAACAACGCCATGCTATACGAAAAAACAGCGACCGACTGGATCTTGTCACCGAGGGTGAATTGTTCGTCGAAGCCCAGCAGGATTCGCTTCCAGTTCCTCAGGGGTTTGATCCGGGCGGAAGGCACTTGCGGTGTATTGTCATCTACGCGCTGATACCGGCCACGATGCAACATCCGCTCCAGATTGAACGACTCCTTACACGTCCACAGCGAGACGATCACATAACTTCCTGAGGACAACAGCATGGTGAGAAAGTAAATTTCTTGACCCGTGATGGGGAACTTATCCGCCGTCACCTGCCAGTAAACAAATGGCAGGGCATCACCGAGGCTTTCCAGCGTATGAGAGAACCAGGTGAGCACGCCCTGATGGTGGGCAGTCAGATAGGGGTAGATCGGGTCTGCCCAGAACTGCGTCACAGCGAAACCGGCGGTGGCTAGTGTGGCGCCGGTGATCAGGCCCGCCCATGCGCCGGCGGCAGTGCCTCTCCGCCAGTACAGGCCTCCGATGATCACGATGCCCGCGCCGCCCAACCAGATACTGCCCGACAGCGCGAAGAACATCAGGATGTACGTCACCTGGTTGAAATACAGAGAAAAGATGAACGCGAACACTGCCACTGACACGATCGACAGGCGCAGCAACCACATCTGCTGTCTCGGGGTCAACGGCCGGCCCCAGATCGGCAGTACCACGTCCTGCACAAAAATGCTGCCCCAACTATGCAGGTAGGCGGTGTCCGTACTGACCATCAGGAATATCATGGCGGCGAAGAATGTGCCGGTGACACCCACCGGCAGGAAATGTTTCACAGCAATCGGCACCAGCATCTGGTCCCGTATGGTCTGTGTCGTAGCCTCGGTGCTCAGGTTGATCTGGCTGCTCAACTCGTGATGCACGCCGGCGACCTGGCTGGCGAAAGCCGGGTGATGCATGTACGTGTAAGCCGCCACCGCCAGCAACACGATCATGAGCATGCTCATGCCGGCTCGCCACACACCCAGCACCTTGCCCATCTTCTGTTCGTGAGGCGACACGGCTGCGGCGTTGAACGCTTGTGTGCCCTGCCAGGACAGCAAGTTGTAGGCGTTGGCGGCAATGCCCACAAAGATGAAAAACAGGTTGAAGTCCTGCAGCTTTGCCGTATCGAACGGGTTAAGCAGGCTTTCGCCGGGCGGGCGGGCGAGCAACGCCTCTTTCATCTGGCTCCACGAAAAAAGCCACAGGATGGTCGCGACCACTACCGCGTACATCGCATAACTGAATAGCCCCGCCACGCAATCCGTCACCATGATGGTCAATTGACCACCCAGCAGCACGATCGCTACGGCGGCGATGAGGAACAGCGCCATGATCAAGCCGAAGGTGGGCACGTGCAGGCCGGCTATCTCCACCATGGGAGGCAGACCGCCGTAGCATACAATGAAGCGTGCGCCGATTGCGGGACACAGCGCATAGTTGATCACACCCGAAATCCATGCTAACAGCCCGGCGAAGATGCGAAAAGCCCGTGAATATCGCACCTCAAAAAACTGGGCCAACGTCATGGCACGTGTTTCTCGATAGCGATAGACAATGTAGCCGGTCAAGGCGATCACCAAACTGATCACTGTCCAAAAGCCGTTCCAAAAGCTGATGGCGAAGCCGGAGCGGTAATACATTTCGAAGAGGGCCACCACACTGACTAAACCCATTTGCGCCTCAGCAACCGCCACGGCTACCACATAGCGTCCCGCCACGCGGCCACCAGCCAGGAAGTCGCTCACGGCGCGCACATGACGCTGCGTGCGCCAGCCGATGTAGCCCACCGCCGCCAGAGGCACAATCACGATCAACCAATCAATCCACGACATTAGGTATTCCGTTTCTTAATCACTGGCGTTGCGCAAACATCCCTTGAAGAACAGACTGGGTCAGACAAAGCGCATATCACCCCACTCCTGTGGATCTACGCCATACGCGGTTGAAATGAACCACGATGCGACTTCACGCGTGGCACATTGTTCACGAACAAGTTGGAAACCCCATTGCGCATCTTTCCCTGGCCGGTCGCCGATGATTCGATATGGGATTTCAAACTCGGCGACCCACCGATTAGCTGATTCGCGCACCGCACGATATGTCCAGGTCGTGCTCCAGGGGTTGAGGAACCGTTTTTCAGTCCATGCGTTCCCGTGGCGATCGCCCGAATAATGCTGGTAATCACTTCTTGTAGGACCAGGATCAAGCAGGACGTGCACCTTGTCCGATCGCTGCCAGAAATTCCGCCCACCAATCCACTTCAGATAGGCCGCCTTTTCTTGCAGCATCTCAGAAGGAACCTCGGCCTGCCTTCCCATGCAATGGACTCTGACGTGCAGTGAGTCCGGCCCCGCTACGATCTGGAAGCTGGTAGCCGCTGAGGCTTTAACTTGATCCGGTCCCGCGACGATGTACAGGCCGCGATGGTGATCGACATGTCTCCAGTGAGTGGTTGACGGCTTGCTGCGACACATCTTTACGACGAGGCCGCGAGAACCCCGGGAGGCTCGCAGATGATGTGCCCGGGTGGGTGTCAGCAGGTTCATGCGTGGCAGCATGTCTGCCTCGTAAAGCACTGTGGTTCGCGCGCCTGCCGTGTGCGCAGCATCAAGCGCCCCCTCATAGGCATCCGGTGTCATGCCCCAATACGCCTGGATCCCGGCTGCGATCTTGGTGTGCCGGCCTTTGATCTGACTTCTCAATTGTCGCACCTGTTCCGCGGTTGCCCGGGGGCTGTTGCAATAAGTCATGTTAAACGGCATCACCAGGTCCAGCGTACCGTCGCGCGACAGCGCCGGCAGATCGAGGCACAACCAGCGGTAGTTGTTGACGTGCGGGATAGTCATCAGGTCCAGATGCCTGTTCTTGCCGACTCTGCGGCGAATCTGCCGTATGAATTCAGCTCGATACGCGTTCTTGAAAGCAACCCATCGCTGGTCGTCCGAGGGCAGATCGATCGGATCCACGCCGTGGTGTTTGTAGAAGGCTTTTCGAACGGGGGCATTGAAGCCGAAATGGTGATAGCCGTCTGATGCAGCGCTGGGCGTGGCGTTGTTACGCGCGAAGTCCAGCAGGACGCCATCGACGTTGCGTTCGAGGATTTCTTTCAGGATCGCCAGGCGGTATCGCTGTACCTGCGGCAGAAACAGCTCGACGGTGCCGGGATAGTCTTTGCCGTCGCGGGTCTGGAGGCGGAACTGTTTCTGTTGACCGAAGTCGCTTCCGACGTGGCCGCCGTGGTCTTCTTCGCATAGTGTCCACCAGGCACATAATTCAATACCCCGGCGGTGCGCGATTTCGACGGCAAGGGCAAGGGGATCCCATCTCGAGCAGTCTTCGCGCGTGGCCCATTGCTCGGACTTGGGGCCGCCGCCATCTCCCAGTCCCCGCCAACTTTTGACCTGCGAGCCGCGAAACACGGTGGCAAGTTTGCTGGGATAGGTCGCGAGCCCACCTTCAAAGACGCGCCAGTAAACGCGTTCGATTCGAGCAATGGTCATCCAGTCGAAGATGCGTTCGATCCCGGTGGGACCGGCCGCTCCCGTGAAGTGCGTCCAATCGTGTAGCGTCGAGATGGTGTAAATCTTCACGATGGTTTATCCAAGTATGGCGATGGAATCCTGGTCAATATGACCTGATAATGTCTGGTTCCGGGCGAATGCCAGCAATTGATCGATGGAAGATCGCCCCATGCGGTAGCAGCCGTTAGAAATCGCGCCTGCGATGTGGGGCGTGATCACACAGTTCGGCAAGGCCCGCAGCGGATGGTCCACAGCAGGAGGTTCCGGATCGGTCACGTCCAGAAGGGCGCTGATCCGGCCCGTCTGCAATGCAGCCACCAGTGCCGGTTCATCGATGAGCGAGCCGCGCGCGGTATTGATCAGTATTGCGTCGTCTTTCATCATGTTCAGTTCGCGGTTGCCGATCATATGCCGTGTCTCCGGCAATGCCGGCGCGTGCAGACTGATCACGTCACAGTTTCGCATCAATTCATCGAGTGTGACGGATTGCACTCCCAGTTGTTGAGCATCCGAGGGGGTCAAATAAGGGTCATAAACCACGATCGAGACCTCATACACCTGCAAGAGACGAATGAGGTGGCGCCCGACACGGCTGGCGCCGACGATACCGATTTGTAGATCAAACAATTCTCGTACGCGAAGTGCCGAAGCGAATGCATCATTCTTCCATAGTCCGCTGCGGGTCAGACGCTCTGCAGGAAAGATTCTTTTCAAGCCGGCGATCATCATTCCCAGTGTGGTCTCCGCCACGCCCACGGCGAGGGCGTCGCGACAGGATGCAAGCGCAATTCCTCGTTGCCAAAATGTGTCTGGTAATAGGTGCTTGACAGACCCGGCGCTGTGTATCCAGATTTTTAAGCCGGGAGCCTGATCGAGCATCCCGTCGGTGACATGCGGTGTGTCCCAGCCGGTCACGACGGCATCTAGGTCTGCTGCATGGTGGGCCCAGAACGTCGTCATGCTCTGCTGCCACGAATCCTGCTGTGGCACCAACAGGGTGTGCGCCGGCTGGAGCCGTTGCAGATCAGCCTGCCTGAAACATCGGTTCAAAACATCTGGAGGTAAGTAAAACAAGATTTTCACTGGTGTCACCTGATAAAGATCATTTAATGTCACCTGTCGGCGTCAGTTGTATGACACTTCCGTCATCCCTGACCGCCACCACATTCGTCTGATTGTCAATGACATTGGCAAACGGACCATCGGCTATTTGAATTAACGTCCCATCCTGCATCCGCACATGCAATCCCTTTGTGCCGCAAAGCAGGGCATTACCGGGTTCTTTCATCGGCGCCATGCCGCGCAAATCGTCCGGAAAGCTGTCAGCACGGTGCGCAGATAAGCGGGAAGGATCGCTGTTCCACTCCAGTTGCCACAGCATACGATCACGCGTGACCGCAAGGGCGATGCATGAGTCGTCGGTGTCACGGACCACGGTACTGGCTGTGATTTCAACGAGGGGTATCCAAGTGAAACACCACTGATTCGTTCTGGCGTCATAAATGCCCAGATAATTTGACCGGGCCACCAGCACATACCGATTACCACCGGCCAGCGCCAAGGATTGCATCGTGAAAACGCGCGGGCCTTCCACGCTCATTGGCATAGAGACCGGTTCCTCGACGCCTTGCGTATGATAGACCTGTGGATAGTAGTAGTAGCCGCCGGGTTGTGGGATGCGCTCGTCACGCGGGCCGGATACTTTCCATATTCTGCCGGAAGACAAGCACAACTGTTCGAGCGTGCCGTCGCCGTTGAAATCCAAGGGCTCGGCAAGCAGACGAGGCATGACGTAGCTGCCCGCGGTCAGAAGCCCGTCAAAGCGGCCATCATGATCGATAAAGCTGAACCAGCCATATCGGCTGACAATCAGGCCAGCCGGCTGCTGTGGTGTCAGGCGCCACAGGCCGATGCTGTAAGGCATGACGAAGCCACCTGCGGGCTGGCGCGTGTTGGTGTGCCCGTACTGTTGGTTGTACTGCTGGTGCGCGTCGTATAAATCGATCTCTCTCAACAACGCGCCATTGGCATCGAATACTTCAATCCGGCCGTCAATGCTGACGGTGACGACTTGAGGATGCCCCAGGCCCAGGTAATCCAGCGCCCGCACCGCCTGGTAGTTGGTTCTGGCTGAATGCTGCCAACGCAGTGTGCCGTCCTGATTCAGGACGGCGAAGGTGTCATTGGTCCACTGACCGCGACGGACAAACTTGGGGTATATCACCGGACTCACGAACAGTTCAGCGATACCGTCGCCATCAAAATCGACCGAAGTGATGTCGAAGAGGCGGTTGTCGGCAAAGGTATTGCGGTCGTAGTACGCCAGGCCGCTCGTGCTGTCGGCACGGAGATAGCGCACGGGGATTCCGCCGGCCTCCACAAATTCGTGGTGTTGCTCAACGGGTGCGGACTCACCGTAGTTTCCGGTTCTGGCGCCGGGTTTCCATTGGCGCTGCCCGTCGAGTTCGTGCCAAAGCGGGGAATCCTGGCTTGGCACGTTGCCGTCAGCATCGCCGGGTGTCACAAAAATCTTTTCAGGCAAGGCATTCGCACGCCACGGGCCTCCTGACTGTTGAGCAGCGACCTTGTCCAATGCGATGGTTCGCCCGAAATCGACGATGCCGCCGGCCAGTTGTCGGTCGGGAATCACTCGAGCGGAACTGCGCAGACCTTCGTAAACCCAGGTCTGATGCCATTGCGCCATGGCGTCGGTGATCTGAATTTGATCGTTCGCGGCTGGCTCCTGCGCCATGTGTTCGGAGGGTTGATCGACCTGCGAGAGCAGTTGATCCATCGTCTCGGATGGCAAGGGTGATGTGGTAAGCTTGTCGGCTTCAATTTCGTACAACTGGCCTGCAATGATGACACCCAAGTCGATGCCCGCGCGAGGTTGCCAGTGCACGGCTATTGGTTCTGCATCATGATCATGGTCCCGTGAACGCATCACCAGCACGTCGCCATCGGCAGACAACACGGGAAACAAAGCGGTTTCCTGCTCTTCGTTGTACGCTTGCAGAACGGTGGTGGCGATCAGACTCTCGCCCTGACGCATCGAGCGATAGGACATCTGCCTCAATACCGGCTGCGAGGACGTGTCGTCGCCACTGTGAATCACCGTGAACGCATCACCCAGCGGCGTTAGACGAAAGTGCGCCTCGCCCCACGTGCATAACATGACCCCGTCGTTCCATGCGGAGGGATTGGATGGGAACCAATTCACGCTCACCTGATACGTGCCATCTTCGCGGGCGGTCAGCTTGTCACGCACTACAAACAGGCCGTCGGCGACCCAGATCACCTGTCGTTGCCATCGCATCCCCACAAAAGGATCCAACGTGATTGCAGCGACCCCGCCACCTTCCCAGTTCACCAGCCAGTCTCGTCGGGCGACGGCGGAGTAAGGAGGTGAACTGTCCATCCAGCGATCCGTCCGCAGCACGTGCACGGCGTTGTTGTTGTAGTAGGCCTCAGCGTCAGCCGACTCCGCGGAACCGGCCAGCCAGCGATAACCATGGGAGGAGAAGTTCAGGATGGCGCCGGGCAGGGCATAAGACGCGATGCCATTGAGCATCAGCAGGTCGTCCTGCGGCTGAAATCCGCCTCGAAAAGACGCGAAGTCAACGACATCATCCACGGGCAGGGAGGGCACCAGGAATCGCTTGTTGGCTAGTTCGTTCAAGTGCCGCAGACGGTGGGGGTCCATGGCCGGGGCTGTCAGACCAGCCAATTCATCGGGCTTCGCAGCGGGCAGTTCGGGGCCTGGGCTGTAACGATGAATGCCGGCCACGTAGCGCCCCTGGAACGGCCCCATCGCGGGTTCAGAGTAAGGCAGCGTATCGCGCAGGGCCCGATAGCGGCCATCATGGTTGTAGTGCGCCAATATGCCGAGGATGAGGGGATAGTCGATGAGGCCTCCGGGGCGCATGCACATGCCGGTCAGGTGATCGATCTTGGCCAGGGCCAAGGCTTTTTCGGCCCGACCTGACTCGAAGAAGTCATAAAGCTCATGGTGCAGGGCGTAGCGGTACATGGCGGCGACTATTTCCTCTTCATGTTCCGTGGTCCCCGCCCCGGGCATGCTCACCCCCCACCGATGCCCAAGCCAGTGACGCATGAAGGCGTCTTTCTCACTGCGGCGGAACTCGACCACGGCCGCCAAGTCACCGTCCCACTGGAAATAGTCACCGAGGAAGTCCGCCAGCGCCAGGTCCGCGGTCCACGGTGCGATCTGGTGGCGATTGGTCAGTTGAACCTGATCGTACGGTGGAGAAAAAACGCCCATCCACGACACATCCGGACCGGTGGTCATGTGCAGAAAATTCTTGAGCAACAGTTGATCGACGGCGCGGCATTGCTCAACGGTGAAGACGCCGCTGTCATCGAGCATGTCATACGTGCGCACGAAGAACTCGACCAGGTAGTGATGCGTGTCGGCACTGTCCGCGATGACCTGATCAAGCATGGTGGCGGCCCGCTGACGATAGGACTCCCAACCGGTCCAGTAATAGCCCATGGCGTTCTCATACCACCTGCGGATAGTGCCATAACCGGGCTGGACCGGGGGCAGCAGACTGTTTTCAGGATCGCGTTGCCACAGTTCATCACGCTGTGTCATTACCTGGCGACAATCCCCACCCAACTGCACATCCAGCGTCCACGGCAACACGAGTGATTCGTTATCCACGGGGGTCTGTTTCAGCAGCTCGATAAATCTTTGCACAGCTCGCGCCACCCCCTCCTGAGTACTGCCGCCTAATAGGAGGTGGTTACGGCCGTTCCTCATCACGTTGACGCAGGTGCGCACGACATAGCCGTCGCCACCCGGGTAGTAGCCATCAGCGGCGGCTAGAAAACGGTTGTAGGCGGGACAGATGGCGCGGTTGGTGCCGAGGCGGCCAATCAGAATCAGGTGGCGGTCAACCTGGTCCGGGACAAGCTCGGGTGCGCCACTCTGCGTCGCCTCGAGATCCGTCAGCACCGGCAGGGCTGCGCCGATGCGCTGCTCAATGACCGCGTTGATGGCCACTGCCCATTGGCTGGCCTGGGGGTCGTCATGCGGCACCACAATCATCGCTTCGGCGACGCCACGGTCGATCAGCGCAGTCCGACTCGATGCCGAGCGCCGCGGCAGTTCGTCAGCGACCGACTGCACGGGTTGCAGGCGGACATCCTGGATGACGAAGCTGGCGGATTTGCCGTCGAGACTGGACAGCGTGAAGGTTACTGACAGCGGGCCAGTGTTCTCGAGGCGGGTCAGCCCCGCCACGCGCTGGCGCTCGGCCTGCCCGTGGTACGACATCGACAGTTGGCCGGCTCGAACGACCGCCTTGCCATGGCCCTGAATCCAGGCGGAACAGAAGAAGTCGGCCGGCCCATCCGCATTGATTGTCTGCGACAAAGTCACCGATCCCTGCCCGCGCGTGACGATGCGCAACGCACCACCCAGCGGGTTGTGAGGATCGGGCCGGGTGGCGATCTGTTCCACCTCGCCTGTCACCGTCCAGTGAGCGGGAAGGTTGCGCTCCGCCTGCTGGTCGAACGTTCCATTTTCAATCTGATTGTCACCGAGTCTGAGGACGGGCTCTTGCCCAGCGGACAGTTGCCCCGCCAAGCCAAGGCTGACCAGAAGTATGGTCCCGGCGATAAGACAGTGGCAAGATGATCTGAAGTACGGCGGCTGCACGTGGGTCTCATGCGATGGCATTGAGTGATCCTTCTGTGGCGGAGCTAACTGCGGTTCATGCGCCATGGACCCGATTGCGTGAAGTTAGCCTGCACTTGGGTCGCGGTAGAAAGCTCGTACACGTGGTGATCGCCGTAATCGGCAATGATGTAGTTCGCGGTCAAAGCATTTGCGCCTCCCCCGCGTATGGTGATCGGACCATCAATTTGACAGTTGGCCAAATGCACGCCGCGGGAGTCCTCCACGCGTACACCGCCGCCGTAGAGGCAGCTATCGGCGATAATCATTCCGTTGCGAACGCCTCGTGCATGTAAGGCCAGGTGTTCATTATGATTGAGCAGGCAATGCGCCATAACGCCGTGTGAGCCGTTTTCCTTGTCGTCAATGACGACGCCGTCGAAGTTGTTGCAGATATTGGTTGAATTGAGCCGTACATTGCCGGCCTGGATCAGGCAGCCGATGCGGTTATGGAAGATGCGGCACTCAAAAAGCCCGACGTACTCGCCGCGCTCATCGAAGTGAATGCCGGTGTGATTGTTCCGGCATCGAACCCGTTCGACTACGCCCCCGTCGCAGAAGGCAGCTCCATCGTTTCCCAGGCGCGTGTGATCGATGTGAATCGCGGAACCGGCGAATGCAACGGCGTCGATGTCCGCGACGTGATAGCCCCAGCAGTCTCGGATGCGCAGGCCACAGTGCTGCTGATCCTGCCGCTGCTGCCACGGCTGCGTCGCTGAACCATCGATCTTCAAGTGGCGGATCGACCAGTCGCCGACACTCTGCTGATCGAACACCGGCCGATGGGGATCGGAGGCAAGAATCACGGTTGCGGGCCCGCAGCCGACCAGACTCACGCCCGCCGGCACGCACACATCGCTCCAGCGGTAAGAGCCTGTGGGAACACTGACCACGCCCGGGCCGTCGTCGAGGGCACGCCGGATAGCACGGTCATAGTCCGCCGGGTCCGCCGACTTGTCCAGGTAATCGGCCAGGCAACGAGTGGGCACGTGCTCAAACAGAGTTTCATTCATCGGTTGGCGGCGATAGATGCTTGTTGATGTTCGGACACGATCGATTCAGGCCATTGAAGCTCGATTCCCTGACGGCGAAGCAGATCCTGAAAGCTTTGCAGACACCGCGCGTCAACGCGCACCTGATGCGGCACTGCCCGCTCGGCAAGGCAGAAAGCTGCCAGCAGCCCGGCAGACTCGCCGATGTTCCACTCCACGGGATGCAGGCGGTAGCAGCCGTTGGTGATGTGGGTCACGCCGATGTTCTTGCAGGCGGGCAACAGGTTGCTCATGCGCACCGGCAGCAGTGAACCCAACGGGATCTGGAACGGCGACGAGGCGATGTCGATGTAATTGTCGCCCTGCGTGCTCGGGTGCAGATCGATGCGGTAGTAGCCGATTCCCACTGAGTCGAGGAAGGTTTCAGCCGGTGCGCCTTGCCGCGCTTCGGCGCCCACGTGGTTTTCCGTGATGCGAAACACGGCCTTGATTCGACGCGACTCACGGATGTACGGCGCCTGGGCCAGCCCGTCCGTCGTGCCCACCAGTTGCGGACACAGGTACAAGCCGGGATACCCCGTTGCCCCGTCCGGGCGCGGGGCCTCGGTCTGAAGCCAGTAAACCAAGCTCAGGGACAGTTGCCGGGCCTCGCGCAGATAGCGGCGGACGAAATCCGCCGGCTTGTCGATGATGTTGCCCGCGAAGTAATCGTTCTGCGGCCAGTTGAGGAGTGTGACCTCGTGCGGCCGGTCGGTTGGCAGATAGTGATCCGCGGCGACGATTCTACGATAGTGCCAGAGCGAACTGAAATCGCCGCGCGCCGGATCGCCGAGCAACTCGAAGCGTCGCGCTGCGAGCGTCACCGGATGGATGGCATCCCAACTCAGCAGAGGTCCGGTCCAGGGCGGCGTCATCTGCGGCACGTCGTCACACCAGTGTTCGTATCCAGCGGGCCGGCCGATGACGTGCTGGGCACCCGGTTGCGGGTCGTAAGCCAGGGGCAGACACCAGGTCAGTGCCTGGACATTGTCAGGCTGGGCCGGCCCGGTGGGCGCGTGAGGTTCGCCGGTATCGTCCTGCGACTCAGCGCCACTGACGTATTCGACGCCGGCCAAAGCCAGCAAGTCGCCCAGCTCCGTGGCATCGAGGACCATGTCGGCCTTGATGGTAATGTCGCTGTCATCGTCGAGGTTTCTCAACGTGACGCTGCGGATGTGATCGCCAGCAGTGTCGGCGGTGACCGGTTCATGCCGCGTCAACACCAGCAGGCGACCTGAACTGCCGGCAAACGCGAGCATTTGTTCGATGACCGCCAGCGCCACCCGCGGCTCATGACAGAGATTGGAAACCATGCCTCGGCCGGGATTCAGATGCGGGTCGTTGATCGCTTGCAACGTCAGCGGATAGTGAGCTTTGTAGTACGCGCGCACGGAATCGCGGAAGCGCCGGTATCGACGGGTGCAACCGGCCCGCTCAATCCAGCCATGCTCGTCAGGCGGGACGGCCTGCGAGGTCAGTTGCCCGCCGAGCCACGCGGTCGGTTCCGTGATCACCACGCTACAGCCCAGGTCCGTGGCAGCCATGGCGGCGGCACAGCCCCCCACGCCTCCGCCAACGATCAGAATATCGGTGCTCAGCTCGTGCATGGATGTTCATCGCACGATCAGTCAAAGTCGCACTGGAGTCGAACCCATCGGATGTCGGCCACACTGTCCTCTACACACCAGAAGGTCAACAGCACCTCGCGCTGGTTGATGCGGCGAAGACAGGGGGCCCCGAATTTCAATCCGCGGAATTGCTCAATCAGGCCCTCACCCTCTTTCTGCGGCGGTGGCAACACGGGTCGCCACACGCACTGTTGGTGTAGCGTCTGCCACTTTCCGCTTGCGTCGATCTTCGCCAGGCAAGCCCACAAGCCTGGTTCGTCAGTTCGACGATATGCGCAGAGCACCACACCTTTTCCCAGGTGCAGTAGCTCGGGAGTCTGACCGTGAAGCCCGGTTGTCATGGAAGTGACGAAGGAAAGGGCTTTCTGATTAGCAACCGTGTAGTGGTTGAGTAGGTCGGCGCGTCTGTTTTCATCATAGACCCACGCCATGGCAAGAACCCTGTCGTCGTCGATGGGTGTGACCTTCTGCTCCCAGTGCAGGATTCCCTCTGAATAGCGATCCATCACATCCGCGTATTGTGGCCAGGTCTTGCCTTTGTCTTCTGAGATCAGTACGACTGCTTTCATGCCGTTGGGGGCGTCGCCATCCCAACCGCGCCAGGTCGATGTCGGCAGCAGCCAGCGGCCGTCCGGCAACTCGACGATGGGCGAGCACAACTCAAAAGTGGGCCCGACCAGCGGGGGATCGATCCACTCAGGCCCCTGCCAGGTAATCCCACCATCATCAGAGCGGTACAGCGACATTCGATTAGGAACGTGGCCGAGTGTGGCGGAATTGGTTGCCCCGATATTCGGATCCACTCGTTCCGATTCACTGAGCAGCAATACGGTCTGCCCATCGCTGATCTGAGTGATGCGGCCCGTTTCCGTGTGCGTAGGGGACTTCCTGTGCAGTGGGATAGGCTTGGACCAGGTCTCACCATCATCCTCGGATCGAACCAGGTAGATTTGCGCGTCCATGCTTTCCATGGCCGAACACAGCACGAAGCTCGCCAGCCACGCTCTGTCTTCGAGCCGAATCACAGACGGGTAATATGCGTGCTGGGAACGCAGATGGGGGGCGGGATTACGATAGATCAAGCCGGTGCGCAGAATTGACACATGTGGCACGTCGCTGTTCCCTTCATTCAATTTGGTGTCAAGTTCGTCCAGTTTGAAGCGGACTGAGAGGATGTAAGGTTCTTCTTCTGGATTCCAATGGCCATAGGTAGTAACCACGAATGTGCCGTCAGGCAAGACTTCGACACCGGGGTAAGCACAGTCGTAGGCTTTGAGATTATCTTTGAGTCGAACAACATACGTTCCTTCATTGCCGTCAACGAGATCGTCATAGGTGCCGACCCAACCTACCCAGTCGCCTTCATAAGGGCGGCCCTCACGTCGATTTTCAGGCGACACGCAACGCAAACTGATGAAGAGTCGGCCATCGGGTGCATACTTAGCGGTGTGCCGATCGCCGGTGAGAGCCAACGGTAGCTCACGGGGAGGAGACCAGGTTCGACCCTCGTCGTTGGAAAAGATGATGTGGCTGTTTTTCACACGAAGATTCTCGCGCAACAGCACCGCCAACTGCCTGCCATCCGGCGAGCGGATACAACCCGGTTCACAGAGGTAGAGATCGGTTGACGAATAGACGGTTTCCGGTGCCGACCAGGTCAATCCCCCGTCCGTACTGGTGGTTTGATAGAGTGTATATCGCGGTGGATCACTTTGCGTGCCGGCGGGCGATCCCTTGTATTCATTGGGACCTCCGCGCAAAAATTGCCCGTCGTCGTGAAACATCGCCAAGTAGTGCCCCTTGCCGGTTTCCAGTGGCTCGACGAAGCCCATCACCACGATGCCACCCCAATCACCGACAGGCTCCAATTCGCTCCATGTCAAGCCCTCGTCTTCACTGAACGCCAGGCGCGCCGGGTACAGCCCCGACCACATCATGATGCGTTTCGTGCCGTCGGGGCCGATGACACGGTGGAGCGTCGGCACTTCTCTGCTGGTTTGCCAACTCTGGGGCGTGGGCAGTCGCTCTGACCAGGTCTCCCCGCCGTCCAAGCTTCGCTTGTAAACGATCGGTCCTGCCCCGTGCCCCATCGGATAGACACAAAGAATGGTTCGGCCGTCTTCCAACAGAAGCGTCGTCGGGTGCCCAAGGTATTGCCCGGGTTCACGATCCACCACCACCTGCCGCTGCTCATCCTGGTCGAGATCAATGGCAGGAATCGTCACCTGTTTTCGGATTTCCACGTCCACAGGAGAATCGGCCGTCCCCTTTGCATCCGCACCAACGGACAAACCCACGCACAGGAGCACGATCGAACATTGAGAATGCAGATGGCGAGCCGGATTGCGACGTATCGAGCCGGCCCGCATCGAAGACCATTGAGGCACGCTGAGAATCCCAGGCACTAGACAAACACGTGAAGTATACGGGTGGAAGTCGAGGCGTTAGCGAGTGTTTAGTGCCGAGGTTCCTCGACCAAATCAACACCAATAACCCGCATCTGCGCCGTTTGCTGCCTTTGCAAAGCCCGGTCGAGCAGCATTTGGCCAACGAATTCCACCTGCTTCTCTTCCTCAATGTTGGGTGCGACATATGCGTAACTGATGGTGGCAGGTTTTCGCCCGCCGCCGGCGATGATCCGCACAGAACGTCGTTGCTCCCCCGTGGAATCGACGAGTCGCGCCGCGACATCGGCATACAGGTGCGTGCGACACATGATGCCGCTGATAGACCGTTCTTTGGCTCTTACCTCTTTGAGCACTTGCTCAATGTGGCTGCTTTCTGGTGGAATACTGATTACGCGCAAAACATCGCTGCTCAAACCCGCCTTACCCAGCACATCACTGACGCCCTGGTACAGCAGGTTGTCACCAGGCCGCCAATCGTCGCGCATCAGCAGCAGCAGGCGCTTGGGTTTGTTAGCCAGGACATAGCGAGCCATGGTTTGGCCCACAGCCTCCTGGTCAATATCAAGCCATGGCAGGCACGTGACACCCGGATACACGCCGCCGAATACAACAGCCGGCAGTCCGCAATTTTCGGCAAACAGCTGCATTTGACGCGTGCTGCGAATCAGGATGATGCCTTCGCTGGCTCTGTCGTCATCGCGGATTCGCTCAACGATTCTGTCCAGATGTCGCATGGCGTCATAAACCGTCACGTAATGCAACTCCACCACCGCGTCGGGCATGGATATGCCCAAACGATCGATCAAAATCTCTGCGGGTACGGTGGCAGTCCGCTGATAGTCCATGGACATCACCACGTGCACCACACGCAAAGGGCATTGATCGTCGTGCTTGGATTTGAACTTGGACCCTACAAAAGTCCCGCTGCCCCTTTGACGGACGAGGTAGTCACGGTCAGCCAATAACTGCATGGTACGATGTATGGTGATCTCACTGGCATCGAACTGCTTACCCGCCTCAGAGGCGGTCAGGTAACGATCGCCGGGACGCAATCCACGGCGGCGGATGTCGTCCACCAAGCGCTTGGCCAGTTGTTTCAAATTCGTGTTTTCGACGTCAATTGTGCTCATGGGACAACTTCTCACTGCTAATATGGTCGGGTCCATGCCGCTTTCTGACCCGGCAAGGAGGCCAAACTAAGGAATTCATCACCACGATAGCTTGCCACGTGGCCATCCATCAGTAGAACGTTACCTGTATTGTGGGTGTGCGGTGTGCCAAGGACAAATGTCTGAATGAAGTCAGGATCAAAGTACTGCCAGTTGTACATGCCGGACACCGGCGGACCGGAGCCCGCAGGATACCTGTCATACAAATCGCAGTGCGATAATGTGATACTGGGCGCCGGTACGTCCTCTACCCGACGTGGCGGAAAGGCTCCCGAACTGCTGTAGATGATCCCGTGCATCTGAGCATTGATCAAGTAACCGAAAAATACCCCCGACCAGCCTTTGTACGCCAGTGGCGGAAAGCCGCCTTGCGGAGGATTGTCGAGCAACTCGTTAGTGGGACAATACACCACGTCCTGCCCAACGGTAGTGGCATTCTTTTTGCCGATGTAGGGCTGCAGCAATTCTTCTACTGAATAACCCCTGGCGACGACGTAATACGGAATGATATAGCCGTCGTGGTCATGACTGTAAACAGCTTCGGCAATGCCAATCTGTCGCAGGTTTCCCATGCACTGGGCCGTTCGAGCTACTTCTTTAGCGGCCCTGAGTGCCGGCAACAAGATGCTGATCAGCAGAGCAATAATGGAGATCACGACGAGAAGCTCGATCAAGGTAAAGGCACGCGGACGGAGCATGGTTGTGATCCTGTATGCTAAGGACGCTGTTCGTGACTTTTCAATCCGTTTCCCGACACCGAACTGGGCGGCTCGCGTATGGGCGGGCCGCCCATGAAAGAATACGGCTTCACTCAACGTCTCGCATTCAGTCGCGGCGGCGCGTCGCCAGCAAAGCACCCCCCAGCATCAGGAGACCGAGGCTGGCCGGTTCGGGGATCAACTCAGTCGTGATACGCAGGATCGGGGCTGTCGTACCTTCCTGCGAGTAGATCGACCATCCGGCACTTGTGGTGCCGCCGTTGCCTTCACGGATGACGAAGCCCAGTCCGAAGTTCACGGTCACGGCGCTGGAGCCGCTGATGTTGTCCTGGATGAACTTGAGCATCCCCTGAGCGGCATCTGTGTCAGAGTAGGTCACCGTCTGACCGAGCGCAAAATCCGCTCCGGGGATGACGCTCTCGACGCTGAAATCATCCCATACACCACTCCACAACAGGGCTGATGTACCGGCTTCACCACCGGTATGTAGTGTGGGATTGGCGTTGTTGTATGTCACCGTGCTCATGTTGATGGCCGTGGTAGTGGCCAGTACTTCGATGTTCGGCGTCCCGCCGGTGCCGTTGGCGGCCTGTGCCGAAGTGAGGATCAGATCGACCTGCACCACCTCTTCACCGGCAGGCAACACAGGAAGGTCGAACTGAATAAGCGGATTGCGCCAGGTCGAGGTGTGGGTGCGGAACTTGAGCGTGGTGCTGTTGGCGAAGTTCGTGTTGCTCTCCGTGGCATCGGAGGAGATGTAGGTGTCTTCGACCAGGGTGGCGTCCAGCACGGCCGCACGAGCGTCCGGGAGCGAAGCCACCAGCATGGCGATGAGGCCGGCCGTGACCAGAGCCGACCTGCGATCATGTCTGCGACGTGTGCCCGCGATTCGATTCATAGCGAGTCTCCTTCCTAAGAAATGGGGGTTGGCGATGACCTGAAAAAAAGGGGTTGCTTTTTTCACGCGACTCATTATGATGTAATTTGTTAATTATGTCAATATCAATTATCACAATTTTTCATATCCCGCTGCCGCCGCTGGCTTTGGCTCAGACCGTGGCGCCCGACAAACGGCCGGGACGGAGGGGAGATAGCTGATGACCGTCAGGATCATTGCCGCTATTGGTACCCCGCTTACGCCTGACGAGCGTCTGCACGTCGATGGTTTGAGCCTTCAACTGGAGCGACTGTGGGCCGCGGGCATTCACGGCATCTTCGCGGCGGGGACTCTCGGTGTGATGCCGATGTTGACCGACGACACGTATCGCGAGCTGATCGAAAAGGCCGTGCACTTGGTCCAGGGCCGGGGCGAACTGTTCGTGGGAGCCAGCGATCAGAGTCTGGCTCGAACCCAACAACGGATTGCGTACATCAATCAATTCAAGGTTGACGGCGTGGTGGCTTTGCCGCCTTTTTTCATGCGCTTCAGCCAACAGGAGTTGATCGGTTACTATCGCGCGTTGGCCGAGGCGTCACGGGCGCCTGTCTATCTCTACGACCTGCCGCAACGAACGCACCTGAGCCTGGACAACAGGACGGTCCTGACCCTGGCTGAACACCCCAACATCGTCGGCATCAAGTGCTCAGGGCCGATCGAACAGGCTCGACAACTGATCGATCAACTGGCGCGGCGCGAGATCCGATTCCGGGTGGTCGTTGCCCAACCCGATCACTTGCACAACCTTGTAGAAGACGGCGTCACGGATCACCTGGATGGCATCTATACGCTGGCCCCGCGTTGGACCGTACAGATCGCCCAAACACCTTCATCCTCCAACCGGGAAGGAATCAGACAGCTCCAAACCGATCTAATTGAGTTGCGTGACGTCATGCGCCGACACGGCAGTCTATCCGCGTTTACCGTACTGATGAACGCCTGCGGCGTACCCGGGTGTTACGCGCCTCAGCCATTCCGCAAGCTTACTCCGACTGAAATTGATGCCCTGTTCGAGCAGCCGGTTGTGCAGAAGTTCCTCGCCGCGGAGGCTTTCGTCTCCGCTAATGTCTAACCACCACGGACAGTCACCTTCTTGCTGGAGGAAACCCCCATGTTCACTCGATCACGATCGTCCCTGATGCTGGCCATCTTTACCACCCTCTTTGTTGCTCTTGTGATACCCCAAGTGCGTGGCGAGACCGTCGGGCTATACACCTTCGACACCATGGCCCGCGATTGGGACATCACCGGTGGACCTGAAAGGTTTTTCGATTCCTCGGGTAATGGTTTGAACTTCAATGCCCTGGGCTCCTTCGGCACCATTTCCCTCAGTTCCGATCTTCCCAGCGTCGCGCCCGACGGCTCTTTGTCTCTCTACTTCAATTTCCGCTCAGAAGTAGATACACCCACCACTGACTTGTTTTCTATCGGCAAGACCGGGGAATTAACGGTGGAGTTCTGGTACAAGCCGCTGCTAACTGACACACTTCGCAACATCCTGGCTCAAGAGAATGGCCCCAACTCGTGGGCAATCTCGCAGGCCACCCCGGTCGACAGCGGCACCCAGGGCGTTGATATGTTCACGAAGGACCTGAACGGCAACGTGGATAGACTGAAGAGTGCCGACAAATTTCTCAGCGCGGCCAATCCAGAATGGATCCATCTGGCATTCACCTTTGACAACACCAGCACGCTCCGAATGTATCGCAACGGTGTGCTTGAGGATCAGGCATCAAGTTTTGGGCCTTACACCAGCATTGCTAAGACGCTACGACTGGGGACCGGCAACCCCGACGGCACGTTCGCGGGCAAGTTCCTGATGGACGATCTGCGGATAAGTAACGTCGCATTGTTACCCGGCAACGGTACGGGCGTAGATGAGTTGGCGTGGAACACCTCACTGTCCCAGGGGGTCGAGCCCACACAGCGATCCGAGACCTTCGGCCGCGATTGGGTGCGCAGTCATCCGTTCATGATTAGCTCATGGGGAAGACCCTCCGACGAACAGTTGTACAAGGACGCGAACTTCAACACAGCCCAGAGCAGCATTGCCCTGGATGGCATTGAAGGGCATTTTCAGGGGGCATTCAACGAGTTGAATGACACCACGCGCACCGCGGTGCAGTGGGGCATCAATGCCGGCGTTTCCGGATGGATGATCCGCGACGAGGTGCCCGCTGACAAGATTGCCGGCGTCGCCGATGCAGCGGACTATGTGCGTCTGGTTGATCCGGAATCGTTGGTTTATGTCAGCCTTGCCGGCGTGAATCCATCCTATATCGACGACGTGCTGACGACCATTCAGCCCGACGCGATTCTTTACGGTTTTTACCCTTGGGAAGGCGAAACTAACGCCACCGACAAGCTCCGTGCCCATCTGGACAATATGCAGGTGGTTCGTCAGAAATCTCTTCAGTATGGAATCCCCGCCTTTGCGTTCATTCAGTCATTTGATGATCTGCACAATCCCGACCAACCGATGGACGACAACAACCGTCTGCCCAGCGGCTCCGAACTGCGGACGGAACTGTTTACCAAACTGTCCGCAGGTTTCAAGGGTGTCACCTACTACCTGTTCGACTTGGAAAACCAACCTCCACGTTTTGAGAACGCGCTGCTCGATCTGAATGGCGATCCCACGCCGTTGTACTACCAGGCTCAGCAGGCCAATGCCGAAGTGCTCAACCTGGGCCAGTCTTTACGATATCTGGAAAGCACGGACTGGCGATACGTGTCCGGCGGCATCAGTGTGACACCCAATACGATTCCCGCATGGTCATCCGACGCGGGATCAGGCCTGGTCCTCGACATCGAGATGCTTGGCGCCCCGGCCGACAGGAAGGACGCCATGGTCGGATACTTCGAGGATGACGCCGGTGATGACTACTTCATGCTGGTGAACATGTGGCATGGCGTCGGGCTCAACGGTGATGACCTGCTGGTGGACTTCACGATCACTTTCGACAGTTCGGTGGACACCATATGGCGTCTGAATCGGCTGACCGGTCTGGTTGACGAGATTGCCTTGACCGATCACATGCTGCAACTGACATTGCCTGGAGGTACGGGTGACCTTTTCAAGTTTGACGATGGTCTTTTCGCCGGCCTCACCAGTATTCTGCATCCGGGTGATGCCAACGGGGATGGCCTCGTCAATCTGAGTGACCTGCAAATCCTGGGCGACAACTGGCAATCCAACACCGCGAGTTGGGCTGAGGCTGACTTCACCGGTGACGGTGTCGTCAATCTCTCCGATCTGCAGGTCCTCGGCGACAACTGGGGCTTTGGTACAACTCCAGACCTTGCCTTCGAGCAAGCCTTGCAAGCGGCGGGCGTGTCAGTGCCAGAACCAATGGGCTTAGCAGCCCTACTCCTGGGATCGAGTTGGCTGATGTCTCGCCGCAAATGCAGGTTGGTGGCGTAGTGATGTGCTGATAGCGGCCTGCGCCGTGACGATGGTTACACAAGAGCCGAATCGCGGCACCGGCGGCAGGATTCGAAGTAGTCGCTGAACGGGACGAGTTCAAACTCCTTCACGATCTGGCCAACCGTCACAGAGGGCGATCTTGACTCAATGTGGAATGTGCAGTTTGGCTGATCGAAGAAGATCCGTAAATTCTGCCCATACTTTCGTTGGACGTCAACGATCTTGTTCTGATTGAGGTTTGCGAAAAGTGCGACATGATCGAAATTGATCGGAGCAATGCACAGGGGCGAGCCAAAGCCAAAACCGAGCGTCTCGTGACGATAGCCCGTGGCTGCGACTGTGCGACCAGTTGCATCGATAATCTGACTCCATGCGGGGTAGGCGAGGATTATGGGGGTTGAATTGACACGAGCGACTTCATGGAGCGCGGTCCCGCCGGGCCAAAGGCTGGGAATCAGGAACAGGTTCGCACCCCGTCCCGCCTGTTGCAGCAGGACATCACTAAAGCATGTGTCAAAGCAGATCCCCCCTCCGATTCGCAATCCTTGCCATTCGATCAGCGGCTGGTCGTTTGCCCCAGGGATGATGCCCATGGCAAGTTCCTCAGGAGTCGGAAACATCTTGTCATATCGCCCCAACAAATTCCCTTCGTTGGAAATCACAAAGAAGCAGTTGCGGAGTTTTCCCTCAACTGTGGTAATGACCGGTACCACTAAAGCTAGTTGCGCCTGCCGTGCAGTTTCGATCAGCCGGGCTGCGGCCTCAGACCAGTTTTCCAGCACGGTCTCGGCGAAGGATTGGGGGTGGGGGTGACGAGGACCATCGCCATAATACTGCCCCAGATTCTCGGGCAGTACAACAAGATCCGCATGTTGACGTCCAGCAAATTCGATCCATTGACACGCCTCGATAAGCTTTTCTTCTAGGCTCGAATAATCGCGGTTACTCAATGCAATCGCAGCAAGTATGCGTTCCATCATGGTTTTTCTCTTAGTTAGCTATGTACTCTCAATATCCGTCAAGAATATCACGCAATGGTGCTCGGACATGAATCATACCTTGCACTTCCATATTTGTTGAGCAACCGTATGGAGAATTCACGAAAACAAAGGTTGTAAGCATTAAAGAATGCTACAAACGCCGATACCTGATACGGTCAACACATGATCAAATCCGCGATGAGAAGATTCAAATTGGACTTGCTCTCAAAACATATCTACGATGATATTTATCAAAGGAACTTGCGTCCGGGTGATCGGTACCTGACCACGGAAGAGACGGCCGCCATGCTGGGGGTGGCCAAGGGCACCGCCAACAAGGTCATGCGCGACCTGGCCCACCGCCAGATTCTCGTGCGCAACCGCAAGCTGGGCACGTACATCGGGGCCAAGGCGCCCACCGGCGGGCAGCCGATCCTTGAACTGGTGCATCTGTTGATCCACCGCCGCTACTTCCTCACCGAACGCAAACGCATCGAGCAGATCGTCACCGGCCTGGTCGAGTCGCTCAACCATTCCTCCGTCCAGCTCAGCTTCGTGCCCGACGAGCAGGACATGCAATACACCGAGCGATTGATCCGCTTTGCTGAATCCAGCG
>JADLFV010000132.1 GCA_020849625.1 Phycisphaeraceae bacterium
GCATCTGGGCTGGACGATCGCCGCGTTCAACCTGATGCTCGACACCAACGCCGACCGCACCCATGACGACGACCGGCCCCTCTTCAGCATCGCCGATTTTGTGTTGTAAAAGTAGCACCATTGGTTAAATAGCAAGGTTAGTACGCACCGCACGGTCAGGCCTTGAAGGTGTAGCCGCAGGATTTGCATCGGTACGTCGGCTTGAGCAGGAGAAGCACCAGGCCGATCGGAAAAAGGATGATGACGAAAAACCACACCAGACATCCCCGCCCGCCCGTCGCGATGCCTTTGCAACTTGGACAGGATAGTTGACCCATGTGTTGTTCCCCAGATGGTTGAACGAGACAGTTTTCAGTATTCACCGCTCACGAAAACAGGCAAATTATCTGCGTGATCTAATCGCTCTTGCAAGCATCGCCGGTCAATTGCATTCGCAGCTAAACCTTTACTCCTCTTATGGAGGCAACCCTCTCCGGTAGTGAGTGTAATAGAAGGTGTCCTCGCTTGAGGGCGGCTCATAGCCGAGTTGATTCACCGCTCGATCGATGATTGGCTGCCCCCGTCCAGGTTGGGGGAAGAAGTTGCCAGCGGGACCGGTCCAACCAGGCGGTTTGGGCACGAATTGTCCATACTTGAGCCGCACACCAACCAGCCATACCGCTGGCGGATAGTCCTGCGCAGCCGCCTTTTCAAGCCACGCGTATCCTCCCAACACGTCTGGCTCCGACGGCCAGAGGATGATCGCTCCGATCCGTTCCGAATGATTCTCCAGCCATTGAGCATACTGGTACTGGACTGTTGCGTCACCACGTGCAGCCTTCGCGTACAACCACCAATCCGGCACATAAACCGCCAGCAGGAGTAGAGCGAGAACGCACACGGAGCAACCCGCTGCGATTTTGGCCGCTCGGCGACTGGTGATGAGTAAGAGCAGTGGTACACCAAACAGAATCAGCGGCGTGATACATGGAAGATAGCTGACTGGCATGGGCGAGAGTTAACGAGAATCCATTTCGTGCTGCCATCCGGGTGACGCACCCAGAAGTTGAAGGGGCGTTTGGATCAGTGTGCCGGTCAGCGTCTGGCCTGTCAAGCATCGAGGATGATGCATGCATTCACGAGGTTTGAGGCGAACCGGAGACGGGCAATCGAAACGCGAAGGTCGCTGTCAGGCGACCTCCGCGATGAGGATGCAGCAGAGTTAGCGATTGGTTCGACGGCGCAGCAGCAGCGGCAGAGTCAAACCAAGCAAGGCGATGGTGGTCGGCTCAGGGATCACAATACCGACCCGTTCGACCGCTTCATCGAAACTCAGGTCAGGCCCGGTGCCGTAGCCCCAGTTGTCGCCGATGATCTGCAGATCGGCCAGATTGACCAGGCCATCCCATGTAAAGTCGGCGGTGCCCCAGTTGGCGGTGGCGGACTGCCAGTTGTCGCCGAGGATCTGCAGGTCGGCCAGATTGACCATGCCATCGCCGTTGGCATCGCCGGGGTGAGCCATGTACTCGCCGAACATTTCCGACGTGACGCTGGTGATTTCGTTGTCGGTCAGGCGGCGGTTGTAGATCAGGATGGCCGCGATGTCACCGCCCCAGTAGCTGGTGACGGTCAGATTACCCGCGGCACTCTGACCGCCGATGCGCGTCAACTGGTGGCCGACGAGTTGCAGGTCGGCGCCGGTGCTGATGCCGCTGTCCACGATGGCGCCGTCGCCACTGACCATGCGTGCGAAGAATTCGTCGGTGTCGGTGTCAACGACGCTGATGCCGATGTGGTAGTCGGTGTCGGTGAGGGGTCCCGCGCCCGCTGCCAGGAAGCCGCCGGTGGCCGTGCGGGTCAACGTGCGATAGCCGGTGCCGGTCAGGTGGGTGATGCTGGCCCAGGCCTGCGATTGGAACACGACGCCAGCACTCGGATCGATGTCACTGTAAGCGCCGCTGATCATGCGCCGGTTATCCGGCGAGGCATTCGGGCGAAAGACCACGAACCAGGTGACCGCGGCCGCATCATAATCCGCGGCATTAGCGGCGATGTCGATGTATTGCGCTGCACCGTCGAATCCCAGGGCGTCGGCGCCGGTGGGCGTGGCGCTCGACAGCAGCGTGGGACGATTGGCCTCCGTGACCTGTAGCGCGTGGTTGGCCTGGCCGGACTGGTCATTCCAACTCGCCACGCCGCCGACGTCGAGCGTGACGTCCGAGCCGTCCAGTTGGGTGATCAGGCCGTTGGTCACGGAAGGGGTCAGGGCCTGCGCCTGGCCAAGCAGAAACAGGCAGGAAGCAAGGACCAGACCGGTCGCAAGTTGTCGAACTGGTGTGAAGTACATCGTAAACCTCCAAAGATGTGTGAACAGTGCGTTCTCGATCCACAACCAAGACTACGAATCAACGGATTCCGGCGGAATCAGCACCGGCTTGATGGCCACTTCAACCGGACGGGCGTCGTCCGGCTGCTTGATGCGACACAACAATTGCTCCACACTGCGCCTGCCATGTAACTCTGAAGCGATGTCGATGGTCGCAGGTCGCGGATTCAATCCCACCAGATAGGTCGCATCATTGTTGCAGGAGACAATATCGATGTCTCGGCCCGGCCTGACGCCGCGCTGCTGGAGCAATGGATAAGCCACCGCGGTCATCAGATCATTGGGCAAGAACAGCCCGGCGACGCGCGGCGACAGATCAAGCAGTCGAGCGACCAGCGGCTCCATCGCGCAGCGGAGCATGCCCATCTCGCGCATGCCGTCCATGCCTTCGTCGGGCAGACGGTTGGTGATCACATGAGCCGTGGCGCCTTTGCGCTGGGCGGTGAACGCAAACGCCTCGGCTCTGGCTGGATAAGCCGGATACCAATCCATGGCGCTGAGGAAAGCAAGGTGCTGATGTCCGCGACTCAAAAGATAATTGGCAGCCAGTCGGCCGATCTCGTAATTGCCGGCCAGCACCACATCCCCCGTATGGCCGTGGTGTGATCCGGACCAGATGATCGGCTTGCCCCTGAGTTTCTCCATCAGACCGGGCGGTGTGTGGGCGCCCATGAGCACGTAACCATCCGCCTGCTGTTGCTCGATGATGGGCGAGAGGTTGGTTGAATCGCATGCATGCACGATGGTGACCACCATGCCGTAACTACTGGCAGCCTGCTCGATGCCGCGCAGGAAACTGGCGAAGATGCCCGGCGTGTAGTTGTACACGTCGTCGAGCTGGACCACCGTCACAATCCCGGTTCGCAGCGTTCTTGATCGGCGCAGGCTTCGTCGGCCCTGCCTGCGGTTCAAGGGCGGCGGTTCGTACCCCAGTTCGCTCATCGCCTGGCGGACCAGCTTCTCCCGCTCGTGCGACACACGCCCCTGGCCATTGATCACGCGAGATACCGTGGCCACGGAAACGCCCGCGCTCTTTGCTACATCAGTAACCGTCATGGGATGTTTACCAGGAAGTTACATATCAATTATATGTCTTTACATGACTATGTCAATAATAAAATAGTTAGTATTATATACTATTTTTTAATAACTTATATATGTTTTACAGGTAAATTTATTTATTTACACGTGCGAATATCACGGTGCTTATACACTCGCAGCGGAGGCTTGTTTCATTTCAAGCCGCGATCACATTCCACCAATGCTTCGATGTTCTGCCACATCACGTCCGGCTCCAGCACGTGCGTCGGAGCGAGCACCAGCCGTGCGCCGTTGCGGGCTATGTTCACCAGAGCGCGAACGGCGCAGCGCACGTCTACGGGTGAGCCGAAGGGCATGGTGGTCTGTGTGCCGATCATGCCCCAGAAGGCGAGGCGGTCTTTGTATTGCTCGATGATCTGCGGGACGGGCATGCATTCGGGCTGCATGGGGTTGAGGATATCGACGCCGATCTCGATCAGTTCGTCGATGATCTCGCGGATGTCGCCGTCGGAGTGATAGAACACGTAACAGGGCCCGCGCTGGGCGGTGCGGATGGCTTCGATCACTTTGACCAGGCGTGGCTTGAGATGCTGACGCCAGAATTCGGGCGAGACCAGCATGCCTTTCTGCGAGCCGACGTCATCGCCGAGGCGCACCACTTCGCAGCCGAGGCTGACGCACTGGCGTGCTAGAGCGATCGAGCGGTTCATGTGATAGTCCAGCAGCCAGTCGCCGATGGGGTTGCCGTCGGCCAGGTCCATGAACAGGTTGCCCATGCCGCGCGAGTACCAGGAACGTTCGAAGACGGTGCACTCCAGCGGGGCCATCGCCACCCGGCCGGCCTGATGTATGGCATCAATGCGAGCAGCCACCTCGTCATTTGTCTGCTGACACCACGCGGAAAAATCGGGAAATGGAAGCTGCTCGAGCTGATCCACCGATTGCGCCGTGGCCAGCGGGTAGAGCATCTGCGAGAAGTGATACGCCTCGCCGGTCGAGCCATCCGGCGGAATCTGCGTGGCGACGCCGTTGGCGTCGATGATGGCATCGTCAGGCAGATGGACGTCCAGCACCCGCCGGTAACCCTCGTGCCATTGCGCGGTGAGGTCGGGGTAAGGCAACACCAGCGCCTCGGCGTCCAGGTGAAAAGCCGCGGCCGGGTTGCGCGTGCCGGTGTGCTGCTCGATGCGGTCGAGGATAGGCGGCGTGGCCTCGATATGCATCGGCACCTGCTGGTAGGGTTGGCCGCTCATCATGCGTTGGAAGTTGTCGCGACAGTTCAGGGTGGCGGTTTGATTCATGCGGATTCACACTCTCCACTCGGCGCGGGCCTCGGCGATTGGTTTCTCCGGCTGCGAACCGGCAGCGTGCCCGGCGGGCTCCAGGCCCATCCAGCGCGGATCGACCGGGTCCGAGGCCGGCTGAAAGCGCACGTCGGCGCTTAAACGATAACGATCGGTCACGTTGGTGGTCGAGGCGTGCATGGTGTACATGCCGAAGATCATCACATCGCCCGCCTGGAAGCTGGTGGTCTGCCAGCGCCCGCCGAACTTGTCGGTGATCTCCAGCGGGTCTTCGCTGAACCAGCCCTGCACGCGATCGCGATCGACGTCCATGCGGCCGTAGGTCTGGCGCAGCTTCTCGAAGCCGGGATCGACGTGCGAACCGACGCACATGGCCAGCGTGCCTTTTTCGACCGGCAGATCATCGAAGGGAATCCAGCAGGTGTGCAGGCGCTGCGAGCCGCGGCCCATGTAAACGATGTCGTAGTGCGCGCCGGTGAACTGCTCGTTGCCCACGCCGCGTAGCCACTTGTAATCGAAGGTGACGGCCGGCTCGGTGAAATACCCCCGAAAAAATTCAAAAAGTTCGTCGCCTTCAAAGACAGCCCGCAGGTCTTCGTGATGGGTGATGCCGCGGCGGCCCATCATGGGAACTGTCCGCCCGGACTTGGGCATGACGCCTTCGAGTACCGGCTCACCTTCGACCAATGCGCCGCGCTGGGCCATGTAATCGAGAATGGTCTGGCGGGCCTGCAGCACCTTGTCGCGATCGATCAGGCCACGGATCAGCAGATAGCCATCTTCCGCCATGCGCTGATGCAGGGCGGGTATGTCATCGAGCAGCCCGTTGCAGTCGCGCAGGTCGCCCAGTTGGTCGCTGGGATAGGTCAGGGTCCTCACGCCCATTCGCACCTGCTGCATGGTTTTGATCTCCGGCGGGTTTGGATAAAATGTCCCATCGGGTAATCGTGCGGCTCCATTATGGGCTGATTTTCAGGAAAATAACATGGGTACAATGGATCAAACCTTGCACAAATTGGACGATCGCACTGCCGAGGCCCTCGGCCGCCTCCACGACGGCCAGCACATGCACAAGCCGCCCGGGTCTGCCATTCGCGACATGCGCACCTTTGGGTCATTCGCCGTGGTCTATCTCTATCGCGGCCGGGGGCACTATCACGACGCCAACGGCTTCAGCCGCGCGGTTGCGGCCGGGGACATGATCCTGCTGTTCCCGGAACTGCCCCACCGCTACGGGGCCGGGCCGGATACGCCGTGGCACGAGTACTACCTGGTGTTCGACGGACCCGTGTTTGAGCAGTGGCGACAGGCGGGATTACTCGACCCGATGCGACCCATCTGGCGCTTGCGTCCGATCCAGACATGGCGGCATCGCTTTGAAGCAGTAATTGGTGACGGCCGCGATCCAGGCTGGGTGCAGCTTGCCCGTTTGCAGTTGACGCTGGCGGAGGCGTTGGCGACGCAGTCGATCCATCACGACGGGCCGCAGCAGCAGCGATGGATCGATCGGGCCCGTGCCATGCTGGATCAGAACCTGGAGCAGCCGCTGTCTATGCCGGACGCTGCCCGCGCCCTGGGCGTCAGCTATGACCACTTTCGCAAGCGCTTCACGAGACTGGCCGGGGTCGGTCCGCTGCGCTACCGGGCCGGCCGCGTGATCGATCGAGCCAGGCTGCTGATGCGCACAAGTGACATGAGCGACAAGCAGATCGCGGCCTCGCTGGGATTCTGCGACGAGTTCTATTTTTCCCGCCGCTTCAAGCACCTGGCGGGTTGCAGCCCCAGCGATTACCGCCGGACACTGGGGCGATCTGAGTGCTAGGCTCTGTCGGAAAACGGAAGGTGGTGCGGGCGTCCCGCCCGCAGGCGGCCGAGACGGCCGCCCCACCTAGGTAATGGATCGTTTTCCGACAGAGCCTACAACCCACCACAAACAGTTTGTGGCGTGAATTGACAAGTCAAAGGGCAGCTATGATCAATCACTTGCGGGCGGTTGGTTTTAGTCTATGGGCTGATGAATCACTTCCCCTGCCACAGGCCAACGCCGTTTCAAGGAGTCTGGTCATGACAAGCAGCTTCGTGACACGCATCGTGATGGGTTGTGTTTTGCTTCTGAGCACCAACGTTTCAGCCGGGGCGGAAGACACGGCCACGCCGATCGACTGGCGCAGTCTGCCCAGCATCGAGGATGTCTGCAACGCTTATCCGCAGCGCACGCGCGAGCTGTTCGAAGCCCTGGACCTGACCCGCGCCGGGTTGCGGCAGGTCAAGGCTGCCTTCGAGAGTGGCGATCTTCCGGGGGCGTGTCAGAAGCTGCTGGATTACTATCGCTCATGCGATTCAGGCCAGTGGCTGCGCGAGAATCGCACGTCGCCGATCGATCCCAGTCCCATGCTGGCCGACGGCGTGCTGAATGATGAAGTGACGTTCTTCGACCTGACGGGCAAGATGGTCCGGTTGCCCAATGGGAACATCGACTGGCGCGACATGGGCCCGACGCATGACGTGGAGTGGGCTTTCGAGTTGAACCGCCACTACAACGTGCGCTGGCTGATGAACGGCTACCTGGCCAACGGCAACGCGGCCTACATGGTCAAGGCTGACGAACTGGTGCGCGACTGGATCGTCAGCAGCATTCCGTTGCCGAAAACAGACACCGGTCGCGACTTTGTGTGGCGGGCGATGGAGGCGGGCATCCGTTTGCGCGAGTGGACGCGACTGTTCTACGGCTTCATGGACAACGAAAACATTCTCCCTGCCACGCGCATTCTCATGCTGCGCAGCCTGGTCGATCACGGCCTCAACCTGCGCCAGTTCCATTCACCCAGCGGCAATCATGTCACCATGGACCTGTCGGCGCTGGCGCTGCTAGGCGCGGCCTGGCCGGAGTTTAAGCAATCGCACGACTGGCTGTTGTATTCGGTCGATTACCTCAACGGCCAGATCACGAAGCAGACCTATCCCGATGGCGTGCAATTGGAGTTGACCGCCCACTATCACAGTGGGGCGGCCTACAACTTCCAGGCCCTGGCGGACATCTGTCACGAAGTCAATATCAAACTGCCCGAGACGTTCGCCACCCGCCTGCGTTACATGTGGGGCTATCTCGCTTACATCATGCGACCCGACGGCGGTAACGTGCTCAACAACGACGGCGACCGCGACAGTCAGGCTGGGCGCGTGCTGAACTATGCCGAGTTCTATCAGCAGCCGGACTGGACGTACATCGCCACCAACGGCAAACAAGGCGTCAAACCCAAGGGGCTGCCCTCGCTGTTCTATCCCTATGCCGGTCAACTGATCATGCGCAGCGGATACGCGCCCGATGCGCAATGGGCTTTCTTCGACGTCGGGCCCACCGGCATCGGCTCGCACGCTCACTTCGACAAGCTGCACCTGTCGGTGATGGCGGGGGGACGCGACCTGCTGGTCGATAGCGGACGTTTCACCTACAGCGGTCCGATCGCTGAGAAGTTCCGCGATCCTTACGCCAAGCACACGCGCGGGCACAACAGCATTCTGATCGACGGCCGGGGCCAGGCTCGCGGCGTTCACGTGGCGTCCGATCCGACGCCGGCTGAGCGTTACGCGGTAACCGAGGCTTTCGACTATGCCCGCGGCTCGATGGATCAGTACGTGGAGCTTGAGGGCAAAGCCAGTCACACCCGGGCGTTGATGTACGTGCGGGACAAGTTCTGGTTAGTCGTGGACCGCATTGACGGTGATCGGCCGCGGCAGATCGAAGCGCTGTGGCACTGGAACCCGCGCTGCACGGTGGTGATGACGGGCAACGCGGTGCGCTCGACGGATGCCAATGCCTGCAACCTCAGCATCATGCCGCTGGGCGAGGTCGCGTGGGACGCCAAGATCGTCAAGGGCCAGGAGCAGCCGACGCCGCAGGGCTGGTACAGCATCCGTTACAACACCTACGAGCCAACGGATACGGCGGTGTACGACGCTCAGGTCAAAGCGGGAACGACTTTCGCCTGGTTGCTGCTGCCATACCAGGGCGCCGGGCAGCCGCAGGTGATGGCGGAACTGAAGCTGGCCAACGAAGCCGGGGCGATGGTGCGCGTGATGCTGGAAGATCGGACGTACGACCTGAGCGTGCCCCTGGCCGATGGCCACAAGCCTTCGCTGGAGGTCAGCCAGTAGCGCACAAGGCGGGACAAATCAAACCACACAACATCACCTGTTAAGGATGTGAAACGTGACCGATGACCTGGGCGTTGAGATCGTCGTGATCGCGGTGTATCTGGTGTTCCTGCTGGTCATCGGCTGGCTGTACAGCAAGGCCAATCGGGATGTGAGCGACTACTTCCGCGGCGGCGGCAAAGCGGTGTGGTGGATGGTGGGCCTCAGCTCGTTCATGAGCGGCATCAGCGCGTTCACCTTCACCGGCAATGGTGGCGCGGCTTACGAAGCAGGCTGGGCGGTCACCGCGTTGTACCTGGGCAACGCGGGGGCGTTCGTCTTCAACGCTCTGTTCATCGGGCCCTGGTTCAGACAGTTGCGCATGATCACGTTTCCCGAAGCCCTGCGGACTCGTTTCGGGCCCGTCACGCAGCAGTTTTATGCCTGGTTCAGCGTGATCCAGGGCATGTTCTTTTCCGCCATGCCGCTGTTTGCGTTGGCGATTTTCTGCTCGGCGGTGTTCCACCTGAACCTCTATGCGGTGATCGTGGTGCTGGGCCTCGTGGTGGTGACCTATTCGGTGATGGGCGGGCGCTGGGCGGTGATGGCGGCTGACTTTCTGCAGGGCGTGCTGATGATGGTGGTGACCACGCTGCTGGCGGTGCTCTGCCTGTACGAGATCGGCGGCATCAGCGGATTCGTGCATGCGGTGCGCGATGCAGGGCTGAGCGATGATTTCAGTTTCGTCAAGCCGGCCGGTGCTTTTCCCATGAATCGCTACACCATCGGCTGGGCGGCGGCGGGATTCTTCGCCCAGTTCATCTCGCAAAACGCTCTGACGGCCGCCCCGCGCTACTTCAGCGTCAAGGACGGCCGCGAAGCCCGCAAGGCGGCGGTGCTGAGCCTGGTGCTGGTGATCGTCGGCACGCTGACCTGGTTCATTCCGCCCATGGTGGCCCGCCTGCTGTACGCAGCGCAGGTCGCGGCGGTGAATCTGCCCAATCCGCCCGATGCGGCCTTTGCCGTGATCAGCATGGAACTGCTGCCCAAGGGCATGGTGGGCATGGTGGTGGTCGCCATGTTCGCAGCGACAATGAGCTCGCTGGATTTCGGGCTCAACGGCGCGGCTGCGATGTTCACGCAGGACATCTACCCCGGCGTGTGCAAACTGTTCGGCGCCAAGCCGGTGACGGGGCGCAAGTTGCTGACATTGGGCAGAATCTTCTCGCTGCTGTGCGGGGCGGGCTTCACCGGGCTGGCGTTGTTCTTCGCCTTCAACAATGGAGCGGGCATCTTTCAGCTCATGCTGGACCTGACGGTCAACCTGGGCATGCCGCTGACGTTCCCGCTGATCCTGTGCCTGTTCATCCGCAAGGTGCCGCCGTGGTCCGCCATCGTCACCGCCCTGGCCATGTTCATCGTCACGCTGATCAGCATGTACAGCAAGCAACTGTTTGGCGAAGCCTGGCTGTTCCAGACGCAGATGCTGATCACCAGCATCATCGGCGTGGGCGTGTTCGCGCTGACCGGGTTGTTCTGGCACACCACCAGCCCGGCCTATCGCGAGCAGACGCGGTGCTTCTTCAAGCTGATGCACTCGCCGGTGGATTTTGAAAAAGAAGTCGGCCAGGGCACGGACCACGAGCAGTTGCTGCTGAACGGTTCGGTGCTGATGGTGGCTTCAGGCTTTGTCGCCCTGCTGCTGCTGGTGCCCAACGAGCCGATCGATCGGCTGTGGGTGCTGCTGATGGCGCTGGCGATCTTCGTGATCGGGCTGCCGATGCGCCTGGCCGGCGCCCGTAGTCGGCGGCGGGCGGCGCTTTCGGAAACGGATGCCGCACCGCACGAGCCGCGCGTGCTGCCGCGCACGGAAGATGATCAGATCGCCCCGTGAAGCGACCGGCGAGCAAGCTCGCGCGTTAAACTTGGAATGCAGCCAACATTTTCGCGGTGTTGTGGTGGTAGATGTCGGCCAGCACGTCGTCGGGCAATTGCAGGCCGCGCAGGTGGGCGGTGGATTTCGGATCAACGCTTTCATCCATCATGTGCAGGTCGGGATCGACGATGGGGCTGTCGCCTTGATAGTCGGTCTCCATCAGCGTGCGCAGGGCCCAGAAGCGGCTGGCGAACAGGTCAAAGGATGCGTCGTGCGCATTGGCGACGATGTCCGTGCCGAAAAGAATTCGCTTGCGGTTGCGGATGAAGAAGTCGCGCACGACCTGGCGATCGCGGGCGGGGTTAGACAACTCGCGCACCTGCCACTTGGCGGCACTGGTGTCGATCAGCAGGTTCCGATGGCGGTCCAGCAATCCCTGCACAAAGTCCAGGTCCTCCGGGCTGCCAGCCATGTGGGCAGCGAGCCAGGTGACGTCCGCGTACTTATCCATCAACGCTTCAAACGCAGGATATTGCTCTCGCTTCGTCCCGTACTTGCGGGGGTCGGTGTATTTTCTGGCAAACCACGTGTCGGGGTCCGCCACGTGGACCATGAACACGCGATAGCCCAACTCGTGGGCCAGCTTCATGCCCTGGCGGCGAAGCGGCGAGTCGAGCACCAGGGCCTCGGGATGAAGATCTCGCCCGCGCGGGGCTGCCCAGTATTTGATGATGCGCGATCCCCGCCCCCGGAAGTCCTCGATGCGGCCAAGCCATTCCGTGGTGAACTGGTTGGGATCGTCGCGGCCCTTGAGGTAGTTGGGTATGCAGATCGGGACCACGCGATCACCGAAGCGATCGGCCATGTCGTCCCAGACTTCCAGGTTGGTCATGGTGCACACCCGCTGCACGCCGAACAGGTCCGCGATCTGGAAGAAAAGCTCAGCCGCCTGCACGTCACCCAGGTGCACGTGGGCATCCAGGATCGGCCTGCCGTAGGGCAGACGGGCGGCCTCAGCCCGGTAGTCCAACCCCAGCCGGTTGGCGTCATTCAGCGGCATGGTCTGATGCGTGGCCAGTTGCATTCGGGTAGTGTAGGCGGAAAGAGGCCTGAGGGATGAGGCGTGAGGCTTGAGGTGTGGGGAATTCTGTGTTTCAGCGTTTTTTTGCACCACGCATCACTCGTGGCCAGTGGCTATGATTTGTCTTCTTGACCACGTGGGCTGCGAATTGGTTGATTGAAGAAGTGGTATGACCCAGGCCCCCTTAACCAAAAAGAAATCTTGCGACCCTGTTCTGCCCGCGCAAGGCTTTGCCCTTGTGGCGGTGGACCTGGACGGCACGCTGCTGCGCAGCAACAAGTCGCTCAGCCGCCGTGCTGCGGACGCGATCAGCCAGGCCACCGAACACGGCGTGCAGGTGGTGCTGGCCTCCGCCCGTCCGCCGCGCGGCGTGCATGCCATCTATCGTCGGCTGGGGCTCAAGACATTCCAGGTCAACTACAACGGGGCCCTGATCCACGATCCGCACCGCGGCCGGCACGTGTTCCATCAGCCGCTGAACGCTGACCTGGCCCGGCGCATCGCCCGGCTGGCGCGCAGGATCGACGCCGAGTGCCTGGTCAGCCTGGAGATCCTGGACAAGTGGTACACCGACCGCGTCGATCACGAGCTGACGGTGGAGACTTCCAAGTTCAGCGATCCTGATTTCATCGGCCCGCTGGAGGCGTTCTTCACCGTGCCGGTGACCAAGCTGATGCTGCTGGCTCCGCCGCCCAAAATTGAAAAGCTGCGGGTGCAGGTCAAGCGCCGCTTCGGCAGCCAGGTGGCGGTGCTGCTGAGCGATGCCCACGTGATTCAGATCGTGCATCGGCAGGTGGACAAAGCTGTGGCGGTCAAGTGGATCGCGGATGCCGACGACATCCCCGCCTCGCGCGTGCTGGCGATCGGCGACGCGCCCAATGACGTGGGCATGCTGCGCTGGGCGGGACTGGGCGTGGCGGTCGCCAACGCCTGGCCGGCCGCGATGAAGGCAGCGGATGTCACCGTGTCATCCAACGATGACGACGGCGTGGCCGAAGCCATTGAGAAGTACGTGCTGAGTTGAAATAAAAACGAAGCCCCCGGCACGCGGCCGCGGGCTTCGCGGAGGAGGGACAATTTCTCTTCAGGACAACGGTTACTTGACCGCGATCTTGCGCGGCTTGATTTCCTCGCGCTTGTTGAGCGTCAGCGTCAGCACTCCGTCGGCCAGTTTGGCATCGACCTTGTTCTCATCGACGGGCACCGGCAACGTGAAGCTGCGGGCCACGCGATTGAAGCGGCGCTCGGTCAGGTGCTCCTGGCCTTCGGGCTTCGTTTCGGTCTTGCGCGTGGCCTGGATGCTCAGCGTGTTCTTCTCCAGCGTGATGTCGATGTCATCCTTGCTGAAGCCGGGCAGTTCAGCCTCGACGACGATGTGATCGTCGGTCTCGCGGACATCGACGGGATAGGCTGCGGTGGTGTAGCCGTCCTCATCGCCGCTCCAGCCGCAGCGCTGCAGGCCGCGGTCGAACTCGCGCAGCAGGTCGAAGGGGTTGACATAGGTTCGTCGCAGAGTCGGTAGCATGGTGAGTCTCCTTTCAAAACCTGATGGTTGATACTTCTACACGTTTCGTCCTACAAGGGTTCAAAAGGCGTGCCTGAATTGAAATTTGCTATTTATTGTTAAATAATGTCTTATCAGTCTAATTAAAATCATCGTTATGCCATTTTGGCAGCCGTCGCCCTTGGTGTAACATTCCGGGGGTCAAGCTGGCAACGGTTTGACTTTTTCACGCATCGCCCCACAATGCCGGTCCATGAGCGTGCGCTGCGCCATTGTCGGCCCCACCGGTTACACCAGCCAGTACCTGCTGGAGTTGTTGCTGCGCCATCCGGAGGCGGATACCACTTATCTGGCATCGCACCGCGAGGAGTTGCCGGACGTACGTGAGCTGTTCCCGCAGTTCTGGGGCAGGCTCGACGACGAGGTGGCGATCTGTCAGCCGATTGACCCCCGGAAGATGGCTGAGTCGGCGGACGTGGCGTTCCTGTGTCTGCCGCACAAGGCGGCGATGAGCTACGCGCCGCAGTTGCTGGAGGCTGGGCTCAAAGTCATCGATCTCTCGGCTGACTACCGCTTCAGCGATGCCGCGCTGTACGAGCGCGTCTATCAGACGCCGCACGAGGACATCGCCCATCTGCCGCAAGCTGTTTACGGTTTGCCCGAACTGTTCCGCGACAAACTACTTCCGGGGGCGGGGGCGGGGGCGGACGCCAGGCTCATCGCCAATCCCGGCTGCTATCCCACGGCCGCGGCCCTGGCCATCGCCCCGCTGCTGTCGCACAGCTTGGTCAAGCACGATCGCATCCTCATCAACGCCGCCTCCGGCGTCACCGGCGCGGGCAAAAAGGTGGCCGATCACCTGCACTTTGCCGAGCAGAACGAATCCTACCTGGCCTACGGCAAGATCGGCAGCCACCGCCATCAGCCGGAGATCGAGCAGACGCTCAGTCGCGTGGCGGGTCACGGCGTGCCGGTGCTGTTCGTGCCGCACCTGCTGCCGATCGACCGCGGCATTCTCGAAACGATTTACCTGGAGCCGATGGACGAGGACGTAACGGAGGAGGATTTGTTCGAGGCTTACGAGGACGCCTACCGCGATGAGCCGTTCGTGCGTATCCGCGAGCAGTTGCCCAACGTCAAGCACGTGCGCGACACCAACTTCTGCGACGTGACCGTGCGCCTGGCCGGGGGTAACGTGGTTGTGTTCAGCGCCATCGACAACATGATCAAGGGCGCATCGGGGCAGGCGATTCAGAACATGAACCTGATCTGCGACCTGGAAGAGACGGCGGGATTGCTGTAACCGCCTCCCCGTTTTGCGGGCGAGCTTGCTCGCCCATGCCGCAGCAAGCTGCGGCGCTAAACGCCGACTTTCGGGCACAATTTCTTCAACGCGCAACTTTCGCACTGCGGCTTGCGGGCGTTGCAGATTTGTCGGCCGTGGAAGATCAGAAGGTGCGAGAGCATTGTCCAGCGCTGCGGCGGGTAGAGCTTCATCAAATCCTGTTCTACCTTCTTGGGATCGGTCTGCTGCGTCATGCCCAGGCGCACGGACAGGCGGCCGACGTGAGTGTCGACCACCACGCCTTCGCTCTTACCAAAGGCATTGCCCAGCACCACGTTGGCAGTCTTGCGGGCGACCCCCGGAAGGGTGAGCAGATTGTCCATCTCGTCGGGGACTTGGCCGTTGAATTCGTCGGTCACGGCCTGGGCGGCGCCGATGATGTTTTTGGCTTTGTTGCGGAAGAAGCCGGTGGACTTGATGAGCTTTTCGACATCCGCCTGTTTCGCGTTTGCCAACTTCCGGGGGGTGGGGTATTTTTTGAACAGCGCGGGCGTGGTCATATTGACCCGCTCGTCCGTGCACTGGGCGGAGAGAATGGTCGAGACCAGCAGTTGCCAGGCGTCTTCATGCTCCAGCGCGCAGGTGGCGTCGGGGTAGAGCGTCAGAAGCAGGTCGTAAATTTGTTTAGCCTTGGCCCTGGTCATTGAGTTGCTCTTTCAGTTGTCGCAGCAGGTCGAACGCCTGCATGGGGGTGAGGTTGTCGAGCTCCATTTCGCGCAGGCGAGTGGTGGCGGGATGTTCGATGTACTCGGTAAACAAAGACATTTGCGCTGCATTGTCCACGCGCGGCGGTGCGGAGCCCTGGTGATTGACGGATAAATCCTTGAGCAATCCGTTGGCGCGTTTGACCACTTCCGGGGGCAGGCCGGCGATTTTGGCCACGTGGATGCCGTAGCTGCGATCGGTGCTGCCGGGGGCGATCTTGTGCAGGAAGACCACTTCGTCCTGCCACTCGCGCACCAGCACGTTCAGATTGGTAATGGCCTCGAAGCGTTCAGCCAGTTGCGTCAGTTCGTGATAATGCGTGGCGAACAGCGTGCGGCACCCCCGGACGGCTAAGAATTCGGCGATGGCCCAGGCCAGCGATAAACCGTCGAGCGTGGAAGTTCCTCGGCCGATCTCATCCAGGATCACCAGACTTGCGGGGGTGGCGTGATGGCAGATGTTGGCTGCTTCGGTCATCTCCACCATGAAGGTCGATTGCCCGGCGTGCAGTTCATCGGAAGCGCCGATGCGGGTGAAGATGCGATCGGTCAGTCCGATGATCGCTTCGTCAGCAGGTACAAACGAGCCGGCATGGGCCAGCAGTGTGAGCAGGGCCGCCTGACGGATGTAGGTCGATTTGCCCGCCATGTTCGGGCCGGTGATGAGGGCGAGGGTCGGGTATCGGGTATCGGGATTCGGGTTTCGGGTTTGTTCTTCTTCCCGAGACCCGACACCCGAGACCCGATACCCGAGCTGCACATCATTGGGCACGAAGCGGTCGCCGAGCAGTTCGTCGAGCACGGGGTGGCGGCCGGCGGTGATGTGCAGCGTCGGCTCATCGACCATGCGCGGCTGCACGTAACGCCAGCGCAGCGCACGGCGGGCGAAGCATCGCAGCACGTCCAGCGCGGCGATCACCGCGGCGCAGGTCTGCAAGGCGGTCAGTTGTTTGGCGGCAGCGGCGCACAGGTCGGTGAACAACTCCTGCTCGCGGGCCACGGCCTGCGACTCGGCGCTGAGCACCTTCTGCTCGAATTCCTTCAATTCGCCGGTCACGAAGCGCTCGGCGTTTTTGAGCGTCTGCTTGCGACTCCACCCCCGAAAGTCGTCGGGACGATCGTCCACGTGCCGGCTGTTGGCGGCCGAGAGTTCGATGTAGTAGCCGAAGACTTTGTTGTAGCCGATCTTCAGCGAAGCGATGGACGTCTGTTCGATCAGTTGCTTCTGGTAGCGGGCCAGCCAGGAGCGGCTGTCGCGCTGGAGGCTGCGCAATTCATCGAGCGCTGCGTCGTAGCCCTCGGCGATCAGGCCGCCCTCGCGCAGGTGGGCGGGCGGCGTTTCGATGCAGGCTTTGGCCAGCAGTTGGCCAAGTTGTTCGATCGGCTCAACGTGCTCGACCAAAGCTGCGTGCAGATGAGTCACAGCCGGGCGCTCGGCCAGCAAGTGCTCGATGGCTCGCAGGCAGCGGCAGGTGCGCCCCAATGCCACCAGATCGCGCGGTGCAGCCCGGTTGACGCTCAGACGCGCCAGGATGCGCGGCACATCGTGCACTTGGTCCATCGCATCGCCCAGCTCGGTGACGAAGCGCGTGTCCTCGATCATGGCGGCCACCACGCGGTGCCGCTGCTCGATCGGCTCACGTTTTCGCAGCGGATAACAGAGCCACTGCCGCAGCAGACGTTTGCCCATGGCGGTGACGCATTCGGTGAAGATGCCCAGCAGCGACCCGGCCGTTTCGCCGGTGCGGATGGTACGATCGACTTCGAGGCTGTGCAGGGAGGCCTGGTCGATCATCAGATGCTCGTGGCGCTCGAAGCGTCGCGGCGGATGCAGGTGAGCCAGGCGATTGAGGTGGGCGTGGCACTGGGTCTCCAGCAGATAGGCCACCACCGCCCCGGCCGGTGCGAGCGTTTGATCATTCGTCTCGAAACCGAAGCCGCTCAACTGGGTGACGCCGTATTGCTTGCACAGCGTTTCGACCGCTTCCTGCTGGCGGAACTGCCAGGCCGGACGTGCGGTCAACGGACAGCCGAGGCGCTGGGCCAGCGTTGCGATGCGCTTGGGCGGCTGATTGTCAGCAGTCTCGCAGTAGAGCAATTCACCGGGCTTGATGCGGGCCAGTTCGTCAGCCAGTTGATTGGCCGGGGTGAGCATCACCTGGAACGCGCCGGTGGATAGCTCCGCCCAGGCGATGGCTGCTTCGCTGTCACTGGGAAAGCTGACCGCGGCCAGGGCGTTTTCCTGATCGTCAGCCAGCAGCGATTCATCGGTCAGCGTGCCGGGGGTGACCACGCGAGTCACGTCCCTGTCAACAACACCCTTAGCCAGCGCGGGGTCTTCGATTTGATCGCACACCGCCACGCGGTAGCCGGCCTGGATCATTCGCCGCAGGTAGCCTTCGACGGCGTGATAGGGAACACCGGCCATGGGGATGCCCTTGGTGCGCTGGGTGAGCGTGACGCCGAGCACGCGATGGGCGAGCTGGGCGTCGTCGTAGAACATCTCGTAGAAGTCACCCATGCGGAAGAACAGCACGCAGCCGGGGTGCTGCTGCTTGAAGCGGTGATACTGCTTCATGGCCGGGGTGGTGTGCGGATCGGAAGGCGGCATGGAACAGGTAGTATAACCCGTGTCAGTGGCCGTCCGCGGTCGATCTCTGGGAGCAGGTATGACCACACACAAGCCGAGCCCTGAGGAGCACGCCACGGCAACGCGCGCCGAGCTCTGAGGAGGAGTCCACGACGACGAAGGGCCGGATTGAATGCACAATGGTCGCTCGATCCGGCCCTTCGTCGCCGACTCCTCAGGGCTCGGCGTTCATTTCCATAAGCGCTACGGGATTGCAGGACTGACTATGATGTGTCTTGGTTGCCATGGAGGATTCACCAACGATGCTGGACACTCAATATCTGAAAGCCAAGCACAATGCGGGCCTGAGCTATGAACAGTACCTGGCCACGGGTAAGCCGAATCAGGTTGAGTCCTGGCGCAAGGTTGAGAGCCAGGTGTCACTGACGCAGCAGCAGAAAGACATGCTGGGCGGCTTTGTGCGCTCGATGAAGGTGCTGTTCCTGTCGGGCATCTGGTGCGGCGACTGCGTGCGGCAGGGCCCGATGCTGTCCGGGATCGCCGTGGCGGCTGGCGTGCAGGGCGGTGGTCGCATCAGTCTGCGTTTCCTGGATCGTGACCAGCACGTGGACCTTCAGCAGCAGGTGCCGATCAACGGCGGCCACCGGGTGCCGGTGGTGATTTTCTGTGCTGAGGATGACCATCTTGTGGGCTGGTACGGGGACAGGACATTGAGTCGATATCGTTTGATGGCGGCCGCGAAACTTGGTTCGCACTGTCCGCTGCCGGGTGGTCCCCTCCCGCAAGTCGATATGGAAGATGAACTTGCGGACTGGGTGAGCGAATTTGAGCGCGTTCACCTGCTATTGCGGTTGAGCACGCGATTACGACAGAAACACGGCGATTAAGCCGATGAAAGAAGGCTAGTTGCCTCGGATGGGTAACGAGGCTACACTTCCGCCCCCTGAACGCTTGCGTTTGGCCGACGTTTAGTTGGCGGGCGAGCCTTGGAGGTTCGGTTTGGCCAAGAAAACTTCCAGCACCAAGAGCAGCAGCAGTCGCGGCAAGACAGGCCAGAAGGCCGCCTCGTCTGCGCAACGCCAAGGAGCCGGTGCATCGTCGGCCGCAAGTGTGAAAAAAAAGAAGAAGGCCCCGGCAGTGAAAAAGGCACCCAAAACCACGGTGACGGCCGAGAAGCCCAAGGATGCGGCTCCCAAGAAGAAACGTCCCACGAGCAAGAGCAGCGCCACCGCCGCCGCCGCCGCCCTGGCCGCCATCGCCAACAACCATCACAACGGACAGGACTCGGATGACGCCCAGGTCGCCTGGACCGACGCCAAGCTCAAGCGGGTCAAGACCGGCCTGACGCGCAAGGACTTGGAGCACTTCCGTGCCCTGTTGATTGAGAAACGTGGCGAAATTCTTGGCGACGTGGATAGTCTCAAGAGTTCCAACTCCGGCGGCGCGGGCAACCTCTCCAACATGCCCTTGCACATGGCTGACGTCGGCTCCGACAACTACGAGCAGGAGTTCACCCTCGGCCTGGTCGAGTGGGAACGCCGGCTGCTCAACGAAATCGACAACGCCATCGAACGCATCATCAAGGGCACCTACGGCGTGTGCATGCAGTCCGGCGTGCCCATTCCCCGCGAACGCCTGGAAATCAAGCCCTGGGCCAAGTACTCGATCGAGGTCGTGCGCGACCGCGAGCGCCGCGGGCTGCCGACGTAAGAAAACGCAGGAAAACAGGAAACGCAGAAAGCGCAGGAAATATTCAGCGATCAGTCCCTGCCTTTATTTCCTGCGTTTCCTGCGTTTTCCGCGCTTCCTGCGTTTATAATCCCCCCCATGTCACACGCCTACCGCAGCAGCCGCGCCGTGATCATGTTCATCGCTGTCGCTGCCTGCACGCTCGCGGCTGACCTGGCGCTCAAGTCGTGGTCGTTTGCCCACGTGGCCGGGGTTCCGGTCGTGCTCGATCCGCAGTTCACCGGCGAAAACGCCATGATTCCGCCCCATCAGCCGCGGGTGCTGATTCCGCACGTGCTGAACCTGCAACTGGTGGCCAACGACGGCGCGGTGTTCGGCAGTTTTCCCGGCGGACGGATCGTGTTCATCATCGTCAGCATCGCGGCCGTGGTGGTCATCGGCTACCTGTTCGCCCGCAGCAGTGCCAAGGCCTGGGTGACGCACGTGCTGCTGGCGCTGATTCTGGCCGGGGCGATGGGCAATCTCTACGATCGCGTGCGCTTCGCCCAGGTGCGCGACATGCTGCACATGCTGCCGGACCTGGGCGTCTGGCCCTGGCGCTTCAACCTGGCGGATGCGGCATTGATGATCGGCGTCGGGGGCCTGCTGCTGATCTCACTGCGCAAGCGATCGGCCGTGGAAGAAGAACCGAAACACGATTAGCGTGTATTCGCGGGGATACCGATGACGGTGACGCCGTCGTGCACATCGCGGACCACCACTGCCCCGGCTCCAATGATGCAGCGCGATCCGATACTCAGCCCCGGCAGTACGCCAGCGCCCAGGCCGATCAACGTCTGCTCGCCCACGCTCACGCCGCCGGCCAGCACCGCGCCCGGGGCCACGTGACAATGCGCGGCGATGCGGCAGTCGTGCTCGATCACGCAACCGCTGTTGAGGATCACGTTATCCGCCACGAGCGCGCGGGTGTTGACCACCACCTGTGGCCCGACGAACACGCCCTTGCCCAGCTCAGCTTTGCTGCTGATTGCCGCGGAGCGATGCACGATCGTGGCCGGCGTTGCGCCGCGTTTTAACCATTGCTCGAACAGACGCCGGCGAATCGCGTTGTCGCCCACGGCTGCGATGAACTGTGCGGATGTCAGGGTTGGATGATCCTGGCCCAGCAGCGGATGGGCGGCGTCGGTCACCTGGTCGGGGTGACTGTCCACAAAACCCAGCAGATGAAATTGAGTCGGATCGACGCTGTCAGCCACCACGTGGCCGTGACCGCCGGCCCCCAGGATCACCAGCGGCATGCGTCCTGCGCCCTGCATGCCCGCTGGCTCAGCCACGGCGGTATTTCCCCGCGATCTGGCGATCGAAGCCCGCATGTCCCCGCCGGATCGGCACCTGGCGATACTCGGTCAGGCAGCGATAACAGACCAAAATGCGCTGAGCGAAGAAGAACACCGCCAAATCGACCAGCACCACCACCACCAGCACCGCGATCGCCCACACCACCTGGCCCAGCCCGAACAGCAGCATCATGGCCACGGCCGCGATCAGCAGCAGTGCGAACAGCGTCACGTGCGGGGCTTCCTTGCGCACGTACAGGTCTTCGCAGCCGCACACCGGGCAGCGGCGCAGATGGTGCGTGTCATCGATCGCACGGTCCCAGTCCAGCGCCAGCGGGCCGGCCTCCTCCAACGGTGACTTGACCACCGCCGGCGGACGCTCCGGATTCACCACCACGCCGTAAAGCGACCGGCCCTTGCTGTCTTTGACATCAATCCGCAAAGTGTGGCCATCATCCGCTGATTCGGCGATAATGTAAAGTCCATGAGCCTGTCCCTGACCCGCCGGCAACTGCAACGGCTCGACCAACTGGCGGTCGAGCGGCTGCGCGTGCCGTCCATCGTGCTGATGGAGAATGCCGCCCGCAATGCCGCCGATGCCATCGACGAGCACGTCCGACACCACCGCTGCGAGGTCGCTGTGGTCTGCGGTGGAGGCAACAACGGCGGTGACGGCTACGCCATCGCCCGACACCTGCACCGGCTCGGCCACCTGGTCACCCTCCATGCAGCGGTGCTCCCGGCCGACCTCAAGGGTGATGCCGCGACCAACTGCGCCATCGCTCAATGTCTCGGATTGGCCATCGAGCCGATGTCCGACGCACCGCAGGGACAGGTGATTGTGGATGCCGTGCTGGGCACCGGGTTCCCTGGAGGCGCCGTGCGACCTGCCGCCGCGGCTGCCATCGAAGCGATCAACACCGCCCGCGACCGCCTGCACGCCCAGGTTGTGGCCATCGACCTGCCCTCCGGGCTGGACTGCGACAGCGGCGAACCGGGCTGGCCCACCGTGGTGGCGGACCTGACCGTGACTTTTGCCGCCCTCAAGGTGGGTTTCGCCAACCCCGCGGCCCAGTCGTATCTGGGGCACGTGGTGGTCCGTGACATCGGGGTGCTGCCGGAGTGGGTGGTAATGGATGAAGGATGAAGGATGATGTAACGGCAGAGGCGCTGTGTGATCCCTCACATTACCCTTCATCCATCATCCTTCATCCATCCCCTCCGTTCCCATTTGACCGAATGGCCGCAAACCGGCACAATACCCGGCTCGCTATCGCCTTCCCCTACCAGCGGATAAAGGTCAGGCCATGAAAGACATCGCTCCCGGCAGCAGGATCAACATCAAAGTCGTCAAGCAGCCCACCAGCGTGGCGGCCGGCAAGACCCTGGCCCGCCTGCTGAGCAAGGACCCGGCCGCCGTCGCCGAAGCCAAGCGTCAGCGCGACATCCGCGTAACTAACTACAACCCCAAGCGCCGCGGCGGCCGCCTCTACTCCGGCCGCGTCGTCCGACAGGCCCCGGCGGAAGGCAAGGTCGGCGAGACCGGCTGCATCACCGCCACCTGCGACGTTCTGCGCGACCTCGGCCGCGTCCAGCGCTTCCTTGAGATCACCAAAGCGTGAGGCAGTAGGGAGTAGGCATTAGGCAGTAGGGATTCGTTTTTCGCGCGCACCTTGCGCTGCTGACGCCGCCCTTTGCCTCGGGCCGACAACCCTACCGCCTACTGCCTACTCCCTACTGCCTAATGAAACTCCAATGCTTCACCCTTGGCGATTGGATGACCAACTGTTACCTGGTCAGCGATGGTGATCTGTGTTGGATCGTTGATGCCGGGTTCCAGCCGCAACCGCTGCTGGATGCGATCCAGCAGCAGAAGTTGCAGCCACAGGCGGTGGTGCTCACGCACGCACACGTCGATCACATCGCGGGCCTGCACGAGATCCGCGATCGCTATCCGCAGCTACCGATTCTGATTCACGATAACGAGCGGGAGTTTCTGACTGACGCGGCCCTGAACCTGTCGCTGTACTTCATCGACCCGTTCGTCGGCCCCGAGGCCACTGGCTCGCTGGCGCACGGCCAGCAATTGACGCTGGGCAATACCAGCTTCGAAATCCGTCACACGCCGGGGCACAGTCCGGGCAATGTGTGTCTGTACCAGAAAGAGGCCGGCGTCGCCCTGGTCGGTGATACGCTGTTTGCAGACTCCATCGGGCGAAGTGATTTTCCCACTTCCAACCCGCACGACCTGATCAAAAGCATCCACGAGCAACTGCTGACCATGCCCGATGATACCCGCGTGCTGCCCGGTCACGGCCCCGAGACGACCATCGGCCGCGAACGCCGCCACAATCCGTTTCTATAAACTGAATCAACCATGCAACCCCAGGACATGCGCATCGACTACCCCGGCAAGCCGCTTCTGGAAAACGAAGTGGCCAGCGATCCGGTTGCGCAGTTTGAAATCTGGTTCGAGGCGGCGAGCAAGCTGGACCCCGAGATGGCCAACTCCACCGCCCTTGCGACGGTGGCTGCTGATGGCCGGCCCACCGTGCGCATGGTGCTGCTCAAGGGCATCGAGGACGGCTCGTTCGTTTTCTACACCAACTACGACTCGGACAAAGCTGCGGACCTGGCGCGTGAGCCGCGGGCGTCGCTGTGCTTCTGGTGGCCGCTGCTGCTGCGTCAGGTGCGGGTCGAGGGAACGGTCGAAAAGATCAGTGCCCAACGATCCGACGCCTACTTCCACAGCCGCCCGCGCGGCAGCCAGATCGGGGCCGTGGCTTCCGATCAGAGCCGCATCATCGCTGACCGTTCCGTGCTGGAGCAACGGGCCGCGGAACTGGAGAAGCGGTACGAAAACCGCGAAATTCCCCGCCCCGATAACTGGGGCGGTTACCGCCTCAAACCCGTGATGTTCGAGTTCTGGCAAGGCCGGTTGAACCGCCTTCACGATCGCCTGCGCTATCGACACGAAGCGGATCAATGGAAAATTGAGCGATTGGCGCCGTAAATCCGAGCCGGACTCTGTGAGTCCGGGAATCCGGGTTCACAGAACCCGGCTCGGCGCCTGAGTTTGTGTGCGCCTGCTATAATTACACCATGCTGCGGAAGATGCTGCGAAGCAAGATTCACCGTGCCACGATCACCTTCAGCGATCTGCACTATGTCGGATCGGTGACGATCGACGCTGATCTTCTGCGCGAAGCGGACATCCGCCCCAACGAAGCGGTGCAGGTGCTGGACATCGACAACGGCAGCCGGTTCGAGACGTATGTGATCAGAGGTGAAGCCGGCAGCGGCGTCATCGGCATTAACGGGGCCGCGGCGCATCTGGTCGAGGTCGGCCACAAAGTCATCATCGTGGCCTACGGCCAGTTCGACGAGTCGGAAGTGGACGATCACCTGGCCAAGGTGGTGGTGGTTGACGAGCACAACCGCATAAGCCAGACGCTGAGCTATCCCAGCACGCTGGATGAGCCGGCCCGTCAGCTTGTCTAAACCCAAAATCGTTTGGCCACGAAGGACACGAAGCAATCACGTACACACAGCGCCGCCCGTCAATGCGGTGCTTTTTTAAGCTACGACGAGCTACTGAAGGCACCGCATTAACATGCGGTGCTGCTTCGTGCTCTTCGTGCCATCGTGGCTTGTTTCGGTTTTCCCAGAGTTGCAAGACAGGCAGCAGAATGGCCAGGGCCGGGATCGAACCGGCGACACCAGCATTTTCAGTGCTGTGCTCTACCAACTGAGCTACCTGGCCGGCAGAGGCCACCTAGACTATCGCCAGCCCCACGGCTGTCAACCGCTCCGCCTGCGATTTGGCATCGGCGGGCCGGGTCGATATAGTACCCGGCTCGACTTGCCTCAAGGGTATTGCCATGGCCAAGAAGGAAATCGCCAACCAATTCAAGATTCAGGCCCCCGGCGGCACGGCTACGCCCGCTCCGCCCATCGGTCCGGCCCTCGGCCAGAACGGCGTGAATCCCGGACAGTTCATCCAGCAGTTCAACGCGGCCACCGCCCACCTCAAGGGTAAGGTCGTCGGCTGCGTCATCACGGTTTACAAGGACCGCACCTTCAGTTTCGAGATCAAGAGCCCACCCGCGGCCGTCCTGCTCAAGGATGCGGCCGGCGTCGAAAAGGGCTCCGGCGTGCCCAACAAGGAAAAGGTCGGCAAGGTCACCCAGGACCAGCTGCGCAAGATGGCTGAGGAAAAGGTCAAGGAAATGACCGGCCACAGCGTCGAAGCCATGATGCGAACCATCGCCGGCACAGCGCGGTCCATGGGCATTGAAGTGGAAGCGTGAAGATGTCTGATGTGTGATTGCTGATTGCTGATGTGGAGGCAATGACATCAGTTCTTTTCTGACATCCGCAATCAGAGATCAGACATCAGACATTCCGAATCGGCCAACCGCGAGCCGTGAATCGTGGGAGACCCCCGGAACCGATCCCCTGTTCCGGTGATCGAAAGGAAGTGGCTCATGCCCAAGCGCAAGGGCAAAAGCAATCGTAATGGCAAGCGTGTCCGTGCCGATCGGGAGCAGACCTCCGTCGAGGCGATCCCCTTGGATCAGGCGGTGGCGACCCTGAAGAAATTCAAGGCCACCAAGTTCGACCAGTCGGTGGATATCGCCCTGTACCTGGGCATCGACACCAAGCAGTCGGAGCAGGGCATCCGCGGCTCGCTGGCATTGCCGCACGGCGTGGGCAAGAGCAAGCGGGTGATCGCCTTCTGTGCCGTCGATAAGGTCGCCGACTGCAAGGCGGCCGGCGCCCTCGAGGCCGGCGGTGAAGAGCTGGTCAAGAAGATCGAGGACGGCTGGATGGAGTTCGACGTGGCCGTGGCCGAGCCGACCATGATGCGCATCATCAGCAAGCTGGGTCGCGTGCTGGGCCCCAAGGGCCTGATGCCCTCGCCCAAGAGCGGCACGGTCAACGCCAACGTCGCCCAGGCGGTCAAGGAATACGCGGCCGGCAAGGTCGAATTCAAGAACGACAAGCAGGGCAACGTGCACGCTTCGATCGGCCGGCTGAGCTTCAGCGCCGACCAGATCCGCGACAACGCCCAGGCCTTCATCGACCAGATCCAGAAAATGAAACCCACCACCACCAAGGGCCAGTACCTCAAGCGTGTCTGCCTCAGCGGCACCATGACGCCCTCGGTCACCGTGGCGGTGTGAATGAGGGGTTAGGGTCCAGGGTTTAGGGTTTAGGGCTGATTTCGATGGCCACAGACCCAACGCAATCACGCGGACCACGGACCAAAACCCTACACCCTACACCCTAGACCCTAGACCCTAGTCCGCAGGACCTACCCATGAGCAAGCCAGTCAAAAACCTGATCGTTGACAGCTACAAGAAACGCTTCGAGGGACTCTCCGGAGCCGTGCTGATCGACATCCGCGGCATCAAGTCCAACGACAACAACACGCTGCGTCACGGCCTGGCCCAGAAGCAGATCCGCGTCACCGTGGTCAAGAACAGCCTGGCCCGCCGCTCTTTCGAGGGCACGGAGCTGACGCCGCTGGACGACCTGATCGACGGCTCGGTCGCCCTGGCTTATCCGGTCAGCGAAGACGTCAGCGTGGTCAGCGTCGCCCGCCAGTTGGTGGACATCGCCAAGACGATCAACTTCGAGTTCCGCGGCGCCCTGATGGACGGCATCGTCTTCGGGCCCAACCAGATCAAGGAACTGAGCCAGTACCCGACGCGGGAAGAGGCCCAGGCCAAGGTCGTTCAGTTGCTGCTGAGCCCGGCCCAGAAACTGGTGGGCGCCGTGCTCGGCCCGGGCCGCAAGGTCGCCTCCCTGGTCAAGGCCATCGAAGAGAAACTGGAAAAAGGCGAAACCATCGCCCGCAAAGCGGGCTAACGGATTTTCGATTTTCGATTGCCGATTTTCGAGTGAGTCGAGAATCGCGGGCAATTCGAAAATCGACAATCGACAATCGAAAATCTGCGCTCGACTGGCCCTTCGGGGTTAAAGACGGACATGGTGTCCCGACCTCTCAGCGAGAATGTTTTGACAAGGATTCGAACCATGGCAGAAGTAGCAGCGGCAATCAAGGAACTGGGTGACAAGCTGGTCGGCCTGACCCTCAAGGACGCGGTCGATCTGGGCGCTTACCTGAAGGACGAGTACGGCATCGAGCCGGCCGCGGGCGGCGCGGTGATGATGGCCGGTCCGGCTGCAGGCGCGGCGGAAGCAGCCGAAGAGAAGAGCACCTTCGACGTCGTGCTCAAGGGCGCCGGCGATCAGAAGATCAAAGTCATCAAGGTTGTGCGTGAAGCCACCGCCCTGGGCCTCAAGGAAGCCAAGGACCTGGTGGACAACGCTCCCAAGACCGTCAAGGAAGGCCTGCCCAAGGAAGAGGCCGAGAAGCTGGCCGCCGCCATCAAGGAAGCCGGCGGCGACGTTGAGCTCAAGTAAAACCCAACACGCAATTTGATCGAAACCGCCCCGCCGGCACGGGGCGGTTTTTTTTATGCCGATGTCGTGGCGATACCCTTGGCGGTGCGCTCGACCTCGGCCAGAAAATCTTCCGCCTGGTCGGCGCTGTCGAAGGGCTTTGCGACCTGCAGGTACACGCCGCGCGGGCAGAGCGCCCGCAGGGCATCGAGCGCGTCCTGCGGATCGACTGCCACCACCTGGATCGCTTTGCCTGCATCCTGAATGCGGCGATACACGTGCAGCCAGTCACACGCCTTGCCGGCCCCGGCGCCGTAAACCCACTGCACGGCATCGAGATCGGGCATGTCCAGCAGCAGGTCCAGGTGGCGCAGGGCCTGCGGGCCGTCGAGGTGGAAGATGCTGCGCTGCAGCGGCTGCATCTCGAGAAGGATGTCCGGCAGGATGGCGTCACGAGCGTAATCATCGCTGACCAGGCACCAGAAGTCGCTGCTGGGCACATAGGCGGGGCCTTCGTGCAGCGTGGCTAACCATGTCGTGCAGGGCATGCCGGCCGCTTCCAGCTTGCGGTAGCAGCGGTTGAACATTTCGACGTAAGCCTGCGACACGCGCCGGCCCACCTGTTTGAGCACATCGGGGCAATCCATCATGTCGAAGCAGAGTGATTGCGGCTCGCGCAGCGAGGCGAGGATGTCGTAGTTGCCGTGCAGATCGGGCAGACCCACGATGTAGCGTCCGTCAGCCCGCTCCAGGGCCAGATCGGTCAGCCGCTCGATGGTCTGCCAATAGATGTTGTCGAAATCCAGCGGCATCTGAAGCACGCGCTGCCAGTCGGCGGCATCGTGAATGATCGGCGAGGCCCAACTGGTGGTCTCGGAGAAATCCAATTCGCAGCCGAACGGCGTGGCGCTCAACTCGGGCCCGACGTTGGGTGTGTAGATCGGCAGGCGATCGCCCACGTACACCTGCGACTCCAGCCGCTTGATCACGCTGTCAACCACCTGCTCGACGTTTAACCAACGCTCGCGCAGTGCCGCCTGCGTCTGGTCCTGGCCCGGGATATCCAGCGGGCCGCAGGGCTTGACGAACAGCGTCACCGGCGGACGATCGATCATCTCGCCCTGCCACCACGCTTCAAAACGTTCGAGCGTCGCCTGATAGTCCGGCTTGAGACTGAATTGTCTTTGCATTATGCCACCCGCCAGTAGTCTGCGTGATGAAAACGATAACCACCAAGCGCCTGCCCGTCATCTGCCGGGAAGGCCCAGGATGCATCGGGTTTGTACTCGAATGGTTTTTCATCGGCGGCATAGTCAGCTTTACTTCGATGACGCAGGCAGCTCAACAGCACCTTCTGCTTCAAGGGGATGTATTGCGGCGTGTGCGGGCCGATGGTGGCTTCCACTTCGATGGGACGAAACTCGTAGTAAACCACCCGTCGCAACTGTGACTGCGCGGCTGGGGAGCCGTGCAATGTGAGTGTGCTGTGGAACAGGACATCGCCCGGCTGCACGGGCAACGGCACGGCACCGTCGGTGCTAAATTCCTTGCTGCTGTTGAGCTGTGCGATGCGGGCCAAAGCCTGGTCGTGCGGCCAGCGGTTGGAGCCGGGGATCGCCCACAGGCAGTTGGTCATGTCCGAGCCGTCGAGATAGAAATCGACGTTGACCGCCGCGGCGGTGGGATCGATGGTCAGGCGCGATTGATCATAGGGCCGGCCGTCGCGGTGCCAGGGGATCAGCGCTCCCATGCCCTGGCGTTTGAAGACCATGCTGTCCCAGGTGGGCAGGAAATTGCGGCCCTGGATTTTCTCGATGCTGCGCAGGATGAAGGGATGGCCGAGCAGGGCTTTGTTGGCGGCTGTCTTGTCGATGACGTATTCGATGCGATATGGCGTGATCTTGCCGGTGACGCTGTGACGGCGATAGTGGACGTCGTGCTCGTCGGTCCAGTCGCCGGCCGGGGCTTTCTCGGGGATGCCCTGCACCGCGCGGTCCACCAGTACCTGCGTATGCTGCTGGAGGGCGGCCAGTTCCGCGCTGTTGATCAGGTTGCGGATCAGCAGCAGGCCGTTGTCCAGGAAAAACTGGGCTTGTTGGTCGGTGATCGAATCCTGTTGCCGGGCGTCGATGGCGGGTAGCTGGCTCATGACAAGCATCCTTTCTTTTGGCAGTTTCATGGATCGGGAGCAGGCTAACAGGTGGATAGCGGTAATTCTTCCTGTATTCGGGGACAAATATCCGGTATCCTAAGATTCCAGCGGGGTACGTCAGGTTGTCAGGAACCACAGGCATGAAAGGTACGGCAAACCATCAGACCGGCACGCGACTGGATGCGCCCTGGGGTTTCCAGGTGTGGTTTGGTCAACCGAAACTGATGCGCGACGCTCACCAGCATCAGGACGTGGAGATCAACTTCCTGCTGCGCGGCTCGGTGCGTTACGTGATCGCAGCCTCGACGGTGACGTTGCGTCCGGGCAAGCTGCACGTGTTCTGGGGCGCGACGCCGCATCAGTTGATCAGCATGGATGCCGGGACCGAAATGGCGTGGATCACCATTCCGCTCAAGTGGCTGTATCGCTGGCAACTGCCGAGCGCATTCAGCCACGACCTGCTGGCCGGTCACATGCTGGCCGACCGGGCGGCGCTGGCGGGAGAACTGGACAATCTGTATCGCTGGCACGACGATCTGGCCAGCGGCAATGCGGATCGAGCCCGAGCCGCGGCGTTGGAGGTTGAGGCCCGCCTACACCGCATGGCCATTGCCAGCCCCCGCCCCCGGAAACCCCGGAAATCCCGGAAACTCAATCGCATGTCCGCGGCGTCGCGGCGACGTCGTCCGCTTCATCCCACTGCGGCCCATGGCGATCGGATCGAGCGGATGATCAGCTTCATGGTCGAGCGATTCGATCAGCCGTTGCGCGTGGAGGATGTGGCGCGACAGGTCGATCTGCACCCCAATTACGCCATGACCCTTTTTCGCCGCCACACCGGGCTGAGCGTGATCGAATACCTGACGCGCCTGCGCATCTGGCACGCCCAGCGCCTGCTGGTCAGCACGGATCAGCGTGTGCTGGAGATCGCCTACGCCAGTGGTTTCGGCTCAGCGAGCCGATTTTACGAAGCGTTCTCATCTGTCTGTGGGCAGTCGCCGAATGCCTACCGGGCCTCCGTCCATGGGTGATATCGCGGGGTGGTGTTGGAAACCTGCTCCCGCAATGGCATATTTACCAAGAGTTTACGCAGCCGACTTGACAAGTGGGCCTCGGGTCGCTCAAGTGTCCTGCCCTATGATGGGGAAACTGGACTACAGACAAGTAGGCCGCTGCGCCGATACCGCTCGTGACACCGATGGCAGCCAAGAAGTCCGCTAAGCGATCCAAGTCCCGCCGCTCGACCGGCCAAACCAGCGCCCGTAGCCAGTCTGCGCCCAACGCGGCCGGCAAGCATCTGGTCATCGTCGAGTCGCCCACCAAAGCCAAGACCATCAATCAGTACTTGGGCCAAGATTACGTGGTGATGGCCAGCGTCGGTCACGTGCGCGACCTGCCGCCGCGCAACCCAAAAGGCGTGTCCAACCCAGTTCCGGGGGTGGACCTCAAGCACGACTTCGAGCCGACCTACGAAGTGATGAAGGAGAGCGAGAAAACGGTCGCGCAACTGCGCCGCGCGGCCAGGCAGGCTGATGACGTCTGGTTCGCCACCGACCTTGACCGCGAAGGCGAAGCGATTGCCTGGCACCTGGCCCACGCCCTGGACTATCCACTGGCCCAGGCCAAGCGCGTGGTCTTCAACGCCATCACCAAGGACCAGATCGCTCACGCTTTTCAGAACCCGCACGCCATCGACGTCAACAAAGTCGATGCCCAGCAGGCGCGGCGGATTCTCGATCGCATCGTGGGCTACCAGGTTTCGCCGCTGTTGTGGAAGAAGGTGGCCGGCGGTTTGAGCGCGGGCCGCGTGCAGTCGGTGGCGGTGCGTTTGACCGTGGAGCGTGAGCGCCAGATCGAAGGCTTCGTGCCCGACGAGCACTGGAAGATCAGCGGCATCTTCGCCGCCGATCCGGGCAAGGCCGGCGAACTGGCCAAAGCCTGGCGGCAGTGGCTCAGCGAGCACCAGGAAGACGGCAACGGGGCCACGGTCAAGGACAAACTGGCCTGGCTGAGCAAGCAGTGCTGCATACAGGCGGAGCTGGTCGAGTTCGACGGCCGCAAGTTTGATCCGCTGATTGAGGTCGATCCCATCATCGGGCCGCTGGACGATCTGTCGCCGGACGCCATTCGGGATCGTCTCCAGCGTGCCGCCGATGCGTTTGCCGACCAAAAAAAGCACGACCTGACGCCACAGGTGGCTGACGTGGCTGAGGCGTGCGGGCTCAGTAACGTCAAGCGTTCTGCCAAAGAAGATCCCGATAGCCGCGGCCCAGCCCACTGGCAGCGCTCGATCGAAGGAACGCCCGACAAGGCTCGCGGCGACTACCGCATCAAGAGCGTCGAGACCAAGCGGACCAAGAGCAATCCCGTGCCGCCCTTTATCACCAGCACCCTGCAACAGGCCGCCTCCACCCGCCTGGGCTTCCCCCTGCAGCGCACCATGCGCATCGCTCAGCAGCTTTACGAAGGCATCAACATCCACGGCAAAGAAGGGCTCACCGGCCTGATCACCTACATGCGCACCGACTCGACGCACCTGTCGGGCCAGGCCCTGGACATGGCGCGGCACTACATCGGAACGGAATGGGGTGATCAGTATCTGCCCGACAAGCCCCGCTTCTATGCTTCCAGCAACAAGTCAGCCCAGGAAGCCCACGAAGCGATCCGCCCCACCGACGTGCAGATCACGCCCAAGCGCGTGCGCCCGCACCTGACCGACGAGCAATTTCGTTTGTACCAGTTGATCTGGGAACGATTCCTGGGCTGCCAGATGACGCCCGCCGAGTGGGATGCCACCACGGTGCTGCTGAACCCGGCCGACGATTCGGTCCACGCGGTTTTCAAAGCCACCGGCCGGCAACTGGTGTTCGACGGCTTCTACCGCGCCACCGGCGTGCCGCAGAGCGGTGAACTGATCCTGCCCGAACTGAAACAGGATCAGAAACTCAGCCTGCTGGACATGACCGTGGCCCAGAACTTCACCAGTCCGCCGCCGCGCTACACCGAAGCCTCGTTGCAGAAAAAGCTGGAAGAGGAAGGCATCGGCCGACCTTCGACCTATGCCTCCATCATCGCCACCATCCAGGACCGCAAGTACGCCCAGCAGATCAGCCGCAAGGACCGCCGCCTGTTCGCCACCGATCTGGGCAAGGTGGTCACCGACATGCTGATCGAAGCGTTCCCCAAGATCATGGACGTCGGCTACACCCGCGACATGGAAGCGGAGCTGGACAAGATCGAGAGCGATCGCCACGACTGGCGGCAGATGCTGCACCAGTTCTACGGCCCGTTCAAGGACAGTCTCGAACACGCCCACGAGAACATGCAGCACGCCAAGGCTGCCACCGAGCCTGCCCCATTCAAGTGCGCCGAGTGCGGCGCCCCCACGGTCTATCGCTTCGGTCGCAACGGGCGGTTCCTGTCCTGCTCGCGCTATCCCGACTGCAAGTTCGCCGCTCCTATCGATCGCCACGGCAAACCGCAGCAGCCGCAGCAGACCGACGTGCTCTGTCCCGAGTGCGGCGGCGTGATGACCAAGCGCACCGGCCGCTTCGGCCCGTTCCTGGGCTGTGTCAACTATCCCGAATGCAAGGGCATCGTGAAGCTGGACCCCAAGAAGGGTCACGTCGTGCTGCCCAAAGCGCCGCCCATGACCAGCGACGTGCCTTGCCCCAAGTGCGAATCGCCGCTGTACGTGCGCGATTCCAAGCGCGGGCTGTGGCTGAGCTGCTCGACCTTCCCCAAATGCCGCGGCCGCGTGGCGTTCAACTCGCTGGAGGAAAAGAAGCAGAAAGAGCTTGAAAAGGTTTGGGCCGAGCATCTGAAGCAGAACCCGGTGCCGCAAGTGCGCCTGGAAAACGGCCGCGTCCTTCAGGAAGGCGAGGAGTATCATCCCCAGGTCAACGAGGACGAAAACTCGCTCGCCACAACTTCCGGGGGCGGGGGGCGATTCGGCTGACGCTGCCTGACTGATACAATCACACTCGTGCCAGAAAGACTTTTCACGACTCCGCCGCCCCGCGCAACATCTTCGATCCACGCCGTAACCGCCGGGGTCAGATTCTTACCCCCTCTCCCCTTGGGAGAGGGTTGGGGTGAGGGCCGAATGCCTTGTGGATTCCATCAGTAAATCACGCCTCAGAACCTCCGCCCTCACGCTGCCCTCTCCCAGGGGGAGAGGGAAAAACAACTGCCTGGAAGTCGATCCTGCGCGGCATGGCTTTGGCGGTCATCCTTGCGGTCATCACAGCCGGGGCCATGACCAACGTATTTATTAATGCCGCCAACGCCTATGGCCTGGAGCCCACCGATCAGGGCTGGCTCCAGCAGTGGGACGCCCGACTTGAGCCGGTGCGCCAGGGCCTGTCGCCCGATCGCATCTACGGCTTTGCCATACCCAACCTCGATCAGATCGGCGTTGATTACGCCTACTTCCGCGGCGTGGATGAATACCTGCTGGCGCCGATCGTCATCAGCGATCGTTGCCAAGGCCCGCTGGTGCTGATTGACGCCATCACCGAGGACAACCTGCAGGCGTATCTCGACGCCAACGGGCAAATCATCATCGAGCAGCGATTCGGCAACGGGCTGGCGCTGCAACGCAGAGCCACGGAGCGCGAGCCTTGAACTGGGCCCTGGCCATCCTCTGCCTGCTGGTGACCTGGGGCATCGGCTGGTGCATCGTGGTCATCGTATCGCCACAGTTGCGCAGCGACCGTCAGGCTGCGGCGGTGGCGGGCGTGTTCAGCCTGGGCCTGGGCATCGCGGCCACCTCGTGTTGCTACTGGCTCTGGATCAACCTGCTGCGAACCACGGGCCTGCCCTACCTGGCGCTGGAAGCTGCGCTGGCGATCGTGCTGGCGGGCGGGGGGCATGTCTGCTGGCATCGAGCACAGCGGCCGCCATTGCCCGCCGGGCGCATGCGGGCCCAGTCGTGGCTGATTTTCCTGATCATCGCCGCGGCCATGGTGGTGAGCTTCGCCGGTCTGCTGGCTGCGGTGATGCATCATCCGCACGGCGGCTGGGACGCCTGGGACGCGTGGAACCTCAAGGCCAAGTATCTCTATTTCGCGGGCCCGGTCTGGACGAACATCTTCCACAGCGGCACCAATCACGACGGCTATCCACTGCTGCTGCCGCTGACGGTGGCCCGGTTGTGGTGTTACATGGGCAGCGACAGCGTGGTCGGGCCGCAGGCAGCCGTGGTGATGTTCATGCTGCTGCTGACGCTGACGCCGGTCGCGGCCATGCTCATGCTGCGCGGAGCGACGGCGGCGATGGTGAGCCTGCTGGTCCTGCTCAGTTGGCAGTTTCTGTTGGTTCACGCCGCCATGCAGTACGCGGACCTGCCGCTGGCGGGCATGATGGTGGCAGCCCTGCTGGCGACGTGTGCAGCCCTGGAAGTGCGTGAGCACGCGCGGTTGTGGTACGTAGTGGCCGGTGCGCTGACCGCGGCCGCGGCGTGGACCAAGAACGAGGGGATCGCCTTCGCCCTGCTGCTGGCGGTGATGGTCTGTGCTGTGATGCTGCTTCGCCGGCGCGGCGGGCGGATGCTGCCGGTGTTGCTGCTGGGCGCGGCTGTGCCGCTGATCTGCCTGGCGTGGATGAAGCTGCAATATGTCCCGGCCGGCGTCAGCCCGTTCAGCGCCTTGAATCCGCAGAAAGCGTGGGCCAATGCGTTCGATGCCTATCGTCACGTACACATCCTGCGCACGCTGCGCTTCCTGTTCGTGCATTGCATGGGCGGCGGCTGGATGTGGCTGGCGATCGTGGCCTGGATGCTGCTGCGCGGCTTGCGGGTCACGGCCGGCTTCTGGGTGTGGCTGATCGCTCTGCTGGGACAGATGACCATCTACTACCTGTTCTACCTGATTACTTCCGAACGCCTGGAGTGGCATCTGCACACTTCAGCCATGCGCTTGTTCACCCAGGTCTGGCCTCTGCTGGCGCTGCTGCCGATGCTGCTGGTTCGGCCGGCCGGTCAACTCGATTACAATCCACCACCATGTCCCAGCGCCGAAGAAGCCTCGCCTGCGCCCTGCTGATCGTGATGATCGCGGCCGCGGCGTTCATGCACGTGGGCATGCAGATCAACCGCTTCGCCCGGCTGCCGCGCCAGGAGCCTGCGGAAACAGGGCGCTGGTCTCGGATGCGCTGGCAACTGCCCGCCGACCGGGTGTACCGCGTGCTGACGGACCAGGGTTTCGGCGAACCACACTACTACCTGCTGCTGGCGCCGCGTCACGTCGATCAGCAAAGCGATTCGCCCTGGGTGCTGCTGGATGCCGGCCCTGACGGTCAACTTACGCAACAGAGCCGGGCACTGCGTGCCCGGAGTTCCGGGGGCGGACTCGCAGAGTCCGGCTCGGTAAAACCCGCGGAGACCGGCTCACCCCCGCCCCCGGAAGATGCCCTGAAAGGCGCCGAGGTGGTACGGGACCTGGGTGATGGTTTCTTCCTGCTGAGGGAGGCTGGATCGCCATGATCGTGCTGTCCACGTTGCAGGCGCTGTGCTCGTTCGCCGCGGCGGGGATCGTCGGGCAGGCGGTGCTGTCGAAACTGGACGGCGGTCGGCGGCCGGGCCTGCTGATGTGGCCCATGACCATGCTGGCGGGCGTGGCGCTTTGCTCGGCGCTGTACTGGCTGTGGATCACGCTGCTGCGGGCGACGGGGCTGCCCTACCTGGCCCTGGAGTTGCTCGCAGTCGCCGCGGCGATTTGGATGCTGCGATCCACGCATCGCAACGAGAGTGACCGTCTGCCGCGATCATGGTGGCTGCTGCCGGCGTGTGCGATGCTGATACTGCTTTTGATCGCCGCGGCGGTTCAGAATCGCGTCGGCTCGTTCGGCGGGCCGGATGCCTGGCGCACCTGGAACGTCAAGGCGCGATTTCTGTATCACGCGCAGGACGATTGGACGTTGACCTTCGACAAGGTGGCCGGGCACCGCGATTATCCGCTGTTGCTGCCGATCACGGTGGCGCGGGCATGGTGCTACATCGGCGACGACGGATCGGTCGGGCCGCGCACGGTCAGCTACATGTTTTTTGCCCTGTGGGCGGCGAGCATCTTCACCGGGGCGGTGAACCTGCGCGGCGTGCGGGCGGCGATCGTGGGCCTGATGATGTTCGTGATGATGCCGTGGGTGCTGCGCGATGCGGTGTGCCAGTACGCGGACATCCCGGTCTCGGCGTACATGATCGGCGGCTTGCTGGCGACAGTAATCGCATGGGAGCAACCCGGTGAACAGAGACGGAGCATGATCCTGGCCGGATTGCTGGCGGCAGGAGCAGCCTGGACCAAGAACGAAGGGGCAGCCTATTGCGTGATCCTGCTGGTGATCGCATCGGGATTCTGGCTTGCGCGTCGAACGAGGCGCAGCAGCCTGCCGTGGCTGTGGGCGGGAGCGGCCGGGGTGTTGATCGTGTTGCTGTGGATGAGACTGGGCTACGCGCCGGCCAGCGCCCAGTTGAAACCGCCGGACTCTGAATCGCGCTGGGCCGCTCTGATCGATCCGCAACGTCAGGGACAGTTGTGGCGGGCCTTCAAGTTCGCGGTGCTGCAGCACATGGGCGGCAGTTTGTGGTTGATCGTGCTGCTATGGCTGCTGCTGCGGGGCATGCGCGTGGGGGCGACGGCGGTGATGTGGCTGGCGGTGCTGCTGTGCCAGGCAGTGGTGTACGGGCTGGTGTACCTGTTGACGCCCTACGACATCGGTTGGCAATTATCGACTTCGTTCACGCGCGTGGTGGGACAGATATGGCCGCTGGTTGCGCTGCTGCCGGTGGTGCTGGCGCGAGGGGAGGGTGAGGAGACGGCCGATGAATCGGCCTCCGCCGGGCCAGGCGGTGTGCCGGCGCACGTGGCGGGGGCTTGATCATTCAGGAAATCAAGCAATCAAGCATTCACTCATTCCCGCCTGGCGTGCGGTGGCGGCCGAGGTTGTAGCGGAGGATGCAGCGCAAAGCCGAAACGCCGTCGTGCCAGGTGATCTTTTTGCCCTCGGCATAGGTGCGGCCGCGATAGGTGATCGGCGTCTCGTACAGGCGAACCTGCAGGCGGGCGATCTTGGCGGTGATCTCCGGCTCGAAGCCGAAGCGGTTTTCCTCGATCACCAGTTGCTCCAGCACCTGCCGCTTGAAGAGCTTGTAGCAGCACTCCATGTCCGTCAGGTTCAGGTTGGTGAACATGTTGGACAGCGTGGTGAGGATGCGGTTGCCGACCGAGTGCCAGTAGTAGAGCACGCGATGGGTGCCGCCGAGGAAGCGTGTGCCGTAAACCACGTCGGCCAGGTCATCCAGCAGCGGCTGCAGCAGTTTGGGATAGTCGTTGGGGTCGTATTCCAGGTCGGCATCCTGCACCATCACGATGTCGCCGGTCGCCTCCTTGAATCCGCGGCGAAGGGCAGCCCCTTTACCCCTGTTGGCGGGCTGAAAGCACACCTTCAGGTCGTCAAACTCCGTGGCCAGTTTTCGCAGCACGTCGATGGTGCCGTCGGTTGAGCCGTCGTCCACGAGGATGATCTGGCGCTCGACACCGTCGGGCAGAGGGGCGTGGCGGACGCGCTCGATGACCTGCGGCAGCAGTTGTCGCTCGTTGTAGATGGGGATGACAATGCTGAGCATGGGCATGAGGATTGGGATTGTAACAGGCTGGGCGGTTAAACTGGCGATCATGCGGGAGGCGGCGGTTCAGATCGTGCGGACGTTGCGTCGGGCCGGTCACGAGTCATACCTGGCCGGTGGCTGCGTGCGCGATCGCTTGCTGGGGCTGGAGCCGAAGGATCACGACGTGGCCACCAGCGCGCCCCCGGAAGTGGTCAGGAAATTATTTCGCAACAGCCGGTACGTGGGCGAATCGTTCGGCGTGGTGCTGGTGCGGGTGCGCCAGGACGCGGTGGAGGTGGCCACGTTCCGCAGTGAATGGGGCTATCACGACGGCCGTCGGCCGGACCACGTGATCTTCACCGATGCCGAGCACGACGCCCAGCGCCGCGACTTCACCATCAACGGTCTGTTCGAAGACCCGCTGGAAGATCGCGTGATCGATTACGTGGGCGGGCAGGCGGACCTGAAGGCGGGCGTGATCCGCGCCATCGGCGATCCGCAGCAGCGCTTCGCTGAGGATTACCTGCGCATGCTGCGTGCGGTGCGCTTCGCAGCACGGTTTCACTTCACGCTCGAACCAGCCACCGCTTCCGCCATCCGAACCAATGCGCCGAAGTTGGAACAGATCAGCCGCGAACGCATCGGCATGGAGATGCGGCTGATGCTCTCAGCAGCCGTGGTGAAGCTGCTGAGCCAGTTGCACCTGGACGGCCCGACGCTGAACGAGGACTGCCGCGCGCAGCCGACGCTCTTGATCGACAAACTCGACGCCGATGCGGACTATCCGACGAAGCTGGCTGCCTGGAGCCTGGACCGCGGGTCCGATCTGTTGCGCTGGCGGCGGGCGCTGAACCTGAGCAACGATGAATACGAAGCAGCGCGCGACAGCCTGAGCGTGCTGGAGACCTCACGACAATGGCCGAACATGAACATCGCTCAGCGAAAACGGCTGCTGGCTGCGGAATGCTGGTCGCGGGCGAGCCTGTTGCTGCAAGCGCTGGATGCGGGTTTGAGTCAGCAACTGCGCAAGGAGGCTGAGCCGTTGCTCGCCCAGGGCGTCGCCCCGCTGCCGCTGTTGACCGGCGATGATCTGGTGGCGATGGGCATGCGTCCCGGCCCGGGCGTGGGGAAGCTGCTGCACGAGGCCTACGATGAGCAGCTCAGCGGCCGTCTGACAGACCAGGCCCAGGCCCGGCAATGGGCGCGGCAGCGGATGGATGAGCCGGACTGATCATCCACTTTATTATGATCAAAGCCCACCTTCTCCTGAAGGTGGGTCCACAAGGACACCCAGCCACAGGAGTGGCTGGGCTTTAGCTACAATTCCTGCCCACATGGACCAATGGCTATCGCAACTGGCTTACAACACGCCCTACTTTGTGGTCATTGGCGTGATCCTGCTCAGTGGTCTGGGTTTGCCTCTGCCGGAGGATATTCCCCTGCTGCTGGCGGGTTACCTGGCGGGGCAGGGTTACGTCAACGGCTGGATCATGTTTCCCGCCTGCCTGCTGGCGATTCTGGGGGCGGACCTGACGTTGTACATTCTGGGCAGGCGTTACGGTCATCACGTTCCGAAGCTGCCGCTGATTCGCCGCTATCTGACCGCCCAGCGCCTGGCCAAGGCTGAGTACGAGCTGCTGCGCTACGGGGGCAAGTTCATTTTCGTGGCCAGGTTCATGCCCGGACTGCGGGCCCCGGCGATGTTCGCGGCCGGGGTGTTCAAGGTGCCGGCCTGGAAGTTTCTCAGCTATGACGGCGCGGCCGCCCTGGTCAGCGTGCCGCTGATCCTGGGCCTGGGATACGTTTTCTGCAACCAGATCGAGTTGGCCAAGGAATGGATCAAGAACGGGCAACTGACCGCGGCGATCGCGGCCGTGCTGCTGGTGAGCGTTCTGATCGCGATGCGTTACTGGTATCGGCGAAAGCGGCCGGCCAAATCGTGAGGCTCTTGCGTCGGGCTGCAAATGCGCCTAACCTTGCACTATGGTGATGGGAAAGCTGTTAGGATCCGTGGAACTGCGAACGGCTTACGAGGACGTCAAGAGTCGCATTGAATCGGCCGCGGCGCGGCGCGGACGACGCGCTTCGGATGTCGTCTGCGTGGCGGTGACCAAGACGGCCACGCCCGACCAGATTCGCCAGCTCATCGAGATGGGCCACCAGGACCTGGGCGAGAATCGCGTGCAGCAGTTGACCCAGCGGGTGGCGGTGATCGACGAGTTTCTCGCTCGTCGCAGGCAACTGGCCGGGGCTGTGCCGCGCGGGACCGGCGACGTGCCCGACAAGGTCCGCTGGCACATGATCGGCCACCTGCAACGCAACAAGGTCCGCCAGGTCGCGCCCCTGGTGCAGTTGATCCACAGCGTGGACAGCCTGCGCCTGGCTGAGGAACTGGACGCCCTGGGCGGCAAGATGGACCGCACGTTCGACATCCTGCTTCAGATCAACTGCTCGGGCGAGGCGGGCAAGTTCGGCGTCGCTTCCCCGGCCACGATCCCGCTGGCTGAGCAGATCGACTCGATGATGAATCTGCGCTTGCGCGGGCTGATGACCATGGCCCCCTACAGCCAGAATCCGGAAGACTCGCGTCCGACCTTCGCCCGTGCGGCGGAGATCTTCAAGGATCTGCTCAGCGACAAGATCGGCGGGCCCCACTGCAACATCCTGTCCATGGGCATGAGCGGCGACTTCGAGGTGGCGGTGGAGGAAGGCGCCAACCTGCTGCGTGTCGGCCGGGCCATCTTCGGCGACGTGCCATCCGATGAATAAACGACTGTTGGGCTGAATCCCGGTTTGGCCGCTGGCGGCTTCGCGCAACCGTCCGCTTGTCGTGGGGTTTCGCGAAGCCGCCAGCGGCTGGACATGCGGATAACTTCCTTTCGGACCGGGAAAAGACCACGCCATCGCGCTAAAAATGCTGGAGAGCCGCCCGAGGCAACCGATACAGGTGCTATTCGTTGGCTCCTGGTGATGTCCGTCTGTGGATTGAAGTGACATGGCCAAAGTTCAGGTCATTCGAAGGCCCGAGAGATTCCTGTCCGATGATGCGCGGGTGATCGCCCGCTTTTTCAACGTCGGTGACGATCGCCGGGCCCGGGCAGTGATCGCCCGCGTGCTGGCCCTGGATGAGCCCAAGGTCCACGAGCTTTATCAGCGGGTCATGGAGGAGTTCGCCCACCGTCATCGCCGCCTCGAAGGGCCCCTGGAGCGGCACTTCGGTTACATCCGGCACCTGGTCGAAAACCCCGATGATCTGACCCACGAGCGGCGGATGCTGATCGGCTCCTACTTCACCATGGAGTACGCCATCGAGTCGGCCGCCCTGTTCAATCCTTCGATCGTGCCCCATCCCGATCAGGCCGGCGTCGGCCACGGCAGCCTGCGCTTCATCATGTCGCTGCGGGCCACCGGCGAGGGACACGTTTCCTCCATCGTCTTCCGCACCGGCATCATCTCGGCCGACGGCTCGATCGACTTTGATCCGCCCTCCCGCTTCTGCGCCAAGCTGCTGGTGCGGCCCGATCGCAATTACGACAAGAAGCTGTTCTTCCTCAAGCTGATCGAGATGGCTGCCTACAACGATGCCGCCCGCGTCATCCTCGAGAAGCTGCCCGAGTCCTTTTCCATCGGCCACCTGATGCAGGCGGTCAACGACATCCGCCAGTGGGAGAAGAAACCCGCCAGCTTCAACGACACGGCTGAAAGCATGCTCTGGCTGGCCCGCAGCAACTACCAGTTGCACCTGCCGCCGGACACCGATCCTTCCGAGATCGTCATCTTCCCCGTCAGTGACAACGAATCGCGCGGCATCGAGGACGCACGACTCACCCGCTTCACCGAAGACGACGGACAGGTCAGCTACATCGGCACCTACACCGCCTACAACGGCTTCCGCATTCTGCCTCAGATCTTCGAGACGCGAAACTTCCTCGACTTCGAGGTCCATACCCTCAACGGCAAGTACGTCCAGAACAAAGGCATGGCCCTGTTCCCCCGACGTATCGACGGCATGTACCACATGCTCTCGCGCATCGACGGGGAAAACCTCTACCTGATGCGCTCCGACAACATCCACTTCTGGAACGACTGCGACAAGCTGCAGGGACCAGCCTATCCCTGGGAGTTCGTCCAGATCGGCAACTGCGGTCCGCCCATCGAAACACCCGTCGGCTGGCTCGTGCTGACCCACGGCGTGGGGCCCATGCGCCAATACTGCATCGGCTGCTCGCTGCTGGATCTCGCAGACCCCGGCAGGGTCATCGGCCATCTGCCTGAGCCGTTGATCGTGCCGCTGGAATCGGAACGTGACGGCTACGTGCCAAACGTCGTCTATTCCTGCGGGGCCATGATCCACGGCGACCAGTTGGTCATCCCCTATGCCATGAGCGACTCAGCCACCAGCGTCGCCTCCGTCAAGGTCAGCGAACTGCTGAACGAACTGACCACGCAGTCACCCAGTTGCCCCCTGCCGGTTGTCAACAACCGGCGAAAACAGCGACCACGGCAGAAGTCAGCTTGAGTGGGCGATTGCTTGATTGCTTGAATGCCAGGAATTCCCGAGTGGATTCCCCCATTCACTCATTCAAGAAATCAAGCAATCAAGCAATCACCTGCTCACATCATCGCCACCGGATCGACGTCCACGGCCGTGTGACGGTCGCTGATCAGCAGCCGACTGTTGCGCAGGGCGGTCATCAATTTCTGCAGCACGCCCGCTCCGTCGGCGATCATCACGATCTCACGGCGGTGATAGTCCGCCAACCGCGCGATCGGGCAGGGCCAGGGGCCGAACAGGCGCACCTGCTGATCCAACTGCCGATTGAACTGCACCAGGTGGGCGTGCAGCTCGGCCGCCCGCTTGTGGCAGACCACCGGGTCCTTGTCACGCACCACGATGCGGGCCATGCGCGAGATCGGCGGCAGGCTCTGGTCCCTGCGCTTCTGCAATTCATCCTCGGCAAAGCTCACGAAATCGTGCGCGGCCGCCCAGGCGATCACCGACGACTTGGGATTGAACGTCTGCACCACCACCCGCCCCATCCTGTCACTGCGGCCGGCCCGGCCCGCCACCTGGGCGATCAACTGGAACGTCCGCTCCTCAGCTCGAAAGTCCGGCAGGTGCAGCGAGGTGTCGGCACTGATCACCCCCACCAGACGCACGTTGGGAAAGTCCAATCCCTTGGCGATCATCTGCGTGCCCAGCAGAATATCGACCTCGCCCCCCCGGAAGTCGTCCAGACTCTTCTGATAGTCCGCGGCCCGGCGCATCGAGTCGCTGTCCATGCGCAGCGTGCGCGCCTGCGGAAGTTTGACGGCCAGTTCTTCTTCCACCTTTTGTGTGCCCAGGCCGAAGACGGTGACCTTGTGCCCGCTGTCGGGGCAGACGGTCGGCAGCACCTGCTCGGCCCCGCAGTGATGACATCGCACCACGCCCCCGGAAGGTAAGTGTTTGTCCTTGTGATACACCATCGTCACGTCGCAGTGCTTGCAGGTCATCATCCACCCGCAGCGATGATCGGGGCAGGCGATGTAGTTGGCGTACCCGCGGCGATTCAACAGCAGCATGGCTTGTCCGCCAGAGGTGGTGACTTGCTCCAACTGTTGCTCCAGCGGAATGCTCAGCAGGTGAATGCCGCGGCGCAGGCGGCGCTGCTCGGTCATGTCCACGACTTCGACCTGCGGCAGGCGCATGCCGGCCACGCGGTCGGGGATCGACAGCAATTTGAAGCTGCCGCGCTGCTTGGCGTTGTAGTAGCTTTCCAGCGACGGCGTGGCGGAGCCGAGCACCACGGGGATGCCGCGGATTTGCGCTCGTTTGATGGCCACGTCGCGGGCATGGTAACGCGGCAACTGGTCCTGCTTGTACGAGGATTCGTGCTCCTCATCGACAATGATCAGTTGCAGATTATCCAGCGGCGCAAACACAGCCGAGCGTGCCCCGACGACGATGTGGGCCTGCCCGTCGTGGATTCGCCGCCACTGGTGATGGCGCTGGGCCGCGGTCAGCCCCGAGTGCAGCACCGCCACGTCGTCGAAGCGATGCGTGAAGCGTGCCACCGTCTGCGGCGTCAGGGCGATCTCCGGCACGAGGATGATCACGCCCGGAAGCGGGTATCGGGTGTCGGATATCGGGTATCGGGTTTCGGGTTTCGGGTTTCGGGTTTCGCGGAGCGGTTCGTTTCCTTCTGTCTTGCCCGATACCCGATACCCGACACCCGATACCCGATCCAGCAAGGCATCGATCAAACGCAGGTACACCTCGGTCTTGCCGCTGCCGGTGACACCGTGCAGCAGGTGGACGGCGAACTGGCCGAGCCCGGCGATCAGCTCGTCGAGGGCGGACTGCTGACGGGCGGTGAGCGTGAAGCGCGAGCCGGGCAGTTTCTCGCGGGCGGCCCGCAGGTCCAGATCGCTGACCACCACCTGGGCGGCGCGGGTTTCCAGCAGTCCCCTGTCGATCAGTTGCTTGACAGGCGACAGCGTTTTAGCGCCGGCAGCGTCGGCCAACTCCTGCTGATCGATCCACTGGTCCGTGGCAGCATCAAGCACCGCCCGCTGGAGATTGGTCAGCTTCTGCTGAGCCGGACTCTGTGAGTCCGGTCCGGGCACACAGTGCCCGGCTCTGTTCAGCAGACGCACCTGCGTGCGGGTGGTGATGCCGGTCTGGCGTTTGACCGCGGCTGGGAGCATGGTGGCCAGCACCATGCCCAGCGGGCAACAGTAGTAGCCGCTGATCCAGCGGGCCAGTTCCATCAGGTCGGGCGTCAGCGAGATCGGTTCGTGCGGTGCCTGGACCAGGGGCTTGATGCGGTCGCGGTCCAGGTCGGTCTGGTCACTGAGACTGACCACGTAGCCGCTGACCGGTCGATCGGATCGGCCCAGGGGGACCATGACCCGCTGGCCGACCTGCACCCGCCAGCCGGCCGGGACGCGGTAGGTCAGCCCGGCAGGCGCGGCGTCGATGCCCTGCTCCAGGGCCACCAGGGCGAAGCGGTCGGTGACATCCTGGGCCGGTGGCTGGGTCATGGTCCAGATCGTATCACCACCCCGGCTCGCCGTGGCAGCCGGGACTTGCTATAGTGCTGGACTGATACATTTTGGAGTTGACGATTTTGACCCTTCAAGAGCAACTGGTCGAGCTGCACGAACTCGACGCCCGTGTGCGGGGGATGAGCCGGCGACTGAAGGCCGCCACCGCTCGTCAGAAGACCACGGAAACCCGTCTGGATCTGTTCCGCCGCCAGCATCAGGAGCTGCACGATCAGCTGCGCGCCTGCCAGGTCAAAGCCTCGACGCTGGAGAAGCGCGTGGCGGAGATGGACAGTCGCATCGACACGCTGCGGCAGCGGATGAACAGCGTCACCAGCAACAAGGAATACTCCGCCCTACTGCTGGAGGTCAACACGCTGAAGGTGGACAAAGGCAAGATCGAGGACGAAACCCTGGAGCAGATGGCCCAGGTGGAGCAGGTCAAGCAAAAGCTGGCCGAGGCTCAGCGGCGGATCGAGGACCAGCAGAAGCTGGTGGCCGGGGCCCAGCGTGAGGTCGTCGAGGCCCGGGCTGAGGTCGGCGCCAAGCTGGACGAAGCCACCGCTCTGCGTGACGCCGCGGCCGCCAACGTGCCCGCCGAGGTGTTGAGCATTTTCAACCGCATGGCTGAGCTGTTCGACGGTGAAGCGGTCTGCGGCATCGAGGAGCAGGACCGTCGCCGCATGGAATACACCTGCGGCGGCTGCTACATGACCGTGCCCGTGGAGCGGGTCAACGCCCTGATCACCCGCCCCAACGAGTTGATTCTCTGCCCCAATTGCAGTCGCATCCTGACCATCAGCACCGATCTGAAACAGGCGATCGGAGCAGCCAAGTAAACGGTTGTTGGTTGTTGGTTTGTGGTTGTTGGTTTCGCCATAGGGGCACGGCAAGATAACTTTCACCAACAACTAACAACTCCTCATGCATCTGATCATTCACGTTGATGGCGGCGCTCGAGGCAATCCTGGACCTGCCGGGGCTGGTGTCGTGATCCGTGAGGCTGCAAGCGGCCGGTTCCTGCACGAGGCCGGCTACTTCATGGCCCACGCGACCAACAACGAAGCGGAATACCACGGCCTGATCCGTGCCCTGCAAGTCGCTGCCCAACTGGGCGGCCGCCACCTGACCATCCACAGCGATTCACAACTGATGGTCCGCCAACTGCTCGGCGAATACCGGGTCAAGTCGGCTACCCTGCGCCCGCTCTACGATCAGGTCCGCAAGCTGCTGGCTGCTTTCCAGGATTACAAGCTCACGCACGTGCTGCGCCACCACAACGATCTGGCGGATCGTCTGGCCAATCAGGCCATGGACGCCCGCTCGGATGTGGATTACACCCAGCGGGGGAGGTAGGGCGTAGGGCGTAGGGCGTAGGGCGTAGAGCGTAGGGGTGAGGCGTGCTTCTAACCTATGGGGGTCGTTTTTTCCGATCGACCGTGCTAAACTGATAGCAGTAAGGCAGTTCCCACATCTTTCACCTCAGGGGCCGCGCGATGGCACAAATCACCCCTTCCTCAGGTTCCGCTCCTCCGGCATCGGGTCAGAGCCAGAGTCCGCCCTCGTTCAGCACCCCGGCCGGGATTGTGCTCGGAGCCCTGCTGTTGTGCCTGGTGGGCCTGGTGGCAGCGTCCGCGGCTCACGTGGCGCGCCAGTCACTGGCCTTCGACGATCCATCCACGCGGATGGTGGTGGCTTACCTGTTGTACCTGCCGGCCACGTTCTTCTTCCTGGTCAGCATGGTGGCCCTGATCGTGGGGGCCATACGCTGGGCCATGTACGGCAAGGATGCCCTGGGGCCAGCCCCCATCGGCGCCTCAGCCAACGACGCTTACGGCGACCTGCTGCACTCGATCAACGACCGCCTGCTGCTATCGGACACCGCCAAGCGCATCGCCTATCGCCAGCACGACCTGGCAGCCCTGCGGCGGGCCATCCGCGAGGACATCGACAAGGGCCAGTTCGATGCCGCCATGGTCCTGGTGCAGGAGATGAGCCACACCTTCGGTTATCGCGAGGAGTCGGAGCTGTTCCGCGAGCAGATCACTGCCGCCCGCAAGGCCGACCTGGAGAAGAAGATCAGCGTGGCCATGGAGCACCTCAACCACCTGATCGCCAACAACGACTTCCGGGCCGCGGGCCTGATGGCGGCCAAGATGGCCCGGCTGTATCCGGACAACGAGCGCGAGAACAACATCGTCGATTACGTCGAGGAAATGAAAGAGCAGTACAAGGCCCGCGTGCAGCGAGACATGGCTGCCGCGCGCGAACGGGGCGAAGTGGAGAGGGCCTGGCAATTGCTGCGCGAACTGGATGGCTACCTGACGCCCAAGGAAGCTGAGCAGTTCCGCGAGATGGCCCGCGATGTGATCGCCAAGATGCGCGACAACATGGGCACGCAGTTGCGCATGGCGGTGGAAAACCAGGAATGGCACCGGGCCCAGACCATCGCCGAGCAGATCATCCGCGACTTCCCCAACACGCGCATGGCCGACGAAGCCCGCTCCATGCTGCCACAGTTGCGCCAGCGTGCCGCTGAAGGCAAAGCCGCCCACGCATAGGTCAAGCACCAGCCCCGCCACACAGACAAAGCCGAGGGCTGAGCGCAGCGAAGCCCCGGATCAGTCCCGGATCAGCCCTCATACCGCACACGATTACGCCCCCGGCATCCGGGGCTTCGCGGTGCTCAGCCCGCGGCGTCCTGCGCTATTCCGCTGCCGCGCGGGAAACATGCCGGCAGCATTGCTATAGTGCCCGCCCCATGGCAGAAAAACACACCATCGTTCTGATTCCCGGCGACGGCATCGGGCTGGAGGTTTCCCAGGCGGTCGTGGCCGTTCTCAATGCCGCCGACGCCCCGCTGACCTACGAAGAGCGACACGCCGGGCTGATCGCCCTCGACGACGGCCACGACGTGCTGCCCGCCGGCACGCTGGATGCCGTCCGCCGCCACAAGCTGGCCCTCAAAGGTCCATGCACCACGCCCGTGGGCAAGGGCTTCACCTCGGTCAACGTCCAGCTTCGCCAGAAGCTCAACCTCCATGCCGCGATTCGACCCGTCCGTTCGCTTGCGGGCGTGCCCACCCGCTATCAGGACGTGGACCTGGTGATCTTCCGCGAGAACACCGAAGGCCTCTACAGCGGCATCGAAAACGAGATCACCCCCGGCGTGGTCACCAGCCTCAAGGTCGCCACCGAAGCAGCCTGCACCCGCATCGCCCGGGCTGCCTTCGAGTATGCCCGCAAACGCGGCCGCAAAAAGATCACCGTCTTCCACAAAGCCAACATCATGAAGCAGTCCGACGGCCTGTTCCTGCGCTGCGTCCAGCGCGTGGCCGAGGGCTTCACCGACATCGTTCACGACGCGCTGATCATCGATGCCGGCTGCATGCGCCTGGTGCAGGACCCGTCGCGCTTCGACATCCTGCTGATGGAGAATTTCTACGGCGACGTGATCAGCGATCTGGCGGCGGGACTTGTCGGCGGCTTGGGCGTTGTTCCGGGCGCCAACGTCGGCGACGCGGCCGCGGTCTTCGAGGCGGTGCACGGGTCGGCGCCCGACATTGCCGGCAAGAACATCGCCAATCCCCTGGCCCTGCTGATGAGCGCGGTGATGATGCTCAACCACATGCACGAAACCCGCGGCGACGAGCGCTGCAAACAGGCGGCTGAACGCATCAAAACCGCTTACAATCGCGCCCTGGGCGACGGCTGCAAGACCGCCGACCTGGGCGGCTGTCTGGGAACAAGCCAGTTTGCCGATGCAGTTATCGAGCGTTTGTGATTTGCATTAAAAATCTGGGGCAACAAATATTTAGCCACGGATGAACACGGATGGACACGGATATGAATTGAATCCATGACCGTTTCATCCGTGTCTATCCGTGTTCATCCGTGGCTAACGTCTTGCATCGGGAAAGGGCTGGTCGTGAAGCGCAACGAATCCTGGACTCTGCAAGGCGCTGACGGGCAGGTCATCTACGGCAACACCAATCGGCCGGCAGGCGGGCGGGCACTGGCGACCCTGGTGATCTGTCACGGCTTCAAGGGCTACAAGGACTACGGCTTCTTCCCCTATCTGGCGGAGGCTGCCGCCGCGGCTGGCCTGATCGCGCACCGTTTCAACTTCAGTCACAGCGGCATGACCAATCAGCTCGACACGTTCGAGCGGCCCGATCTGTTCGAGCGCGACACCTGGGGCAGGCAGATCACCGACCTGCAAATTGTCATCGAGCAACGCGCAGCGGTGGATCAGCTTCCCATCGTGCTGTTCGGGCATAGCCGCGGCGGCGACAGTGTGCTGCTGACAGCAGCCGGGATGAGCGATCGCCTGGCCGGCATCGTCACCGCAGCTGCGCCCGATACGACCTGCCCGTTGGGTGAGGATCAGAAGGCCGTGCTGCGCCGCGAGGGGCGCATGGCGTCACCATCCAGCCGCACGGGTCAGATGCTTTATGTCGGGCGCGAGTGGTTGGACGAGATGGAAGCCGACCCCCGGCGCTTTGATTTGTTGCGTGCCATTGCCGCCATTGAATGTCCCAAACTGCTGATCCATGGCCGGGCCGACGAGACGGTGCCGGTGTCCGCTGTCCATCACCTGTCCAAAGCCGGCGGCCCCAACACCGAGCTGCTGATTCTTCCGGGGGGCCACACCTTCAATTGCCGCAATCCGCATCCGCAGGATGATCCCCTTCCGGGGGCCACGCAACAGATGATCGAGGCTACGGTGAACTTCGCCCTCAGCGTCAGCGGGTGATGCTGCCCAGGTCGATCACCACGCCGCCGGGCTGGTAGTAGTCCACGTTCAAGGTGTTTTCATCGATGAAGGTCAGCACCACGGCCGCGATCTGGTAGCGATCGACGAAGGCCAGGTCACCGCGACCCGGACCGGCGTAGCGGGCGCTTCGATGCGCCTGGGCGTGAAAGTGGTAGTGCAGTCCGCCGCGCACCGCTTCCATCAGCAACGAGGTCGGCGCGACAAACTGGCGATCGTGAGCGCCGGGGTCGCTGGGATAGGCTATCGCACAGACGCTCTGCGGCGACCATTGCAACGCTCCGCCGTGCTCGCCGCTATCGTCGGCCAGATCATGGTCAGCCTGATCGAACCAGGCATCGACCACCGCCCGCTCGCTCATCGCCAGCCGGATCAGTGCGATCAGTTGCAGGTCCGGCCCGCTGAGTCGGTTTCTCCAGTGCGCGAACGTCTCAGACCACTGCTCATCGCGCTCCGCTTCCTCCAGTCGAACATGGTGAGTCGTGGCTGCCAGTTCGCCTGCCAGATGCGAGCTGTCCACGGGCTTGCCTGCGGCGAACAACGGTGCGTGCCGCATGGCCAGCCCCGGCTGTCGTGCTGCGCCATGCATGGGCCAGGAACTTGCATCACCCATCATCACCAGCGTCAGCAGCGAACAGGACGGCGACGTCGCGGGCAGTTCATCCAGCGTGCGCCCGGCTTGCCGCAGGCACAGCGGCAACATGCTGTCACTGCTGCTGCGCTCGATCCAGGATCGCGGGTTGTCGCTGAGCCGGCACAGCAGCGTCCAGGCCGCGGCCCGATGCGCCAGGCGAATGCACGGCGTGTCGTCCGGCGCATCGAACACCTCGAAGATCGACTGCTCCACAGTTTGTCCGGGGCGCAGCTTCTCGATTGCCTGTCGTTCCAGGCGTTGCTTGTCATCAAACTCGCGCGACGGGCGAGCGTAGCTGAGAACGGCCGTGGGCACGAAGTCGTCCCAATGGTGCTGGACAGCCGCATCGAACAAATGCTCCAGCACCGGCCAGCGATCGATATAGACCACCTGCTCATCGGCCCACTGCTGGAAGCTGCTGCTGTCGTAAGCGATCAGACGATCGATGGCCACATTGCGCATGGCGTCGGGCTGCGAATCGCTGACCAGCAGCTTGTAGAGCACGTCGTTGTATGCCCGCGGATCGTCATATGTGCAGACATCGCCCATCCGCTGCATGGCGGCCAGGCGGCGTTCGCCGTCCACGTCACGGCGCAGCAGGTACCCCGGCTCCGGCAGCGGCGGCGCGGTGCAGGCGCTCGGCAGCAACAAGAGCAAAAAGAAAGACGCCCGGCGAAGTGCGCCGCGGCGTCTTGTGTTCGTTACGGGAATCACGGGTCAGTCAGGCCGCTCTTACGGCAGACACAGCTTCGGCCGACCATCGGGGCAGGTCTTGGTGCCTTCCTCGCGCATGATCACCATGCCCTTGTTCGAGCCCATGGGCGTCCAGCTTGTGTCCTTGGGACGCTTGATGAGCATGGAGTCCATCATCTCCGGCTCCATGAACATGATGGCATCGTCGCCGCCGGCGGTCTTGGCGTCTTCGATGGCCTTGATCGCTTCGGGCGTATACATCTCCAGGCGGCTGATCCAGGCCCCGGTGGCGGCCACCTCATCGGCTGTCATGCCGTCATAGCTGCCGCACTCGCCGCAGACATAGACGTAGGCCATGACGCCGGCCTTGTTGCCCTTGTCCGTCGGGCCGGAGGGCGCATCGGCGGGGGCGAAGTTGGAACTCTCGGTGATGAACAGCTTGTTGGTGTTCAGATCAAAAAAGTAAACATTGACCACGCTGGCCGAGCCGCTGGGGCCTTTGCTGGTCATCACGATGATGCCCAACGCCACCACCAGCACCACCACGGCCAGAATGGTGACCAATGAGGAGTTGTTGTTCAGCGTTTCACGTAATCCCATATACCGCCCTTTCTGAACGATGAATCAGCCAGTTAACCGGCTGGTGGATCAATCTAAGTCGTGAGTGTACCAAACCCTAACCATCTGAACAATCAGCCGCTGGGTGCCACACCCGCGTGCGGGTGTGCTGGATCATCCCACGGCCGACTCGCGGCCGTGCCACCCGGCCCGGTGAACCTCTGACGAACAATCAGCCGCCCTGCCAGAGGTACATCACCTGCGGCACCGTCTCTTCGTGAATCCAGCGACGAAGAGCCTGGGTGTCCACTTGAACCCCGATGGACCTCTGCTGCGAACTGAACAGCGAACCCAACAGCGACTGCGGCTGCTGGAGGATCGTCACCTGCGGCTGAACCTGGGTGGAGAGGTTGGCTCGCTGGCCGGCCAGGGCGATCGCGTCGTCCAGGTAGCCCACCTGGTCCACCAGCTTCGAGGCCAGGGCCTCCTGCGCGGTGAACACCCGCCCGTCAGCCAGCGCGGCGACCTCGTCGGCATTCAACTGTGCCGACCGGCCCTGCTGAACCACCGACACGAACTGGGCGTGCATGGCATCGAGGATATGCAGCATGGCTGCTTTGTCCTTCTCGGTCCACGGCCGGGTGATGTCGTTCATCGTGTCTTTCTCCGGCGAGCCCGACGCCACCTGCACCTGCGGCGTGATGCCGACCTTGACCAGAAGCTGATCGATGGTGAACGCCTGCGACATCACGCCGATCGATCCGGTCAGACACGTCGGCTCGGCCACGATGGCATCGGCGGAAGCTGCGACGTAGTAACCGCCACTGGCAGCCATGCTGCCGAAGCTGGCGATCAGCGGGATGCCGGTCTCCTGCTTGAACTGCGCCAGATACTTCCAGATGCGATCGGAGGGCGCGACGTATCCCCCGCCGGAGTCCACCAGAAGCACCACCGCTTTGGGCTGCTTTTTGCGCAGCACGTCCAGGGACTGGCGCACGAAGGCCGCGGATGAATCATCGATCAGTCCGCGGATCGGAAGGATGACGATACGGTTGGCCTTGTCACCATCGCGGTACGTGCTCTCGCTGATCCCGGCCGTCATCGAACTGAGAATGATCGCCAGGTAGAAGTTGACCAGCAGCGACACCACCAGCGCCGAGACCAGCAGACCCGCCAGGGCGCGGGCGAACACGCTGCGCTGCCGAGGCGGCGGCGGCATCATCCAGGACGGATTGCCAGATGGCGGCGGTGGTGGCGGATAGGCTGGGGGTGGATCGATCGGCGGTCGGCCGGAGTCCGAGGGCGGTGATTGGTGCATCTGGTTCTGATCGTTCATGGCCCGATTATAGGTCCAACCGGAGCGTGATGTTCGGCGCTGAGTCCCTGATGCGTCCGAGAAAAACCCCGCATTCGGCTGCCAGGCGGTTGCGGCTTTTGTTTTGGACAAAAAAACGCACACGACCGATCTATTCAAGACCCAGCCGTGATGCACCACGGTCGGGTTACCGCCTGTTAAGGAGCGAAAATCATGAGCGACGCGCCAAAGAGCAAGACCGTGCTGGGACCCGACTGCCGCATCAGCGGTGAACTGTCACTGGACAACGATGCCATCATCATGGGCCAGTTCAAGGGCACGCTGCGTGTCAGCGGCACCCTCGAGCTGTCGGAGTCGGCCGAAGTGTCCGGCACGATCATCGTGGGCACGCTGCGCCTGGCCGGCAATGTCGAAGCCGACGTGGTGGCCGAGGACGCCGTGGAGCTGCTGCCCGGCGCCCAGCTGATCGGCCAGTTGTTCACCAGCCGGCTGAACATCGTGGAAGGCGCCACCTTCCAGGGCGAGATCTGCGTCGGCCCCAAGGCCATGCAGGCCGCCAGCGAAGCCTTCGGCCAGGGCGAACATCAGGAAGCCGAGCAGACCATGCTCTCCTCGATGATGAGCCAGTCTTCTGAAACTGAAGAGACTCATCACGAACAGCCGTCGCCGGTCCGCACCAACACCAGCTCAGTCAATGCCGTGCTGGCCCGCCGTCGCCCCAAGGTGCTGACGCCGCGCAACGGCATCGGCATCCCGTCGTAATACGGTCGCCGCGCTTCGTGTCGGAGAACGCCGTCGTAGGTTCGCCTCAGCGTCCACCCTTGCACTGCGCCGCTTGCCATGCCGTTACGCCCGGCCATCAACACGATTCACCCTCGCGGCCCGCAGCCGGCTCATCTGCGCCGCGTCTCCTGTCCACAGTGCGGTAAGTCCTTTGAAGTCAGCCAGCGGGCCGTCTCTGTCCGCTGCCCCGCCTGCACCAGTCCGCTGGAGTTCAATGACCTGGTGCTGCGAACCCGCCTGGAGGGCGATGTCTCGACCATGGGACACGTCGCCCTCGCCTCGCCCAGCGAAATGCTCGGACGCCTGGTCTGCGGCCAGTTCACCAACGCCGGCCGCTTCGAGGGCCGGGCGGTGGTTTACGGACAGGTCGTGCTCACCCGCGAGAGCCTGACCACCGGCCAACTCTCCGGCCGTAGCCTGCGCATCGAGCACGGGGCCACCACCCACATCCAGGCTGAAATCCGCCCCCATCCTCCCGCCAGGACCAGCAGCAAGTCCAGCGCCCCCACCCCCATCGGCCGACTCATCCAGCGCCCCGCCCGCCGCCTGATCCGCCCCCTGGCCTGACCACATTTCCGCTGCGAACTGAGCATCGATTCATCCTAAGCCTCCCGCGCAAACATTCGACATACGAAATTCGAAATTCGACATTTGAAAATTCGCCGCGCCGGCGCATGACGGACCCGATCGGCCCGCATCCGCACGAGGGTGCACGCCTCGGGTTGAACCGCCAAGACGCCAAGTTCGCCAAATCGAAGAAGGCAACGCTGAGACGCAGAGCCAGGATTTCACAATTCCAGTCATTCATCTTTTTCTCTGCGCCCTCTGCGTTGAATTCATTTCTGACTTTGAATTCCATGGCGCTCTTGGCGTCTTGGCGGTTCAACAAAAACACATCACGGGCGGACGGCCGTCGAATCGGCCTCAACCAACCGCCCGCGCCGTGATGAGTTCCCCCGGAAGCACCGCAAGCGCGGTATATCACTTCCGGGGGGGAAGGCCAGTTTCGCCGAGGCCCCATAGAGCCGGTAGGCGACGCGCCTGTCAGGCCATCGTCGGAGCCGGACTCTGTGAGTCCGGTTTCCGGGCACACAGTGCCCGACTCTTTCCGGCGAAGGCTTTCTGAACGCTTGGAATCCGGGCACGGGCGGACGTACGTCAAGCCGATGGCGTCGAAGCAGCACTCACTCACTTGGGCCCGGTCGCGTCCGTGCCGAACGTTTTTTTCC
>JADLFV010000133.1 GCA_020849625.1 Phycisphaeraceae bacterium
AACACGGTGTTGAACTGCATGAACTGGATGCCGGTCTGCTCGAAGACCTGCTCGCGCGGCACGATGGCGAAGGCCTGGTCCAGGATGCCGTTGGTGCGGGCGTCGCGGTAATGAAAGGGGTTGCCCAGCAGGGCATCGCCGGCGCCCAGCAGGGCAAAATCCACGCCCCAGGTGTCGATGCCGATGCCGCGAAGCGTCCCGGCCTGCGCCGCCGCCAGCCCCACGCCGATCTTCATCTCCGACCACAGCCGGAGCACGTCCCAGTGCAGCTCGTCGATGGTCCGCACCGGCCCGTTGGCGAAGCGATGCACCTCCTGCAAGGCAAGCTTGTCCTTCGACACGCTGCCCAGAACCACCCGCCCGCTCTCAGCCCCCAGATCAATGGCCGCGAAATGTGCTTGACTCATCTTCAACCTCGAATACATGGAACCACGGAGGCACGGAGGACATAGCGCGGGCTTCGCCCGCAACCCAAAGCGAATGGCTCGCGCAGAGACGCAGAGACCGCTGAGAAGAACGTCGCGCGATTGCTTGTCTCCGCGGCCTTCTATGATGCCGGGGTTGTCAAGTCCGCATGTGGAGCGTTGGGTGCGATTGGTTCAGCCTTCTATCCGGGCTCTTGCGGCAGGAGGCGATCGTTGCCGACCATGGCCTCCGATTCACGGCCGCGGGCCCATTCAACATATGCGATGACGCCCATTCTCCGTGGCGAGCTCGAGGCCCAGGCAACAGACCGGGCGCCATCGCTTCAATCGATCCCATGCTCCCTGCTGAACTTCACCACCATCTGACCGGCTCTCGTTTCAATGGGCTATTCCATCCCCCCCACCAGAAAGAACCAGGGCCAGAGGCGGCCTCGGTGCTTTCCGGGGGGGAAAGAAGATCGATCATGCCGCCCGAACCGACTGTGATCCCTCGGGAAACTGCTCCCAGTCCTGTTTGTCCCGCAGCATGGCCCAGCACCAGATCAGCAGCCGGCGGGCCACGGCCACGATGGCGATCTTCTTGCGCGTCTTGCCGCCCTGGCGGACGCGCTCATACACCGCCCGCATCCGCGGATTCAGACGCAGCCCGATCCAACTCACCTCCACCAGCAGTCGCCGCAGGTTGGCGTTGCCGTGACCGGTGATCCGCCCGTGCCGTTCCATCATGCCGGACTGATACTGCTTCGGCACCAGGCCCGCGTACGACGCCACCTGCTTGCCGCTGGCGAACCGATGCGGATCGTCGATCGCCGCCACCACCATCTCCGACAGCCGCCGGCCCACGCCCGGAATCGTCCGCAGCCGCCGCACGCGCTCGTCCTGTTCCCCCCGTTTGTCCAGTTCCGCCGTGACCCGCTTGAGGCCGGCCTCGACCCCATCCAGTTGTTTCAGCTCCTCATCCAGCTCCGCCCGCCAGAAATCGCCCGGCGGGCAGTGCTCGATCGGCAAGGCCATCTCCCGCAAGGCCTGCACGCTCTTGTGCGTCCAGCCCGACTTGCCCGCGGGCATGCTGATCGCCTGGGCGTCCAGAATCGAGCGGATCCGGTTCTTGATCGCGGTTCGACGATCCACCAGCGTCTGACGGTACCCGATCAGCGAACGCCACTGCCGAACCGGCCGCGCGGGCAGATGGACCAGCTTCAACTGGTTCATCGCCGACAACTGAGCCAGCTTCAACGCGTCGTCGCGATCCGTCTTCCGCTTCACGTTCTGCCACCGCCAGGCCGAGCCGTTGGTGTTGACCACCTGCAGATCGATCGCCGCCGCCAGGACCTCATCGCCCACCCAGCCGGCCTGGTTGCACACCTCGATGACCACCCGGTCGGGCCGACATCGGACCAGCAACTCGCGCAGTTCCCCAGGCACCGTCCGGAGGCCGTAGAACTTCGCCTGCGAAGTCGCTGCCTCGAAATCACACGCCACGCTCTTGCTCTTGCCGAGGTCAATGGCCAGAATACGCATTGCCGGGTCTCCTGTGCTTGAGGCTCTAAACGTGTGACCACCTGTCACACTTGAGCGATCCACCAGATCAGCTCGCCACCACATGGGACGATGATCCCGAAGGATAGCCCAAACCGGGAGCCCCGGCATTCATAGTTTCTCCTTGGTCGCAATCTTGGTCTTGCTGACCTGGTCAGAAGTCCCGCCGAGAATGTCCCCGGTGACTTGCGACTGTGCGCTGCGCAGGGCCTGTTCCCGCGTCTCGCCGAAGGCTTCATAGAAGCCGGCCAGTTGCTTGACCTTCTGCCCCTCGACGCCGATCTGGCTGACCAGGTCAAGCAGGGCCTTCTGGGCTTGCTCGGCAGCCTGCTTCGCGCCGCTGGCGTCGCCGTCGATCTTCAGAAGCGTCCTGAACTCATCGGCCATGCATCACCTCATCCGGCTCGGGCCGGCCACTCTGAAAAAACCTGGCAGGGCGGCGATTCTCCTGACCCGCCCGCCAGGCGTTGCTGTGATGGCCCCTGCCTGGAGGAACCATCTGGAAAAGTTAGTGGGCCGGCGGCGCATTGCTGCACCGCCGGCGAGCCCGCCCGTCACATGCCTGGGCAGACAAGTAACGCTC
>JADLFV010000134.1 GCA_020849625.1 Phycisphaeraceae bacterium
GGGCGTAACTCGCCTCGCGCTATGCGGCCATGCTCCAGGCGGAGGCGACTGATTCTCTGTAGGGATACAGCCTGCGGCTCTCGGCCTCAATCCGGTGGCTTTGAAACGTCTCCCATTGGCCACTGGCATGCACCGCACGCAGATCGAGCATGGCCTGGGCCGTCGGCACACGCCAACGCATGCCGGTGCGTTCCATCCGGTCCTTCACCAGATGCCGACAGGCGCCTTCCGCCACGCCGCTGCCGATCGGGTATCCGGCGGCCAGATGCTCATCGTAATGCATGAAGCGTCGGTTGCGGTGCAGGTAGCCGATCGCCGATTGCAGTTGCTTGAGCTTGGTGCCGCGGAGGTTTTGTTTGGTGGCCATCTGCTTGAGCCCGCCAATGACCCGGCCCACGTCGCCTTGCAGGATTCGTCGCAGGCGTTGATTGACGAACTCCCGCGCCTCCTCGCTGCCCTCGGGGTGGAAGCAATGCGCCGCCTGCCAGATTCGCTCCAGCACATGGAAGATGTCCAGAATGCAGATAATCCCCGACAAGTAGCTCAGCAGCATTTTCCACAGGGCACGTTCACCATCCATCACACAGACCACCGGCTTTTTCCGCTCGGGATTGAGCGCCTCCACCTGCTGCTTGAACCAGGCGAAGATGCGGGCCTTGCCGTTGACCTCCACGCCATCGATCGGACGGGTCAATTCAGCCCGCACCTGCTTGTGCTGCGGGACGGGGCGATTCTCCCTGGCCTTTTCCCGCATCACCTCATCCACCACGTCATCGGCAGTCCGCACGAACGGGTCGATGGTGTACACCGCACCCACGCACGCCATCCGCTTCTTGTTGGCCTTCTGCCCCTTGGTGCGCCGCCCGCATTGCGCCGGCTCATCCTTTCGCATGGGCACACCTTTGCCGTCGCTGGTCAGCACCACAATCGGGCCCTGCTCCGCGGCCGGCGGCGTCGGTCGCGACTGGAAGAAGGAATCGACCTGCCGGGCCATCAACAGGTTCATCTGCTCCAAACTTCGCACCGACTGGCCCAGCCCCAGAATCTCCTGCACTGATTCGCGGGCCTCGCCGTACGGACCTTTCACGCATAAATGCTGGTCCCAATCCTGCAGCACATACGAAAACTCGCTGTCGGGCAGATCCAGACGGGCGTCCAGCGGTGCCGCTTCATGCTTCTGGGTCTCGCGCGTGCCATAGACATGCCGGCGGATCGTCAACTCGCCGAAGATCGACACATAACGCCGCTCGTGGGTCTGGTCCAATCGTCGCAGCGTCCGGCCTTGGTGCTCCAGCGTCGGCCCCAGATCCCCGGTGCCCTGATCCGTGACGTACTGATCCAACATCGTGTGGCCCAGTCTCAGCAATTGCTCCCACAACCCTCGTTCGACCTCGTGAATGGGGCGTCCTTCCCGCCTCGCTTGCCGGACGAACAACACGATCTGCTCGAATTGAGTTTGTTCCTTGAGAATGGCCTGTTCTTGTGCCAAGATCATGATCACCTCCGTGTAGGGTTGAACATCGTTCTGAATAACCAATGTTCTACCTCGCGGGGGTCTTTGTTTATAGCGAGAATTAACATAACGCTCGACCAGCCCTACGATTATGCATGCGCGCCGAGCGAGTCACGCCCTAATCAATTAATCAATTGCAGAGAGGGAACGATCGTTCGCAATCGCTGCCATGTGGGCTGGTTAACAGCTAGCTCTTTCATAAGTCTCGCTGCCTCGCAATATCGCGACATCGCGCTCTTGATAAATATTCTCTGAGCGAGAGTACCCTAAGGGCAAAACCAGAAGGCTGCAGTTTTCAAGTCTCAATGCTGATCCTCATCATGCGTGCCAAATCTACAGAAATACACTATGTTTATACGAGTATACATCGCGGGTGGCAGTCCACAAGTCGTGCTGAAATCGGACTATTGGACCCGCGATCGGCAGCCGTCGATAGGTGCCCGCGTCGCCGGCCCTGTGTCGCGCGGGCGTTTGTAAATCAAGTGGAGATCGAGATGGATCACCTCCTCGTCGCAAAATGCACACGCTGCACGCCTCAACCACCAATACGACGCATCGGTATCGACTGAGTTGCGACGTGCGCTTTCAGCCCGCATCCGATCCCATGGATCCGCGCTGGGCCAAAACTGGTCAAGGACACGACAGATGACTCCCCGTGAGAGATGGCTGTCAATTCTGAACGGCAAGACGCCTGATCGAATCCCGACCGATTATCAGGCGACCGATGAGGTCACCAAACGATTGATCTCAGATTTGGCGTGCGCAGATCAGGAATCACTTTATCGAAAACTGCACATCGACGCCCGGCGTGTGTTCGATCCGAAATATATCGGATCGGCTGAGAAGTCTGGGAACGATCGCGACATTTGGAGCGTTGGATACTCCAGCATCGCATACGGCACCGGCGCATATCGTGAGGCATCACATCATCCACTGGCCAACGCGCAATCGCCGCAGGATGTGCATGCTCACTGCTGGCCAAGCCCTGATGATTTCGATTTCTCGGTCGTCAGGCGCGCTCTCGATGCCGATGATGGAACCCGCGTGGTGCACTGCGGGTGTTATGAGCCGTTCCTGATGTACGCCGCCATGCGCGGTCTGGAGCAATCGCTCGAGGACTTGCTCTGCAACCCCGATATTGCCGACGCCATCCTGGGACACCTGTTCGACTATCATTTCGAATTCAACCGCCGGCTTTTCGAGGCCGGCCAAGGCCGAATTGACTTGACCTATATCGCCGAGGACCTGGGCGGTCAGACCGGACCACTGTTGAGCCTCGAGATTTACAGGCAGTTTCTATTGCCCAATCAAATCAAGATGGCTGATCTTGCCCGCCGGTACGGCGTGGGTGCGTGACCGATTACGCGGCCTTTGGCTGAGGGGCTGGCCACAACCGGTGGTGTAGCTCCTCGGGGTCGTTGAGCCATTCACTTCGCAATTGCAGAATCGACTCGGCACCGTCGATGTTCCAGA
>JADLFV010000135.1 GCA_020849625.1 Phycisphaeraceae bacterium
GGATTTTGCACTTCCGGGGGGGCTTTCTGGACACTACAAACTCCGGGCACGAGCGGCGGAGTGTCAAGCCGATGGCGTCGTGGCAGCGCTCACTCACTTCCGCCCAGTCGAGTTCGTGCCGAACGTTATTTGACGTTCAAACGACCGAGGGTATTGAAGCAATTGAGCCTCGTCCGAAACCGAACGGCCTTCTATAAAAGAGCGAAGCGCAACGTTTGTGCGCGCCGGAGGCGGTTTTGAGGGGGCGAAAAAGAGCGCAAGTGCTTGTGCAGACGGCAATAGAAATTTTTTCGCGCGACCCGTAAAAAATCGGCGCGGCCGTGCCAGTCTGTGCGCGCCGTCGGCCCGACGGTTGCGCATTTGCAGTTTGCGGCTTGCTCTCGCCATTACTTTGTTTTCGCCGAAAACAGAGTAATCGCCATCTGACGTGCGGCAGCAAATCAGTTTTTTCAGAACATATTTAAGTTAAATATGTTCTTGTATGTGCTCACCCACGCCATGCGGAGACGGGTAACTGCGGGCGGGTTGCTGCGGCTGAAATGTTGTCGCACAGCACCGCAGATCAATGCGGAATCCTCCCTATCTCCGCATGTCAACGTGGCTCACATGCAACCCATCGCAGAAAATCACCTGCGGGGACTCGTGGGGTTGCGATGATTCAGAACATATTTAAGTTAAATATGTTCTTGTGTCAGGCTGCCCACGGCATGCGGATGGGTGTCAGACGGTGTCCACTCTCATGTGGGGCACTGGGCCGCTTGGGCTTGGCGAAGCGTCCTGATACAACGTGCGGTTCCGCGAAGCCGCAAGCGGCTGGGAATAAGCAAGTTCACAGTGGAATCCGTATAACCACGGATGAGTGTGGATGCGCGCGGATAGAGCGGCAGACTGACATCGCCATCCGCGTTTATCCGCGTCCCATCATCGTTTATCCGCGGTTTCTGTCTTTCCCGGCGCTCTTGGTATCTTGGCGGTTCAATCCGCTTGCCTCACAGCACGAACTTGCTCAGGTCTTTGTCGGCCACGATGGCGGCCACCTGTGAGCGCACGAAGTCGGCGGTGATGGTCACCTGCTTTTGGCCGCGGGCGACCATCTCGGGGGCGTCGAAGTTGATGCCCTCGAAGACCTTCTCCACGATCGTCATCAGCCGCCGGGCGCCGATATTCTCCAGGGTGGCGTTGGCGTCGGCGGCCAGTTCGGCCATTGCTTCGATCGCACTATCCTCGAACGTGATTTCCAGACCTTCCACGCCCAGCAAGGCCTGCTGCTGCCTGGTCAGGGCATTGCCCGGCTCGGTCAGGATGCGCACGAAGTCGTCCTTGGTTAGACCCGACAACTCCACGCGGATGGGGAAGCGGCCCTGCAACTCGGGCATCAGATCGCTGACTGCGGCGGAGTGAAACGCGCCGGCGGCGATGAACAGGATGTGATCGGTGTGGACAAGGCCGTGACGGGTGGCCACCACGCTGCCTTCGACGATCGGCAAAAGATCGCGCTGCACACCCTGTCGCGACACGTCGGGCCCGCCACCGCCGGAAGAACGGCCCTCGCCGCTGCCCACGGCGATCTTGTCGATCTCATCCAGGAAGATGATGCCCGAATCCTGCGTGCGCTGGATGGCTTCGGCGGTGATCTTCTCGGGGTTCAGCAGCTTTTCGGTTTCCTGCTCGCGCAGAATGCGGCGGGCTTCGGTGACGGTGACTTTTCTCCGCGTGGTCTGCTCGGGGATCAGTTTCTCGAACATGTTGGCCACGTCGGGGTCCATCTGATCGATGCCCATGTTGGCGAACATAACTGAAGTCTGCGGGCGCCTGTTGATGGTCAGCTCGATGGTTTTGTCATCGAGGTTACCGGTTGCGAGCTGCTCGGCCATTTTCTGGCGCAGGCGCTGGCGGCGTTCGTGGGAATCCTCGGTCGAGACGTAGCCGTGGGCTTGCGGGGAAGTGACGGCCGATGAATCGGCCTCCGCCGTGGTCTGGCCGGGGATCAGCAGGTCGATCAGGCGCTGCTCGGCGGCGGCTTCGGCTTTGTCGCGCACTTGTTGTGATTGCTCGGCCCGCACCATATTGATCGCCTGCTCCAGCAGGTCGCGGATCATCGACTCGACATCGCGGCCGTGGTAGCCGACCTCGGTGTACTTGCTGGCCTCGACTTTGACGAAAGGGGCGTTGGCCAGGTCGCTCAGGCGGCGGGCGATTTCGGTTTTCCCCACGCCGGTGGGTCCGATCATGATGATGTTCTTGGGATAGACCTCGCGGCTCATGTCGGCCTCGAGCTGACGACGGCGCCAGCGATTGCGAATGGCCACCGCCACCGCGCGCTTGGCCTCGTGCTGGCCGATGATGTAACGGTCGAGAGCATCAACGATCTGGCGGGGAGTCAGGTCCATGTCGGGCATCGGGTATCGGGATTCTGGTATCGGGTAGGGCACTGTAGCACGGCTGCTGTTTTCCCGATACCCGACACCCGATACCCGACACCCGTTTATTCCGATCGGGCAAGGTCGGATAACCGGCTAAACCTGGGGGTGGAATGGGTCGATGTTGACCGAGGTAATCGGCTCAAGCGGCCCGCAGTCGGGGTCGGCCGGTCGCTGATTGGTTGTGACATGGAGGTAGAAAGACTGATGGGATTCGGCCTGAGTAAGCAGCGTGTGTCGCCGATCGCGGTGGATTTTGGGTCTGACAGCTTGAAGCTGCTGCAGGTGGTTCCGGAGCAGCCGGCCCAACTGTTGGCGGCCGCGGCCGCGGTGTTGCCGGCCGAAGCGCGGCAGGATCAGACCGCCCGCATGGCGTTTTACAGTCAGACACTGCGCAAGCTGCTGCGGCAGCAGCCGTTCAAGGGTCGTCGTGCCATGTTGTCTATACCGTCGCAGCTCACGCTCATGCAGAACCTGGACGTCACCGCCCAGGAAGGCGTCGACACCGGCCCGCTGGTGGAGGCTCATCTGCGCGAGCGTCTGGGCATGGACCCGGGGCGGCTGGTGGTGCGGCACTTTGATGCGGGTCAGATCGCGGACAACGGTTCGTCCTTCCAGGAAGTGGTGGTGATAGCCGTGCCGCGTGAGATGGTGATCGCCTACCTGAATCTGGCCCGCCAATGCAAGCTGGACGTGGTGGGCATGCACAGCGTGCCGCAGGCCATTCTGCAGGGCTTCGCCCAACTGCACCAGCGTAGCGAAGACGCCGAGCGCGTGGTCGGCTACCTGGACATCGGGGCGGCGGTGACCACGCTGGTGATCGCCCGCGGTCAGCGCATGGTATTCGCCAAGACATTCGCCGCGGCGGGGGATCAGATGACGCGGCAGTACGCGCAGACGAACAAGGTCAGTTTCAGCGCGGCGCGCGAGGCGCGGATGAACGGGAAAGCGGCTGCCGGCAGTTCGACCGACGCGGCTGTGGCGGTGATGGAATCCGCTCCCGCGGCAGCACCCGCCGCACGGACAGCCGCGGCCAGGGACCAGGCTGATCCCACTGTGGACTTTCTGATTGATGAGTTGCAGATGTGTGTGCGTTATCACCAGCGGCGTTTCCCGCAGCATCCGCTGTCGCGGCTGGTGTTCCTGGGCGGCGAGAGCCGACACACGGACCTGTGCCAGAAGATCGCACGGAAGCTACGGATCGCGGCCCAGTTGGGCGATCCGTTCGCGGCCCTGATGCGCATCAGCAAGGCCAAGAATCCCGTGGGCGTGGACCTGAATCAGCCGCAGCCGGGCTGGACGGTGCCTTATGGACTGTGTTGGAGTGAAGCGAATTTGTGAGCGAAGCCAAGCGGAGTAAACACCATGGCTCAGCATTCAAGTTTTCTACCTGAAGACTACCTGGAAAAACGGATCGCCCGGCGGACCAACACCATCTGCCTGGCCCTGTTCATGGTGGTGATGGCGGGGGTGGTGGCGGCCTGGTTCGTCACCGGCCGCCAGGTCAGCCAGGTCCGTCAGCAGCGGGCCGAGGTCCGTCAGCAGTTGACCGACAAGGCCAAGCAGCTCGAGCAGATCGAGCAGTTGACCCAGCAGCGTCAGACCATGGTGCGCAAGGCGGCTGTTTCGGCGGTGCTGGTTGAGCGCATCCCGCGCGATCGCCTGCTCTCGGAGCTGATCAATCACATGCCCGCCAGCATGGGCCTGCTGGAGCTGGAGCTGTCAACCGAGGTGCTGCGCATCGCGCCGCAGCCCAAGACTTCCATGGAGCGTGAGGCCAAGACCTCGCGTCGCAACAAGACCGCCGAGGCGGCCGAGGCGCCTCCGCCCGAGCTTCAGCCGACGCAGGTGTCGCTGGACCTGGTGGGTCTGGCCCCGACCGACGTGGAGGTGGCTCAGTTCATGGCGGCCCTATCCAGCCATCCGATGTTCCATGACGTGAACCTCCAGTACAGCGAGCAGACCACCATCGACGAGCACGAGGTGCGCAAATTCAAGATCGAGATGACCATCAACCAGGACCTGGACCTGACGGAAGTGGAAAAGACCATGGTGGCACGGCCCCTGAAGCAGAATCCGATGTCCGACAAACTCCAGATCAACGCGCCGCCGATCAACTCGGTCGCTCCGACCTCGGACCGGCAGTGATCTTCGACGCGTGCAAGGGTTTTTGAGGCTGAAGCGTGCTTCGGCATGCCGTGAATAGGAACAAGAACGAAAGGCATACCCATGCGATTCGGACTGCGTGAAGCCCTGTTCGTCCTACTGCTGCTGGCGGTGCCGGTGGCGTCCTACTTTGTGGTCTTCCGCGATCGCAATCAGATGATCGTCGCCATGCGCGAGGACATCGCCCGCGATCAGCAGAAGCTGACGAAGCTGGAGCAGACCCATGCCGTGATGCGCAACCTGGACGATGAGATCCAGAAGCTCACCGAAGCCATTGCCGCCTTCGAGCAGAAGCTGCCCGAGCAGCGCGAGGTCGAGAACGTGCTCAAGGAAGTCTGGGAGCTGGCCCGCGGCAACAGCCTCACGCCCAAGAGCGTGCGCACCGACAAGATCGAGAAGCAGGCCCAGTACGCCCAGGTCCCCATCAAGATGCAGATCATCGGCGACTTCGACGGCTTCTACACCTTCCTGCAGGAACTGGAGCGGCTGCCCCGCATCACACGCATCCCCGAGATGGTCCTCAAGAAGGACCCCCGCAGCGAAGTTGATGGCGCGATGACCGCCGAGATGACCCTGACCATCTTCTTTGAAGGCGATCAGGACGCGGCTGCCACTGCCGCGTCGTCCACAAGGAGCAGGTTATGAGTACGTATGATCCAAAAAAGTCCTTCGAGGAAGAGACCTCCGGCCAGGACAACGATCAGAAGCAGATCGCCAGTCTGTCCATGCTTGCCGGTAGCGGATCGTTCGGCGAGGTTGATCCCGCCGCCGCCGGTTCCGCCGACACCGGCCGCAATTTCCTGGGCCAGACCACGCTGCTGATCGTGGTGGTCGCTCTGGTGGCCGCCGGGTCGCTCTATGCCATGCGCCTGACCCAGGGCATTGAGCCCAAGGACGATTCGCGCGAGCTGGAAGCCCGCATGGATAACTGGATCACCAAGCTCTCCTCTCCCGACAAGGTCGATCCCCGCGATCCCATTCACCCGGACAACCTCGGCCTGCTTTTCCAGGACGCCAGCCAGGTGCTCACGTTGCTCAACAGCGACTCGACCGAACACCAGGTGCCCATCCGCTACGTCAAGAAGAATCCCTTCCTGTTCAGTTTCGATGAAGAACAGCCCATCGACACCATCGCCGACGCCAACGCCACCGAACTGGCCCTGGCCCGCCGCCGACTTCAGCTTGAGCAGTCGCTGAGCAAGTACCGTGTCGATTCGATCATGATCGGCCGCCGCAGTGTCGCCATCATCAACAACCAGATGGTGCAGGTCGGCGATCACCTGGGCGATTTCGTCGTCGAAAGCATCGAACCGATGCAGGTGATCGTCCGCCTGGGCGAGCAGCGCTTCAACCTGGCCATCGACAACCAGGACACCGGAGCCGACCGTCAGCGACATTGAGAGAACGGAGTAGAGGGGGGGGGGAATTCGAATGACGAAATTCGATATTCGAAACAATGACGAATGCTCAAGTGTTCAAATGACGAAACACTTTCGTCACACGAATTTCGTCATTCGAATTTCCCCTGCCCCACAGACGTGAGCACAGCGCATGATCCACAATGCCCAGAATAATCCACTTCATGGGGCGGCGCCCTTTCCGGGGTCAGGGGCCCTCAGCGATCTATGGACGCCCGATGAGCCGGCCGCGCAGGTCGCACGCACCGACGACCTGGGCAAGCAACTGCTCGCGGACAAGGTCATCACCGCCGAGCAGTTGGCCACCGCGGAAAACCTGGCCCGCAATACGCCCGGCAAGGCCCTGGCGGACATCCTCTACGACACAGGCGTCAACGAGCTGCCCATCCAGCAGGCGGTCGCTAAGCAGGCGGGCATGGCTTTTGAACACATTGAGTCGCCCGAACTGGACACCTTCAAGCAGATTGAGCGGTTGGGCCTGGACTTCTGCCGCACATACTGGGTCATGCCCCTGCGCATCGACGGCCCGCGCCTGATCCTGGGCGTGGTCCACCCCGACAATCTGCAGATCATCGACGAGGTCCGTCACAAGCTGGCCCAGCCGGTCAAACCCGTGGTCGTCACCCGGGCCGACATCGAATCGGTCATCCTGGCCCGTCAGGTCGAGGACACGCAGGAGACGCTGGAAGTTGACGACATCATCGCCGACATCCACGAGGACGACGTCGAAGTCGTCGAGTCCAAGGAAGAGGACCTCGACCTGGAGCGCATGGCCGGCGAAAGCCCCGTCATCCGCTTCGTCAACTATCTGATCTTCAACGCGGTCAAGGAAGGCGCCAGCGACATCCACATCGAGCCGCAGGAAAAACGCCTGCAGGTTCGTTACCGCATCGACGGCGTGCTGTTTGAGGCTATGAACCCGCCCGCCCACATGCACGCAGCCATCATCTCGCGCCTCAAGATCATGGCCAACCTCGATATCTCCGAACGCCGCCTGCCCCAGGACGGCCGCATCCGGGCCGTGGTCCATGGCCGAAAGCTCGACCTGCGCTTGAGCACCCTGCCCACCGCCAACGGCGAAAAGGCGGTCATGCGCATCCTCGATACGCGATCCATTCAGGTCGATCTCGAACAGCTCGGCATGGATGAAGATGCTCTGCTGATCTGGCGCAACCAGATCGATCAGCCCCACGGCATTCTCCTGGTCACCGGTCCCACCGGCTCGGGCAAAACCACCACCTTGTACGCTTCCTTGAACAAGATGGACCGGGCCAAGCTCAATATCTCCACCGTCGAAGACCCCGTCGAGTATCACCTCAACGGCATCAACCAGTGCCAGACGCACGAGAAGATCGGCATGACCTTCGCTGCCGCCCTCCGCGCTCTGCTGCGACAGGACCCTGACGTGGTCATGGTCGGCGAAATCCGAGACTCCGAAACCGCCAAGATCGCCATCCAGGCCTCGCTCACCGGCCACCTGGTGCTCTCCACTCTGCACACCAACGACGCGCCCTCCAGCATCACCCGTCTGATCAACATCGGCGTCGAACCCTACCTTATCGGCGCCGCCGTCAACGCCACGCTTGCTCAGCGCCTTGTCCGTCGCATCTGCGATCACTGCAAGAAGCAGCAGCCGCCCGACATGGCCGTCGCCGACGCCCTGGCGGTGCACGGCATCTCCTTCGATGAAGTGTACATTGGTGAAGGCTGCGACAAATGCCGCGGCACCGGATACGCCGGCCGCGTCGGCCTCTACGAACTGCTGGTCTTCAACGATCAGTTGCGCGACAAGATCGCCAGCAATCCCAACGTCAGCGAGTTCCGCCGCATGTGCATCGAAGGCGGCATGGTGAACCTGCGCGAGGACGGCTTCCGCAAGGTGGCCGCCGGCCTGACCACCATCGACGAAGTCCTGCGCGTCACCGAGAGCACCATCTGATCCCGCCAGGTCCTGATCGCCTGGCCCCCGTGCCGCCCGCCAATGAATTGGCATTGATTTAGAGCAGAAAAAAGAACTCACCACAGAGGACGCAGAGATCGCAGAGAAAAACCGGAATAAGCTTGAATTCAAGTATTTTAGCTCTGTGTTCTCTGCGTTCTCTGCGGTGCATTCCGGTTCTTTTA
>JADLFV010000136.1 GCA_020849625.1 Phycisphaeraceae bacterium
GAGGGTGGCACGTTCTTCGTCGGCGAGGTGCAACGGCTTCAGTGGGCGACCGGTCGGCATCATGCAGGCTCCTGTATCAGGCTGCCTGCATAACGTCACGGGACGATCAATTATTGCATGAACTTCAGACTCAGGACACTAGCGACTCCCTGATGGATTTCGTGCTTCAACACGTCCAGACGCTGCATCCGTTTCACGGTAAAAGCGGGCTGAGACCGACCGTGGGCCGCCGGTCAGTTTCATTTTGTCCATGCCGGCTTGCGGCTTCCCATTCCACCGCGGACACGGGGCGAGTAGGATCATTCTGTATGATTACCGATGGCCAAGACCATGCAATCTGCTGACGTCGGCTAATCTATGAATCCATGACCTTCTTTGATGGATGGATCAATGAACGATCGTGAGCGCTGGGTTTCGGCTTTACGATTCCAACCGGTTGATCGCATACCCCTTGTGCCGGGCGATGGCCGCGAAAGCACATTGCGCTGCTGGCATCGGCAGGGCCTGCCGCCGGATGTCACGGACTACCATGCTTACGCCCGCAAACTGCTGCACATTCCGCCTGGCTATGCCGAGCCGCGGGACGATACCGGCATCGATTTCACCATGATCCCGCGCTTCGAGGAAAAGGTGATCGAGCGTCATCCCGCCCCGCCGGGTTCTCCGGGCCCCGGCTCGTTGGTGGTGCAGGACTGGAAAGGCAACATCTGCGAAATTTCTGATGAATATGACGTGACATACCTGCGCAATGCCATCGACTTCGTCACGCGATGCTGGCTCAAGTGCCCCGTGCAGTCGCGCGGCGACTGGCAGGACATCAAACGCCGCTATGTGCCCGCTGATCCCCAGCGCTTTCCCGCGGATTACCTCACACGCTGCCGACAATTGGAGAACCGGGATTATTGTTCAGCCATCAACATCAACGGGCCGTTCTGGCAACTGCGCGAATGGTTGGGCTTTGAAAATCTGTGCGTGGCCATGCTCGACGACGAACCGTTCGTTTGTGAGATGATCGAATTCTGGGACCATTACATGCAGTCCCTTTTGCGCCGGGTCTTTGAGCACTACGTGCCGGACATGATCATCATCAGCGAAGACATGGCCTACAAAGAAAAACCGATGATCGGCCCGGACATGGCGCGCAGATTCCTGCTTCCTACCTGGACCCGATGGAGCGCCCTGGCCCACGAGGCGGGTGTCGGAATCGTGGACATGGATTCCGACGGCCACGTCGATCTGCTCATCCCGCTGTGGATCGAGGCCGGCATCGATTCCAACTCGCCGCTGGAAGTCGCGGCCGGCAACGACCTGCCCGCCCTGCGCCGCAAGTACGGCCGGGCCATGGCGTATCGCGGCGGTGTCGATAAACGCTGCATGGCGGCCGGCGGACCAAGCCTGAAACGTGAAATCGATCGACTCCGACCTGTCATCGACGCCGGCGGCTACATCCCCGGCTGCGATCACGGCGTACCCCATGACGTCTCCTGGCCCAACTATCTCGAGCACTACCGCCTGCTCGCTCAGGCCACCGGCTGGCTCTGACCTGAGGTGAGTCATTGCCGATGGGGCTCCATCACGTCGCGTTTTCGCTGCTTTTCGTGTACTGATGCAACTTCACGTTCGTAGTGCTCATGGGTTGAATACCCACCCAATGCTGTGGCTGTAGCGGGCTTTGGTCAGCAGCAATGCGGCAGACGCTCGATTGGTGGTGGAACCCAGAGTCGTCGAGGGCACTGTAGAACACTTCACGGACGCTATTCCTTCTGCCCTCGCCACGGTGACGATAGCGATCAGCCCGGATCGAACAAGGTGCGAGATTTCAATGGCTGGTGAAGGGGCGAACTTTCGTCGTTTTTGAGGCATTGCTGTCAGGTGTGAGTGTGCGATGAAAACCATGCCGACCAACCGATTGTGTGGTTGTGACAGCTACACAGCGGGAGAGCGGCATGGATGCCACCTTGGTAACAGCATGGACGCAGCTTTGTCAAACGCTCGAGTCGGCCTTCACCGCCCCCACGATCATCAACTTCCTGCACGTGGCAGGCGGCTGGGTGCTGTGCCGCTCCCGGCCGACGGAATTGGATAAACCGCATGAACCAATGAAGCGCCCATGATACGAACCGGGCCCGTGATCGAGTCCGTCAATCCTCAATACAGGTTCAGCCATCCCAGTCCGCCCGACAGCCACAGCGGCATGGTCAGCAGACTGACCAGCGTGGTGCCCAGCATCACCCGCACGGCCGTGGATGCGTCGCCGCCGTAGTGCTTGGCCAGCACGATGGGAAACACCGCAGTGGGCATGGCTGCCTGCACCACCATGACGCGCTTGAGCTCCATCGAGGCCGGCAACAGCGCTGCCGCCAGCACGAACAGCACCGGAATCACCCCCAATCGCAGCAGGCACGCCCCACCGATGACCTTCAGCCCCGCGTGCAGTTTCGCCTCCGCCAGGTGATCCGCCACCGTCGCCCCCACCAGGATCAGCGCCATCGGCACGGCACAGACACTCAGCATGTGCAACGCCTGCATGAGAAAGCCGGGGATTTGCTCGCGCTGCACGGGCAGGCAGTTGATCAGCAGGGCCGCCAGGATGGTGATCAGCGGCGCGTTGAGCAGTTGCTTGTACCAGTCGCGCCGCACGCCGCCCTGGATCGTCATAAGCACGATGGTCCAGATCGCGATCTCCACGCCCAGGTTGTGCACGAACAGCACCCCCAGCGTGCCGCGATCGTGATCGAACAACCTTTCAACCAACGGCAGAGGCAGATAGCCATAATTGAACACCCCCACGCACGCCGCGAACGTCCGCTGCTGGCGGCGATCGTGCATCCCCAGCCTCGGGCCGAGCAACCTGGCTGCCAGCAATGACAGCCCAAGCCCGATGCACACCGCCACAAAGCCCACCACCGGCGGCAGGGTCACGTTGGCAGCATCCTGCAAACGCGGATTGCCCACCATCACGTCCAGGATCAGGGCCGGCATCAGCACGCGGATCACCAAGTGAATCAGCGCCTGATCCGCCTCGGCCGTCAGCCAGTTGGCGCGGCGAATCAGCGCCCCGATCAGCATGACGCTGAAGACCGCCGCCACGATGCCCGCGATGACCAGCCACTGCTCCACAGACGCGACAGCTTAGCAGGACTATGTCAGCTCGATTAGGTCCGACATCTGCAGCGGCTTCTGAAAGTGATCCAGCGGTAGCGCCTGCTGCACGGTGTAAGACCCGATCGCGGTGCGCCGCAAAGACGCCAGGTGGCCGCCGGTCCCCAGCGCCTTGCCTATGTCACGGGCCAGCGAGCGGATGTACGTGCCCTTGCCACATGTGATGCGCAACGCCAACAGCGGGAATTGATACGAGATCAACTCGATGGCATCCACCCGCACCATCCGCGCGGCTGGCTCCACCACTTCGCCCTTGCGTGCCAGCTTGTACGCCCGCTTGCCGTTGATGTGCACCGCGCTGAATGCCGGCGGCCGCTGCTCGATGTCGCCCAGAAATCGTTTCAGCGCCTGTCGCACCTGCTGCTCATCGGGCGGCTGCGCGATCGTCACCTGCTGCCGCTCGCCTTCGCGGTCATCGGTGGCGGTGAAAGCGGACAGGTCCACCTCCGCCACATAAATCTTGGTCAGGTCCATCAACTGCCCGATCCGCTTGGTGGCCGGCCCCAGGCAGCACAACAGCACGCCGCTGGCCAGCGGATCGAGTGACCCGGCATGCCCCGTGCGCACCTTCCGTCCACAAGCCAGCCGCGCCGCCCGTCGGACGTGACGGACCACATCCATGGAGCTGCACCCGACTGGTTTGTCCACAATCAACAAACCCTGGCAGGTCGATTCACAAGTCACGCGGATTAGGATACTCTGTGCGTCTCGGGAGAGGTGACCGAGTGGCCGAAGGTGCGGCACTGGAAATGCCGTGTACGGCTTGTCCGTACCGTGGGTTCGAATCCCACCCTCTCCGCTTTCACGTAACCATATCTGTAGAAAAAACTTACGTGACCAGCGAGCCCCGGCGTCGTCGGGGCTTTTTGCGTGGTGGAAACCTCTAAAAAGATTGTAGGCGGCCATCGCAGGTGGCATTTTAGGACATGTAGTTGGCACAAGACCGACGCGCGTAGAACAAGCGTGGCCGTCACCACGCTGCGAAGCCGCAAGGGCTGTCTCACCCGGCCGCGATCGGCCTGCCGGCGGGGATTGACGGTTCCGGTGGGCAGCTTGTGAGCATGCACCGGCCGCCGGCTTGAGGTGGGGTTCGATGGGTTTTCAAAGACGGCTCGAACGGGGATTGCAGCCCGTTTGAGCGGTCCCCTATCGGGACGCTCCGGCCTGATGACCTGCCAGGTCAACGGCCGCTTCTTGGCTCCTTCCGCAGCTCAGCGATCGCCGCCTTCATCAGGCCGATCAGCTTCGCATTACCGATGTCATGGCCACGCCGACGTGCTTCGTCGGCCAGCCAGGTCAGAATTTCATCCCGGTGCCTCCAGCATCCAAGCCAGCCCCATTCGTTCATCTGCCGGCGCCGATCCGCACAGCGCATGGGGCACGGCGGCTGACCAGTCACCCTGCGGATCATCCAGGCAAGAAGATCGCCAGGCTGGGGCACGTGCACCTTGCGACGGTGCGGCCGCTGCGTCTGCTGCGGCGATCGAGCCGGCCGCTGCGTCGCGGCCAGGTGCTGCTCCGCGGCAGCCCATGCCTGGTGCTCGGTGTCGATCAGCAGCACGCCGTCATCGCCGCGCGTCGTTGCCGGCTTCACAATCTTGTAATAGCCAGGCGCCTTCGCCTCGCGGGCCGCCAGCATCCCGTTGTCATCACGCACGATCTTCATCAGATACACTCCCCGTCATCGCAGTCCTGTGTGCCCTCCTGACATTCGCCGGCCTGTTTGCAGCACCCGTTGTCGATCACTTCGGTCAGGGCACTGTCCATGATCTGCTGCAGGCTCAATCCGCTGCTGTTGAAGCAGTTGTCCGCATCAAACAGGGCCACGCAACCGTTCGCCGAAGTCGCCGTTACCGGGCTAATGGCCTCGGTGATGCCCTCGTATCCCGCCAGCATGTACCATATCCCGCCGAACTCTTCTTCTCCGGGTGTGCACTCAAAAATCACGTACAGCCGAAAATTGCCCGACTGAAAGAGAGCCACCTTCCCGGAGATCCCAAAGACCTCGCCATCAACCAGGTCCGCAGGCTCCGTCTCCGAATCGAACACCGCCGACTCCACGATGGTCCCCGTGCAGGTGA
>JADLFV010000137.1 GCA_020849625.1 Phycisphaeraceae bacterium
CGCCTCGATCGCCACCCTGGCCTTGAACTGAGCCGAAAATCGACGCCTCTTGCCTGCCATGATTCGTCTCCATCTGCTGGCGACGAATCCACCTTAACCACGCGCCCAGTTTTTGGGGAGCACCTCAAGGCGATGTCGTCGTCATAAAAGTCAAAGCCGTCCTGCACGCCGCCGTCGTCAACAGCGTTACGCCCGACGTGATAAATGACAACACCATTGTCGAGAAGTTTGTAGATCAACTCGGGCGGCAAGTCGATCGCCTCGGGCTGTGGCGGCCACTCGCCATGTTCCAGGCGGTACTGTTCCACCGTCAAAGCCCAGGCCACCACTGAACTGGCGATCAGGTTGTATGACCCAAAGCGCACAGCGTCATCATCGGAGGTCGCGGCATCGGCCCACAGGTCAGCGCTGCGACGCCATTGGTCGTAGGTCAGCAACTGTTCGCGCACCACCGCGGCCTGAATGCTGCGCCACCGTCCCGGCCAGATGCGATAGCCCCAACGGGTCAGCCACATGTCCAGCTTCAGGTTCCCCAGCGTTGATCGGCGCACCGACTCGGGCAGTACGCCCAGCAGCGGATCGAAGCCGCGCATGTCTCCGTTGAGCGGGAATAATCCGGACTGCTCCCATTGATGTATGTGCTCGAAGGCCTGAACCAAATCATGGGTGTACTGTGGGAAATACTCGTCCAACGACACCAGGCGTTCGGCCGCGTCGCCCACTTCGCCGCGCTTAGCTGCGATCAATTCCGCCCGCATGTCGCCAGTTTGCAGCGATGCCAGCAGGCGTTCGATGGCGTCCGCGCTCAACTCGCATCGGCTGAACAAATCGTGAATGTCTTCGTAGTAAAGCCAATCAATGGATACATTCACATAAAACCGGACCAGTGCGCCGCCGTTTGTCACCTGACGAAGCTGCGCTATGTGAAGCAACCGCTCCACAGCCTCATCCGGGCGACCATGCGCCTGCTCGTACAGACTACACGCGCTCAGAGCTTTGACCGCCAGACGCAAATCGCTCAAAACATCTGTTTCATTGTCTTTGAGTCGCTCGGTCGGCAGGCGTATCCGGTCGTCCGCGATCGCGCGATCCAATTGATCCAATGCATCGCGGTGCGCCTGGACGTATTCAGTCAACGCCGCAGCGGTCGCAGTATCGATCGCGGCTCCAAAAGATGGATCGTGCATGCCGAACAGGGGCATGCGCTCCGCGAGCGCATCGTCGGGTTGCAGCGCCGCCGCGGTCTGATGCAACAGATTAATAGCCGGGTCGCCCATGGAGACCGCAGGCATCGGCCATAAATCGCGTTGCTGCAACTCCGCCAGCACCGCACGCTGCGCCGCCGAGCCGCACAGGTTGATCCATACCGTAGCAATGATCAGCACTACTGCGAACACCGCGATCACGCAGCCGACAATCTTCAGAAGTTTGCGTATCAGGGGGCGTTGACTTGCCATAGTAGAGATTATCGTATGGAATTGCTGACGGACTTTTGTGAGACCATTCTATGTCGAACTTCATTCCCACGGTGCGGAATTTCAACCGTTATGTGCCAGAATTGGGACTTTGCGGGCAGACAGGCAAGTTGACGATCGGTTTAATGGGGCTTATCGTCGGCCGACTGCGCCTGGCACCTGGCAGCAGGTGTTTCACCTGGAATGCGACAACATACCGCGCTGCTGCACGATCATGGTCACCGTGGTCGGTGATTGATCGTTGAACCGCCAAGACGCCAAGAGCGCCAAGAAAGAACATACGGAGAAAGAAAACAAAAACCGCAGATTTCGCAGAGGACGCAGATGAAGAAAAAGCAACCGCGGATGAACGCAGATGAACGTGGATAAAAACGAACACGGAATGGCATCCGCGTCTCATTCGCGTTCATCTGTGTTTCTGCCTTGTTTGAATCTGCGCAATTTGTGAAGTCTGCGGTTCCATTCTTCCTGTCTTGCTTGGAGTTCTTGGCGACTTGGCGGTTCACATGCTGCCGCGGCGCAGCATCGGCTAGAAGCTCACGCTACACTACCGCCATGGCATTAACCAACTGGCGTCAACTTCACGGCAATCACTTCGACGGCAAGGCCTGCCTCGTCACCGGCGGCGCGGGGTTCATCGGGTCGCATCTGTCCGAAGCGCTCGTGCAACTGGGAGCCAAGGTCACGGTGATCGATGACCTGTCCGGCGGGGACGTGGGCAACCTCGACGGCTTCGCGGACAAGCTGACCTTCGTTGAAGGCAGCATCCTCGATCAGGACCTGCTCACCCAGTTAAGCGCGGGTTGCACGTACGTGTTTCACCAGGCTGCCCTCGGTTCGGTGCCGCGCAGCATCGAGCAGCCCCGCCGCTATCACGATGTCAACGTCACCGGCACGTTCAACGTGCTGGAAGCTGCGCGGGCCGCCAAAGTTCGCCGCGTGATGTTCGCAGCCAGCAGCTCAGCCTATGGTGACAGCGAAACGCTGCCCAAGATGGAGACCATGCCCATCCTGGCCAAGAGTCCTTATGCCGCCAACAAGGCTGCCTGCGAAGCGATGATGCGCTCCCACGCGGCCAGCTTAGGCCTGGACACTGCGGCCCTGCGTTACTTCAACATCTTCGGCCCGCGCCAGAACGCCAACAGCGCTTATGCCGCGGTGATCGCTGCATTCGCCAAGGCGCTCTACGCAGGCAAGCAGCCGCTGATCTTCGGCGATGGCGAACAGTCGCGCGACTTCACCTTCGTGGACAATGCGGTGCACGCCAACCTGCTGGCCGCCCGTCATGAGAAAGCGATCGGCGGGCAGGTGCTCAACGTCGCCTGCGCCCAGCGCGTCACCGTCAACGAGCTGGCGGAACTGATGGCCAAACTGATGGGCAAGCCGCAATTGAAGCCGCGCTATGAACCGGAGCGGGCTGGTGACGTGAAGCACTCGCTGGCGGACCTGACGCTGGTGGGCCGGGTGCTCGGTTATAAGCCGATCGTGAGTTTCACCGCCGGCCTGGAACCGACGGTGCGCTGGTACGAGGAAAACGCGGAAAAGGCGGGAATCGCATAGGAAAACGCACAAGCCGTGCCCTGAGGAGTCCGCGACGAAGGGCCGGATCGAGCGAGTCATGTGCATGTGATCCGGCCCTTCGTCGTCGCGGACTCCTCCTCAGGGCTCGGCGTACGGGATTGTCGCACCTGATTTCAGCAGGGTTGAATGCGGCGCTTCCTGTTTTTTTATTCACTTTCCCTTTCCGTGCGGATACCATGAAGGTATGACCCAGTCGCCCGCTGCCGAGGTCGCTGGTGGGTTTCAGCCGCCGATCCTGACGCAGTTCAGCGTGTTTCTGCCGAATCGCTGCGGGATGATGCTGGACCTGGTGGGCGTGTTCGCGGGTCATGCCCTGACACTGGCGGGTTTCAGCGTGGTGGATTCCAACGATCACTCGGTGGTGCGGCTGGTCACCTCCAACGGCGAACTGGCCCGGCGACTGCTTCAGCGCAACAACATGAGCTTCAGCGAAAGCGAAGTGCTGGCGGTGGAGCTGGATGCCGGGCACACGCTCAGCGAAGTCTGCCGCTGCATGCTGGCGGCCGAGGTAAGCATCCATTACGCCTATCCGCTGCTGGTGCACCCGCGCGGGCGGGCAGCGGTGGTGATCCAGAGTGACGACATCACGCTATCGGGTCAGATTCTCCGCCGCAAGCTGTTCACCCTGCTGGCTGAGAACGACCTGGGCGACAACGCGCCGGGCTCGGCGCCGGACAGTCCGTGATGAATCGGGTTGAACCGCCAAGACGCCAAGAGCGCCAAGAAGACAACATTAAGAAGTCAAGAAAACAGAAACCGCAGATTGCGCAAATGACACAGATGAAGAATGCTTGAATCTGCGCAATCTGTGAAATCTGCGGTTTGTCACTTCCTGTCTTTCTTGGCGATCTTGGCGTCTTGGCGGTTCACAACATTCCCCCTACTGCCCGCCGGCCACTTCATCCAGCACGTGCTCGGCCACGTAGATCGGCACGTCGCCGGCCGCGCCCAGGGCCAGGGCATCGCTGGGGCGGCTGTCGATTTCCACGTGGCGGCTGCCGTCGGACAGGTGCAGCCGGGCGAAGAACGTGTGATCGCGCAGGTCGTTGATCTCCACGCGCTCCAGGCGAAAGCCCAGTTCCTCGATGACGTTGGCGAGCAACTCGTGAGTCTGCGGCCGGGGCGGCGCTTCGCCCATCAGGCGCCGCTCGATGGCGGCCGCCTCGTTGATGCCGATGACGATGGGAAAATCGCGGCCGCCCTCAACCTCGCGCAGCACCACCACGTGATGGTCCTCCGTCTCCTGGATCAGCACCTTGGCCAGCTCAACGCGTATGGACATGACCGGTTCCTTTCCTAGCCCTCACCCGGATTGTACAAGACTCATTGAACCGCAGAGACGCAGAGGACGCAGAGAAAGGCATGAAAACCGTAACCGCGGATGAACGCAGATAAACGCGGATACAATTCAGGAGCACTCAATCCCATCTGCGTTTATCTGCGGTATTGTATCTGCGTTCATCAGCATTCTTTGTATTTCTCTGCGATCTCTGCGTCTCTGCGGTTCAACTCCCATTGTCAATCTTTCATCGGCCATCGCAAGCGGGCGAAGTAGCCGCCATCATGGTAGGTCGGGCCGCGGCCGCCGGGCAATGTCGCCTGCTCGTGCTGCAAGGTTGCTGCGAAGCGTTCGGCGATCCAGGCTGCCTGCTGCTGGTTCTCGGCCGGCTCGATGCTGCACGTGGCATACAACAGCGTCCCGCCCGGCTCGATGCAGGGGGCTACCTGTTCCACAATACGCCGCTGCAAGGCCGCCAGTTCATCGACGGATCGATGGTTGAAGCGATACTTCGCCTCTGCCCGCCGGGCGAACACACCGCTGTTGGAGCACGGCACATCCAGCAGCACCAGCTCATACCGCCGCCCATCCGCCAGCACATCTTCCGCCGGGGCTGTTATCGCTTTTTTAGAAAACTCATTCAAGTCGCGGAGTTGTTCGAAGCGCTGGGGATTAACGTCGGTGGCGGCAAGCTCGGCTTCGGGGAACAGGGCGGCGAGCTGGCGGGTTTTGGTACCCTGGCCGGCGCAATAGTCGAGGATGCGTTGCGGCGCGGGGGAGAGGTCAGCCAGGGAGGCGACGACCGCGGCGGCGGTGGGATCCTGCACGCGGCGGCGAGGATCTTCAGCAAGGTAGGCGATCAACTGCTCGCGTCTGTCGTCCCAGATGCGCGGCTGGTTATGCTCGTCGAACACGAACGTCGGTGGATCGGATAGATCGTGCAAACAGATCGCCTGCATGTCGCGCGGGCCGAACTGCTTGTGCCAGTGCTTGACCAGCTCCAGCGGATGGCTGGTGGCCACAGCCAGATACTGGATGAGATTGTCGGTCCTGGGCAGCAGCGGGCTGGTGAGTTTGAGCTTTCCGGGGGCCAGCGGCAGGGCAACGCGAGCGGGTTCCCACGGCTGATCGCTGCGCTCGCCCACCATGGCCGCCACCTTGCGCAGCACGGCATTGACCGCCCCGGCGGCATTGGGCCGATCCAGCTTGCGCACCAGCATCACCGATTCATCCACGGCCGCGTAATCCTGCACCCCCGGAAGGAAAACCAGTTGGGCCGCCCCGATCAGCAGTGCCGTCCGCACGCGGGGATCGGTTTTGCTCATGGGCAAGCGGGCTGCCTTGTCCAGCAGATGCTCCAGTGTGAGCCAGCGCTGCACGGCCGTGCGATAGATCGCCACGGCCAGGGCCGCGTCGGCTGCGCTGAGTTGATCCAGTTGCAGGCGAGGCGGCATCAGGTCGGGGAATCGCCGCGTCGCTTGCAGCAGCGCTTCAGCGGCCGCCCATCGTGCGGGTGAGGTGGACATGAGGGGTAGTGTATGGCGGATGGCGGATGGGGGATGGGGGATGGATTGTTATTGTGCGCGGAGGGAAAAGAGGACAGGAGATCAGAAGATAGCAACGTGGTCCTTGCGCGTGCTTTTTCGATAAAAACCGCGTGCCGCGATCCATCCGCCATCCCCTATCCGCCATCCGCCATTCCCGGGGGTCACGCCGGCTGCTGCTCGGTCTTCTCGGTCAGGGCGACGCCCAGGGCTTTGCCCACTTCGGTCAGCAGTTGATCGACTTTGAAGGGCTTGAACAGCACGCTGGAGAGGCCTTCCTGGCTGGCGCGGACGATGGAGTGGTTGGGGTCGTAGCCGAAGCCGGTCATCAGGATCACGGGCAGGCCTTCGCGGCAGCGTTGGGCGGCGGCGAAGATTTCGTAGCCGTTGCGGTACGGCATCTTGATGTCGCTGATGACCAGGTCGAGGTGTTTGCCTTCGGATTGTTCGAGGATGGTGCAGGTTTCGTAGCCATCCTTGCAGCGTTCGACGTGGGCGCCGTGGCTGGCGAGGATGTCGCCGATGGTCTGGCGGATGTTGGGCTCGTCGTCGGCGATGACGATGCGTTTGCCGATCAGGCGTTTCTGTTTGGGCTCGGTATCGGCTGAATCCTGCGAGCCGAGCACGGTCCGCGGTCCGGCGGCCACGTCGCGCAGGGCGCGGCGAATCTGTTCCACGTGATCACACACGCGGTCGAGGCGGGAGCGCATGGTGTCGTCGCCGATGTACTCTTCCTTGAGCGATTGGGCCTCGGTGATGATGTCGTTGAGCGGCTGGGCCATCTCCTGGAGCACGCTGCCGGTGATGCGGCCGGTGATGGTGGATCGTTCGACCACCAGCAGGTCGAGGATGTTCAGGGCCAGGCCCACGTAGCGGCCGAAAATCTCGGCGAACTGGCGATCGTCCTCGGTGAATGCGCCGACCTGTTCGGACTCGATGTTGTAAACGCCGATGACCTCGTCGAACAGGTGCAGGGGCACGGTCAATGAGGATTTGCAGTGGGTCAGTCCCGGCACGTAGCGCGGGTCTTTTTCCACGTCGTGGCAGATGTAGCTGCGGCCGGTGGAGGCGACGTAGCCGCTGATGCCGTTGCCTTCGGGTTGGGCGTAGAGGTCGATCTCCAGCGCGTCCTGGGGCAGACCTTCGGCGATGACCACTTCCAGCTTGTTGGATCGCTTGTCCAGCAGGCGGATAGCGAAGTGATCGAAGTGCATCAGGTCCTTGGAGAAGCGAATGATCTTGTCCTGGAGGAACTTGAGCCGATCCGCGGGACTGAGGCTGGCCACGGCGTGCGAATCGATCTTGGCCAGTTCGCGGCCGGCGGCGTCGATGGCGTCGATCTTGGTCTGCAGGCGCCGGCCGCTGGTGGCGTCCCACACCACGGCCACCACCTGCTGCACGGTGTCGCGCTCGTCGATCACCGGCGAGCAGATCATCTCGAAGTAACGTTGCTCGACCTGGAAGGTGAACTTCTTGCTGTTGCTGCGGCGGCGCAGGGCGTCGCTGAGGTTGCCCGACTGCTGCGTGAACATAGTGAGCGCTTGAATGCAGATGCGGCGGACCTGCTCGATGATCTCGGGTGCGAAGGCCCGCAGGCGCTTGTTGGACCAGCTCAGTCGGCCATCGGCGTCGGCGATGCAGACGCCCTCGCCGATGGTGTTGAGCACCAGGCTGGACTTCTCGCCGACCAGGGCCCGCTCCAGGGGCAGGAAGTCGCCGACGTCCGCGAAGCAGGCGTGATACTTCTCGCTGCGCAGAGCAGCCAGGGCTTCGTCCATGTTGTCGAAGACATCAACGTGAAAGTGCTGGCAAAGTGCCTCGGCCACCGGATGGGCCGCCGCGGCCTTGCCCGACAACACCAACACGCGCGGCTGCGATTCACTCATCTTGTTTGTTTCCCTGTCACGACCAACCACCACAAGTATTTTATCGACCTGAATGCGTCCCGGCCACGGTTGCCATTGACGGGATGTCGTGGCCGTGGCCGGGGCCGGGCATTACCGGACCAGAGGGGGAAATTCGAATGACGAAATTCGAATGACGAAACAATGTCCGACTGACGAATGACGAAGGCTCAAGTAGCGGCGTCAGCCACTAATGTTTTGTCATTCGAATTTCGTCATTCGAATTTCGCAGCGAAGCTGCGGCTCAGTATTCGCGCTGCAGCACGGCATCGGCCATGTCCAGCAGCAGGGCGCGGGCGGGGCTGCCCCCGACGACCGCGATCAACTCGCCCTTGGCCTCGGCGATCAGTTGCCCGGCGGTGCGGCGGGCGGAGTCCACCTCACCGCTGCGACGCACCAGGCGGCGCATGGTCGCGGCGTCGGCCTTGCTCAGGGCCTCCAGCAGTCGGGCACGGTCGGCAACCTTGACGTCGGCCAGGGCGCGGATCACCGGCAGCGTGAGCTTGCCTTTGTCCAGATCGCGGCCCAGCGTCTTGCCCACCGTCGTTTCGTCGCCGGTCAGGTCTAGCACGTCGTCGATAATCTGGAACGCGATGCCCAGCTTGCGCCCGAAGTTGTCCAGGGCCTTGGTCACGCGGCTGTTTTCGCCCAGCAGGACTGCCGCCTGTGAGCAGCAGACGCCGCACAGACTGGCGGTTTTGCGGCCGATGATCTCGAAGTACGTCGCCTCGTCGAGCTGCCAGTTTTCGCGGTTGGCCAGTTGCAGCAGCTCACCCTCGCAGACGGCATTGGTGGCCGCGGTGATCGCCTTGGCCCCCGGAAGGTTGGCGGACGAGCAGAGGTGGTAGGCGTGGGAGATCAGGTAGTCGCCGAGCATGACGGCCGCCTCGTTGCCGTGCAGGGCATTGACGGTGGCGCCGCGGCGGCGCAGGTCGGCCTCGTCGAGGATGTCGTCATGCACGAGGGTGGCCATGTGGATCATCTCGACCACGGTGGCCAGGACGTGATGGGCGGGCGAGGTCTGCTCCTGCCGCGGGCGCAGGGCCAGGGCGGTGGCCAGCACCAGGGTCGGCCGCAGCATCTTGCCGCGATAGCTTTCGATGTGGCGGACCAGGTCGTTAACGCAGGGCAGGTCGCTTTCAAGTTCCCGAGCGAAGCGTTCGGCCACGTCGGCCAGCCCGCGCGATAACTGCTGCTGGATCACCGGGTCTGACTGGGTCACGAGCAACATATCGGGCCTCCGTCGCCGGCCTGGCGGGGTGCGGCAATTGTAACGACCCCGGGTTCGCCCTGACCACCGCGAGCCGATCCCGATTTGCCGGCCGGCCCCAGGCATCCCCGGAAGCGCGTTATTTTGCCTATAATGTCTGGTGCAGTTGACATTCGGGTATGCGCTTTTTACTTTTCCTGCGCTAAACTGGTTCGTGCCGGGGGTCGAATTTCTCTTTGTAGGGCGGGGCGGCCGCCGTTGACAAGTCGCATGGCGGAAAATCAACAATCCAGTCTGGACTCACTTCTGGGCAAGCTGGTCATCGAGCGTGGCCTGGCCACCAGCGATGAGGTGCAGGACGCCTATGCCCTGCAGAAGCAGCGCCTCGACCGCTCGGACCTGGAGAACCTGGCCGGTCAGAGCCTGGCCGACCTGCTGGTGGAGACTGGCGTGGTCACCCGGGCCCAGATCGAACGCATCCGCCCGGAAATCGAAGAGCGCCAGCGACGGCAGATCCCCGGCTATCAACTCATCGAGCGCCTCGGGGCCGGGGCCATGGCCACCGTCTATAAAGCCAAGCAACTCTCGCTGGACCGCATGGTCGCCATCAAGGTGCTGCCGCGCAAATACACGCAGAGGCCCGAGTTCGTCGAGCGCTTCTATGAAGAGGGCAAGTCCGCGGCCAAGCTCAACCACCCCAACATCGTCGGGGCCATCGAAGTGGGCGAGGCGGCTGAAACGCACTACTTCGTCATGGAATACGTCGAAGGCAAGACCGTCTTCGACGACATCACCCATCGCGGCCGCTACAGCGAGCCCGAAGCCCTCGACATCATCGTCCAGATCACCAAGGCCCTCGACCACGCCCATCAGAAGGGCCTGATTCACCGCGACGTCAAGCCCAAGAACATCATGATCACCCAGGACGGCGTGGCCAAGCTGGCGGACATGGGCCTGGCCCGCGCCATCAGTGATCGTGAAGCTGCAGAGCAGGAAGCGGGCAAAGCCTTCGGTACGCCCTACTACATCAGCCCCGAGCAGATCCGCGGCGAAATCGACGTGGACTTCCGCGCTGACATCTACTCGCTGGGCTGCACGCTCTATCACATGGTCACCGGCCGCGTGCCCTTCGACGGGCCCAATCCCTCGGCCGTGATGCAGATGCACCTCAAGAACCAGCCCAAACCGGTGGACCACATCCACCCCGAACTGTCCAGCGGCCTGGCCGAGGTGATTGAAGTCTGCATGGCCAAGGAGCGCAACAAGCGCTACGCCTCCACCGCCGAGCTGCTGGATGACCTGCAGGCCATTCAGCGCGGCGAACCGCCCATGCAGGCCCGCAAGATGTTCGACCTGGCCCAGCTCACATCGCTCGAATCATCCGAAACCAAGCAACTCAAAATCATCGACAGCGAACTGCCCGTCACCGCCAATCCCCTGTTCTGGCTGATGATCGGCGGCTGGTCCGTCTCCGTCCTGCTGCTGCTGCTGATCGTGATCCTCACCCTGACGCGCTGACCCCCGGAATCCGTTGGGCGTGGGGTGTGGAGCGTGATAAATGTTTCTTGACGTGGCGCTGCGTTTCTGCCGCGTTTAACGCGACAAGTCGCGTCGCTATCTACTGCTTGTCCTGATCGTCATCAGTCAGGAACTCAAACTCTCCGACTTCGCCGCTGTCTTGCGCCTGGTCGTCTTTGTCGCGGTCCTCTTCCTCGTCAGCCAGGGCTGCCAGGGCCGCGATGGGGTCGTCCAGGTCGATGATCCCCGAGCCGGCCGCTTCCATCTTCAAGGGAGCCGATGACCCGCTGCGCGAATCGTCCGCGGACTGCTCGTCCTCGTCCTCATTTTCGTCCTCGTCCTGATCTTCGTCCGCAGCCTTCGCCGGCTCATCCGCGGGCGGCGATTCAAGGCTGCCGGTGTCGTCGGAATCCTCGATCACCGTGCGAACCGGCAGGATCTGCTCCGGTTGGCCGTCGATCACCACGATGAAGATCACCGGCCCCACCGTTAACTGGTCGCCGGCCTGAAGCAGGGCCTCCTGGATTCGCTTGCTATTATGGAAGGTGCCGTTGGACGATCCTAAGTCGCGCAGACGCAGTGCGTCGTCGTCGATCAGAAGCTCGCAGTGCTGGCGGGAGACGCTGTGCAGCGGGATGCGCAGATCGCAGGTGTTCTTGCGGCCGATCACCACCCGCGGCTTATTCAACGGGAAATCCCGCCGCGTGCCGTCCGCCTTGAACATCACCAATGTAACCTTCATGCCTTCCCTCAAAACCTGATATGCCCCACCCTGCTTCTCAGTCTATCCTCAGCCACGCACAGCGGCAAGCATCCGCATCCGCGGCCGTGGACGGGCTGTACCTGCACGTGCCCTTCTGCTCGCACAAATGCCACTACTGTGACTTCTACAGCCTGGTCGAACAGCCGGGACAGGATCGCTACAGACTTTTTCTCGACGCTCTGGTGCGTGAACTTGAGCTTCTGGCCGGCCAATACGATAACCGGCCGCGGACCCTCTTCGTCGGCGGTGGCACCCCCACCCTGCTGCCCCCGGACATCTGGCACAAGCTGCTGGCGGCCCTCACCACTCAGGGCTGGCTCAGCCGCGTCGAGGAGTTCACCGTCGAGGCCAACCCGGAAACGGTCACCGACGAGTTGGCTCAGGTTTTGGCTTCCGGGGGCGTCAACCGCGTCTCGCTGGGGGCCCAGAGCTTCGACCTCACCCTGCTCAAACAACTGGAACGCTGGCACGACCCCCGGAAGGTCGAGCAAGCGATGAACTACTTCCGGGGGGTGGGCATCAGCAACATCAATCTCGACCTGATCTTCGCCATCCCCACGCAGACGCTCGATCAGCTCGATGCTGATCTCGATGCCGTGCTCGCGCTCGAGCCGACACACCTGTCCAGCTACAACCTGACCTACGAGCCCAACACCGCGCTGACCGCCAAGCTCAAGCTCGGCCGCGTCAATCGCATCGAGCAGGACCTCGAGCGCACCATGTACGAGCGCGTCATCGACCGCCTCGCCGCCGCAGGCTTCGAGCACTACGAAATTTCCAACTGGTGCAAACCCGGCAAATCCTGCGCCCACAACCTGATCTACTGGCAAAGCCAAAACTGGCTCGCCGCCGGCCCCTCCGCTTGCGGGCACATCGATGGCTACCGCTGGAAGATCGCACCACGCCTCGGCGACTACCTCGAAAAATCACCGCATCCCGATCGCCTCGACCAAGAGCACCTCACCGGCCGCGCTCAACTCGGAGAACAACTGATGATGCGCATCCGCCTGCTGCAAGGCGTCCCGCTCGACATGCTGCCCCCCGACGCCGACGTGCAATCCATGATCGCCCGCGGCTGGCTCGAATGCACCAACACGCATCTTCGCCTGACCCGCGAAGGCCTGATGTTCGCCGACACCGTCGCCGCCGCATTGTTGTGACATATTCCCCCCTCTCCCCTCGGGAGAGGGGCTGGGGGGTGAGGGCCGCTCTACGAAAATGCGTCTTACGGCTGCGCCGCCTCCGGCTGCTGCTCGCCCTTGATCGCCTCCCACGCATTTTCCAGCACCGCCCCCGCTTCGCTCATGGCGCTGGACAGGTCCTTCTGAATCTGCTCCACGTGCTCGGCGTTGGCATCCTTGAACTGGTCGAGCTCTTTCTGGGCCTCCTCGATCCTGGCGTCGAATGTTTGCTTCATCTCGGCCAACTTCGCTTCCGCCTGCTCGCCCTTCTCGGCGGCGGCGGCCTTGAGCTGATCGAACTGGGCCTGCATCTGCTCCAGCTTCTGCCTGGAAGCCGCTGCCAGTTGATCGGCCTCCTGTCGGGCGTACGCCTCGGCAGTGCCGGTCACGTCGCCCAGCGTCACGTCCTGCTTCGCGGCAGCGGCTGCGTCCGTTTCAACCTGCGGTTCGGGCGGCGTCTGCGGCGGTGGCGCCGGCGACTCCTGCGGCTTGCAGGCCGGAGCCGTCAGCATCAGTCCTGTCAGTAACAAGCATCGCGTCCACATGGTCGTCTCCCTTTTGAAACTATGAGGTGATCCAAAGATGATAGGTCAGCCCGTGCGAAGCTGTCCAGCGAAGAGGCTTGAACCGCAGAGACGCGGAGGACGCAGAGAAAGACAAGAAACAGGAACCGCAGATTACGCAGATTACGCAGATTTCGCAGATTTGAAATTCCTAATCTGCGACATCTGCGAAATCTGTGGTTTTCCTCTCTGCGTTCTCCGCGTCTCTGTGGTTCAATTCCAACGTCTTAACGTCGTTTGCGTTGTTTGAATTTCTTGCCGGTGTCGCCGTGGCGTTCGCGGGCGGCGGCGGCGCGGCGTTGTTTGCGTGAGCCTTTGGCCGATGAACCCTCACCGCCGCGGGTAGCGTGTTCGGCGGCTTCAATGTCGGCTCGCTGCTCGGCGGTACCCTGCTGGGCGGCTGCCATCGCTGCAGCGCCTCCGGTGCCAGTTCCAGGAGCAGCATCGTGGCGAGCTTGTTGCGCACCACCATCGCCGTAGGCGCTGCGCAACTGCACGTTGGGCGTCAGCTTGGCGCGGAAGATCAACTCCGTCACCCGCTCCCGCACCGCTTGCCGCATCTGCCGGAACTGCTCAGCACCTTCACGCTTGTACTCGATGCGCGGGTCCTTTTCCGCATAGCCGCGCAGGGAGATCGAATCCTTGATCTGGTCCATGGCGTAGAGGTGGTCCTTCCACATCTGGTCGAGAATCTGCAGCAGCACGAAGCGCTCCAGTTGCGTCAACTCCACGCGCAGCGCCGCCCGTGCCTTGCGGGTCATGTACGGCTCCCACTCGCTTTGATCCTCCGGCAGGGTTTCATCCTGCGGCAGACCGTAGCGATGACGCATCCAATCCAGCAGTTGATCTGCGTTGTCGCCGTGCTTTTGCAGCGCATCCTGGATGGACTGCTCCAGCTTGCCGTCGCGCAGATAGGCTCGGGCCTGTGCCACCAAGGTGTCGTGAATCTGCTGGCCGGTCATGCGCTTGACTGATTCAGCGGACCAGTCCATCTGGTAACGCTGGTTGGCCCAGGTGACCAGTTGGTCAGCCGCCCAGTTCTGATCCTGCTGGGCGCCCTGGAAGACCAGTTCGAGGATGAACTGCACAGGATAGCGGATCTCGCGCTCCTGGTAGGCTTCGCGTGCCTTGTCGATGATGTGGTCGGCTGCCTTTTCGGAGCCGAGCTTGACGATCTCGTTGATGTCGGGACGGAAGCTGAACTTCTGCTCGCACCAGTTGGCCAGTTCCTTGGCGCCCAGGTGCGGCTCTAGATAGGCTGCCAATCCTGACAGGTCGCGGTTCTCCAGGTTGCGCAGGGCGGATTCGGTCAGTTCACTGCGCACCTGCTCCACGGTCATGTCTCGCAGCTTGTTCTTGCTGAGATTCACGCTGAAGCGGGTCATGGCCCACTGGCTCAGCCCGGTCAAGTCCCAATCTTGCGGGGGGATGTCGTTGGACATGTACTCGCCCAGCGTCACGTCAATCACCTGCCGCGTCTCAGACTCAGCAGCCCTGCGCACGATCACCTGCAGATCATCGAGATTGTCGAGGCGAATCTTGCCCGCTTCGATGCTCACGTCCAGGTGCTGGCGGGACCACTCGGCCACCTGCAGCGGCACGTAATCATCCGCCAGGTACGTGCCCACGGCACTGTCCACCGACTCGCTGATGTAGTCGAAAATGATCTGGTCAACGTCGCGCCCTTCCAGCACGCTCTGGCGGATGGAGTAGAAGTTGTTGCGCTGGTGCTCCATCACCTCGTCGTATTCCAGCAGGTTTTTGCGAATTTCGTAGTTGCGTTCCTCGACCTTGCGCTGGGCCCGCTCCACGCTGCGCGTGATCCAGCGGTGCTCGATGGCGTCGCCTTCCTTCATGCCCAGCTTGCTCAAGGCCGCCATGGTGGTCTTGCCCGCGAACAGCTTCATCAAGTCGTCTTCCAGCGAGATGAAGAAGCGCGAGGAGACCTGGTCGCCCTGTCGCCCGGCCCGGCCGCGGAGCTGATTGTCGATCCGCCGCGCTTCGTGACGCTCGGTGCCCACGATGTGCAGCCCGCCCATGTCCTGCACGTGCGACCACACCGCCACGCGATGCTTGTCGTAGTCCGGCAGCTTGTCCAGCACGGACAACAGTGTCGGCTCGTCCATCTTGGCGGCCTTGGCTTCGCTCTGGTAGGCATCTTCCGTCGCCCATTTGCGCAGCAGGCTCATCTTCAGTTGCTGGTAGTCAGCGTTGTCAGCGTCCTTGGCCTTCATGCCCAGTTCGCGCACCGCCTGGTGGCGGAACGACAGTTCGATCAACTGCTCGTCCGTCATCGTGGGCTCAGCCTGGCGCGGCAGGAGGTTGCGCTGTTTCCAGTGCTGGATCAGGGCCTCGCGCTGCACGGGGCGGAGCTTGATGTCGGTGCCGCGGCCGGCCATGTTGGTGGCGATCATCACCGCGCCCAGTTCGCCGGCATGCTCGACGATGTGGGCTTCGTTGGCTGCCTGGTCCACCTTGGCGTTAAGCACCTGGTGCTGAATGCCGTGCTTGTGGGTGAGCATTTTCGAGAGCATCTCGCTCTTTTCGACGCTGGTGGTGCCGACCAGCACGGGCCGGCCCAGGTCGTGCACGCGCTTGATCTCATCAAGAATCGCGTTCCACTTGTCCTTCTCACTCAGGAAAATCAAGTCATCGCGGTCGATGCGACGGATGGGCACGTTGGTGGGAATGCAGACCACATCCAGTTTATAGATTTCGTTGAACTCGGTGCCTTCGGTGATGGCTGTGCCGGTCATGCCCGCCAGACGCTTGTAGAGCTTGAAGAAATTCTGGATGGTGACGGTGGCCAGGGTCTGGGTTTCCTGCTTGATCTTGACGGCTTCCTTGGCTTCGACCGCCTGGTGCAGGCCATCCGACCACTGCCGGCCGATCATCAGACGCCCGGTAAACTCATCGACGATGATCACCTCGCCTTCGCGCACCACGTAGTCCTTGTCGCGCTGATAGACCACGTGCGAACGCAGGGCGTTTTCAAGCAGGTGCGGCATGTCCATGTTGTTGCCGACGTAGAACGAGCCGACGCCCGCCTGCTTCTGGGCCTCCGCCACACCCTCATGGGTCAGGTGCGTGGCCTTCTTGTCCATCTCCACTTCGTAGTACTGGGTGTGCTGATCGCGCTCAGACTCCAGTTGCGGGATTTGATCCTCGATGCTCTTCATCTGCTGGCGCATGGCGGGGATTCTGGACTTGTCACGGGCGTTGCGGATGTCGCCTTCCAGGGCGCTGACCTGGAGCTTGGCCTGCTGCAGCTTCAGGTCGGCGGCGTTCCATTCGCGCTGCCTGCTGACCAGGTGGCGGGCGATCTTGTCCGCCAGGTCGTACTTGGGCGCATCCTGGTGGGCCGGGCCGGAGATGATCAGCGGCGTGCGGGCTTCGTCGATGAGGATGGAGTCCACCTCGTCGATGATGCAGAAATCACGGTGTTTCTGCACCTGCTCAGCGGTCGAGAGCTTCATGTTGTCGCGCAGGTAGTCGAAGCCGAACTCGCTGTTGGTGCCATAGACCGCATCGCAATAGTAAGCCTGCTGCTTGAGTTGGGCCGGCTGCATGTGGAAGGGGTGGATGGCGCCGACGCTCAGGCCGAGCCAGTGGTAGAAGGGGAACACCCAGTCGCGGTCGCGCTGCACGAGGTAATCGTTGACGGTGACGATGTGGCATTGCAGATTTTCGCAGCACGCCACGTAGCAGGCCAGCGGCGCGACGATGGTCTTGCCTTCGCCGGTACGCATCTCAGCGATGCGGCCTTCACCCAGCACCATGCCGCCGATGATCTGCACGTCGAACGGCCGACAGCGGAACGGCGGGCGCGATTCCGGCTGCATCTTGCGCACAGCTTCGTAAATCGCGTTGGGTATCTCAATCTGCATCCACCCCGGAGCAGGCTCGCCGCCCTGCAACGGCTGCGGCTCCAAAGCGTCGGCCTTGGCTTTGAGCTGCTGGTAAGTCGATTGCAGTTCGCTGGGCAGCTTTGCCGGGTCAAACTTGTATTCGGGGTTGAAGATGTTGCGGATGCCGACGGCCCGGTCCATCACCTCGCGGCCGACCGCCATAACCTCGGGCAACAGGCTGTGAATGCTCTTGCCGTCAGCGACCTGACTACGGAACGATTCGGTCTTGGCGCGCAGCTCGGCATCGGTCAGGCGGCGGGTTTCGTCTTCCAGAGCGTTGACCTGCTCGACGCGGCGGCGATAGGCCTTGATCAGTCGATCGTTGCGCGAGCCGAAGACCTTGGTGAAGGGGCGGGAAATGTATTGGATGACCATGATGGGCCTCAATCAGAGCCGGACTCTGCGAGTCCGGGCTGTCTTGATCCGAGCCGGACTCTATGAGTCCGGTGATGACGGATGTTGGATGACAAATGGAATTGGCGCACGCTGCGCCGCACGATGGAACGCGTCGGTCAGGCGCGGTCGGGCGGGGGCAGATTGAGCAGCGCTTCGCGCAGGGGCGAAGAAAGGTCGATGTGAACGATCGCGGGCCGGGGCAGGTCAGCCAGGGTCGGCTCAGCCTGCCGGGCGCGGTGGGTCTCAGCGATCACCGCCGCGTTGGGCCGCACCTGTCGAGCCGCCTCCGCGATGCGCGTGACCAGCCCGGCCAGCGTGCGGATTTCCAACGATTCGGCGCTGACCGTCCGCTCGCCCTGCCCCATCGCAGCTGCGCACAGGCACAGGACCACCACCCCCGGCATCACCAGGTTCAGCGTCCGCCGCTCGCAGTTGCGATCAGTAGGCACGGAGAGATTATCGACCACATGGGGGGCGAAGGCAAGTTTTGATGAGGCTTGAGGGGCGAGGCTTGAGGCTTGAGGTTTGAGTTAGGGAGGCGTTGTGTTCCCCCCTCAAGCCTCAGGTCTCAAGCCTCAAGCCTTCCCTAGGACAACTCGTTCTGGAACAGTTCGATCACCTCGCCGCTGGGGCCGGTGAAGAAGGCAATGCGCACGGGCACCTCGGCGGGCAGGCTTGTTACACCCCAACCGAGATTGCGGCCGGGGTCTTCACTTCCGGGGGCGGTGTTGGCGATGGTCACGTCCTTGGGCTCAATGGTGACCTTGTAGCCCTCGCTGCGCACGCGCTCGAGCACGGCCACGCAATCGTCCACGCGCAGGGCAAGGTGCAGCAGCACGTCCTTGTCGCGCTTGGAGACCGCGGCCGGGGCGGGCGACTTGGGCCTCTCGAAGATCTCGAGGTAGCAGCCGCCGACGTCGATCATCACCGACCGCCTGGGCTTTTCGCCCCACGCCAGCCGCACGGGCCGGCCGAGCAACCGCGTGTAGAAATCCAACGCCTTATCGAAGTGGCGACTGCGCATCGCCAGGTGATGAAAACCCGTCACATGACCCGTACTCATGGCACACTCCTTGTCGAACAAATACAAACGTCGGATATCATAGCCGGGAAAGGCAGAGGCAACCGCGGATGAACGCGGATAGTCGCGGATAAAAAATATGCGGTTGAGCGCAGGGAGCCACAGCGTTTGTTGCATGAGCCAACGGCCGATGGATAATGACAACATGGCCAGGGGTAAGCATCAACGCATACTGCAGGTGTTGCTGATCGCTGGACTGGCCATGTGTTCGTGGATGGGCATGATGGCGGTGCATGAGTTGGGACACGTCATCGGGGCGTCTGCCACAGGTGGAAAAGTGCGGTGCGTGGTGTGGCATCCGCTGAAGTTCTCACAGACGGTGGTGGATCCGAATCCCAAGCCATTGCTGGAAGTGTGGTCGGGGCCGATCTGCGGGATCGTGCTACCGCTGATCGCGGCCGTGGTGGCGAGATGGTTGTGGTTGCGGATCGGGTATCTGTTCACATTCTTCGCTGGTTTCTGCCTGCTGGCCAACGGGGCTTACCTTGGGATCGGAGTCTTCGACCGGGTTGGGGATGCGGGTGATCTACTGTGGTACGGCACGCCAAGCTGGGTGCTCATGGTGTTTGGTGGCGTCACTGTGCCGGCAGGATTGTGGTTGTGGCACATCGCCAGTCCACATCTGGGTTTCGGGGGAGCCACACGCGCCAAACAGATTCGTGCGATAGATACTTACGGCGTGCTGGCGGCAGGTGCGCTACTGGTGCTTCTTGGATTGCTGGCAGGTGATCGCGGCTTATGAATGACACAGCCCCCGGTGTATTAACCGGGGGCTAAAGACTGTTTCACAACCCCCTCTCCCCTTGGGAGAGGGTTGGGGTGAGGGCCGAATTTCAACTGGTGACATTGCCAAAACATGCTTCAGGTGATCCGCCCTCACCCTGCCCTCTCCCAGGGGGAGAGGGTTCTGGAATCGTCTGTAAGCGAGCTACGCCGAGCGGCGGTGGGTGGTGCGGCGGGCGCGGATGGCGGCCAAGGGGCGATCGCTGCTGAGGCGACTGTTGAGCTTCTTGAGGGCGTCGATCTCGATCTGGCGCACGCGCTCGCGGGTCAGGCCGACGACTTTGCCGATCTCCTTGAGCGTCATCGGCTCCTCGCCGTCGAGGCCGAAGCGCAGGCGGAGGATGCGGGCTTCGCGGTCATCGATGGCGTCCAGCAACAGGTTGATCGTTTCGAGATCGTCGTCGAAGAGCACCTGCTGATCGGGCGGCCGGGTGCGAGGATCGGCGAGCATCTCAGCCAGGGCGGGCAGGTCGCCATCTTCACCGTTGCCGCCGGTCTGGGCGGGGCGCTGATAAGCGCGGACGGCCTTGCGGATGATGCGCACCTTGCGCGGCGGCAGTTCCATGGCCTCGGCCAATTCGTGCAGCGAAGGTTGGCGGCCGAGCGTTTCTTCCAGCTCGCGCCAGGTCCGCTTCCACTTGGCGATCAGTTCGACCATGTAGGCGGGGATGTGGATGGGCTGGACGGCGTTGATCAGGGCGCGTTTGATGGCCTGCTTGATCCACCAGGTGCCGTAGGTGGAGAATCGGGCGCCCATGTCGGGGTCGAAATTTTCGACCGCCTTCATCAGGCCGATGTTGCCCTCTTCGATCAGGTCCTGCAGGCTCAGGCCGCGGTTCATGTAGCGCTTGGCGATGGACACGACCAGGCGTAGGTTGGCCCGGATCATGTGCTCGCGCGACTGGCCGCAGTTTTCGTTGATGATGCGACGGCAAAGCGACCGTTCCTGCTCAGCGGTCAGCAGCGGGGTCTGGTCGATCTGCTTCAGGTACAGCTCCAGATCGGATTTGACTCTTGCGCGCTTGGGCATGCGGATTCGTTTCTCCACCTGGCTTGCGGGAACGGTGACGTACGGTCCACCGTCACAGTATTTTTCGACCAGATCACCGCGGCGCTTAAGGCGGCGCATGTGGCGGCGGCGGGCTTATCCAGTCTGCGCAATCGTCACCAACCGCCCTGCCGCAGTCCGACGAAGTTGCTACGCTAAACGCCAGCCATGAACGGCTCCCTGAATCCTATCGCGCTGATTCGCCAGTCCGTACTGCCCGCGGCGGCGACGGTGCGCCAGTACACGCTCAACAAGTTCGGCCACGACCTGCTGGCGGGGCTGACCGTGTCGGTGCTGGAGATTCCCCAAGCGATGGCCTACGCCCTGATCGCCGGGGTGCCGCCGCAGTACGGCATTTACACTTCGATCATCCAAGGCGCCATCGGCGCGCTGCTGAGCTCCAGCGAACACCTGGCCACGGGGCCGACCAACACGCAGAGCTTGCTGATCGCTGCGGCCGTGCAGCGCATGATGGCCGCGCCGGGTGAGCCGATCTATCTGCAACTGGTGTTCACGCTGACCTTACTCAAAGGTCTGATCCAGCTCACGTTCGCCTTCGCCCGCATGGGCAACCTGGTGCGATACGTCAGCCGCAGCGTGATCCTGGGCGTGACCAGCGGGGCCGGGGTGCTGATCGCCATCGGCCAACTGCCCAACGCCCTGGGCATTCACCTGAGCAAAGACATGGGCGAATCAGCCCTTCCGGGGGTGCTGGGCTCGCTGCACGAACTGATGTGGCACCTGGATCAAGCCAATCCCCGTGCGATGGCGATCTGCGTCGGCGGGCTGGCGATCATCCTGGCCGGGCGGATGATCTGGCGGTTCATTCCCGGGCCACTGCTGGCGGTGCTGGGCGGAGCGATCACGGTGTGGCTGATGGGCTGGACGAACGCTGAGGTGGCCCAGGTGGGCGAGTTGCCGCGCAGTCTGCCGTCGTTTCACGTGCCGCAGTTCACGCTGGAGCAGGCTGAATCGCTGCTGGCCGGAGCGCTGGCGCTGGCCCTGCTGGGCCTGATCGAGTCGGTGGCCATCGTCAAATCCATCGCCACGCACACCGGCGAGCGCATCGATCCCAACCAGGAGTTCTTCGCCCAGGGCTTCAAGAACACACTGACCAGCTTTTTCCAGTGCATTCCCGGCTCAGGCAGCTTCACGCGCTCGGCCTTGGACTTCGAGGCCGGCGGCAGGACGCGCTTCGCGGCCGTGTTCAACGCCCTGTTCGTGCTGACGATCTACCTGAGCCTGTCGCCGGCGGCCGGGCACATTCCCCTGGCCAGCCTGGGCGCGGTGCTGTTCGTGATCGCGTATGGGTTGATCGACTGGCGCTACTACTTCAAGGCCCTGCGCAGCAGCCGGGCGGACGGGGCGGTGTTCCTGATCAGCTTCCTGGCGACGCTGCTGGTGCCGCTGGAATACGCGGTGTTCATCGGGATTTTCCTGAATATCGCGCTGTATCTGCGGCGGGCCAGCCAGTTGCACATTCACGAGATGGTGCGTACGCCGGGCGGGCCGTTCATCGAGCGGCCACTGCGTGACCGGGGCGGCGATCAGCCGGTGATGTTCCTTCAGATGGAGGGCGACCTGTTTTTCGCGGTGGCCGACGAACTGGCCGACCGTTTCCAGCGCATCGCTCACAGCGGGGTGTGCGTGGTGGTGATCCGCCTGAAGCGCACGCACTCGATCGACGCCACGGTGCTGGGCGAATTCGAGCGTTTCACCCAACAGATGCAATCGCGCGGGCATCACGTGGTACTCTGCGGCGTCAAGCCGGAGCTGATGCAGACGTTGAAGTCCTTCGGCCTGGTAGCGCTGATCGGGCCCCGCAACGTTTTCGAGACCGGCTTCGGGGTGTTCGCTTCCGCCAAGCGGGCCCTGCAACGGGCGCGGGAATTGCTCGGCCGCTCCATCGACGCCGACGGCCTGGAAGCCCTGGACGAAACCGAATCGTGGGCGTATGAGATTTAGGCTCTGTCGGAAAACGATCCATGACCCAGGTGGGGCGGCCGTCTCGGCCGCCAGCGGGCGGGACGCCCGCTCCACCTTTCGTTTTCCGACAGATCCTTGTTTTGCGGGCGAGCATGCTCGCCCAGAATGTCGGAGCAAGCTCCGACGCTAAACGTGATGGCTCGGTGGCTACTTCTTCGGCTGCGTCAGCAGGCGATGCTTGCGCTTGACCAGGTCCAGCAGTTGCTCGACCTCGGTCATGGCGTTGGGCGTCCAGGTCGCCCAGTGGGTCTTGACCGCACACTTGGCCTTGGCCTGACGTATGCCATCGCGGACATATCGGCTCAGCCGCCGCAGCGGCAACTGGCCCACCAGGTCGTCATCCAGCGTGATACACAGAAGCGCTCCCATTGGATTGGGCACCAGATAGGCAAACGCCCGCGGCTCGCCGCTGCCCACGGCCAGATCGAACTGCCAGCACCATTTCCAACTGTCCCCGTGCCAGCGCAAGGTGACCTGAAGGCCTTCGTAGGCCACCATCTGCTCCATGAGCGTGGTGACGAACTTTCGCCGGTGCTCCTCCAAATCGTTCAGCAGGACCTGGGGGTCCGGCTGCTGCCAACGGTCTTCCCAAGGCTTGAGTTTTCCAATCACTTTGTCTGCCATAATGACCGTTCGCTGCACGTTTCGGACCGCCGGGAAACGTGTATTTTAGCGGAATTCGGGCATTTGGCAAACGCCCCGTCATGTAAATGGCTGGCGCTGCGGGGGTTAATCTGGGGGCGTTGCGGCTATCACTTTTTTAGCCGCACCGTCCTCGGTGCGGACCGGCTGACATCGACTGTGACCGCGGCAGTGGTTACCATGATCCACGGTTCCCGAACCCTGGACAGAACGCCACCGCCATGAACCAGACTGACGATCCTGCGATCACCGCCGCGGAAGCGGAAGCGGACTTCAATCCCGCCGAGTCCGCCGTGCTGGTGGTTGACGACAACGAGCAGAACCTCGAACTGCTGCAGGCCTATCTCGAAACGCTGGGCTGCACCATCGAGACGGCCCGCGACGGCCTGGAAGCGGTGGCACGCTTGGACCGCCGGGATCAACCGCTGCCGGACCTGATTCTGCTGGACGTCATGATGCCGCGCATGAGCGGCTTCGAGGTCTGCCGAAAGATCAAGGAAGACCCCCGCACGCGCAGCATTCCGGTGATGATGGTCACCGCCCTCAACGAACTGGGTGACATCGAGCGCGGCGTGGAGTCGGGCACCGACGACTTCGTGACCAAGCCGGTGAACAAGCTGGAACTGCTGACGCGGGTCAAGAGCCTGCTGCGGGTGCGTCACCTCAAGCGTGAGCTGGAGCGAACGGAAGCCTACCTGCGCGACATCGAGCGCCTGCGTCGCCAGGACCATTCGGCTGAATGATCCTGCCCATTTTCACCTCTGCAATCCGGTTCAGTCCACCTGCTGCGCCGTGCCCGGCGATCCATTTTCAAGACGTCCGGGGCAGGACGGTGGCCGGATGTATCGGTTGTGCCGGATACGCTGCCTGAAAAGGCTGCGGTGTGCGAGTTTTCGATCCCACAAGCTGATGCTGACTGATGCGCGGTTCGATCACCGGAATATCGCGTGCCGCACTGGGACCGCCGGCAAGTGACTGGGTGAATCGGGGTTGCTTCCCCAGGGGGTCCAAATCTCCGTGGCCTGTGTCGGGACACGGACTTGGGGAGTGCCAGGAAATCCCTGCCGATCGCGGAGAGGACGAAAGACATGAGTCAGATCAACACCAACATTAACTCGCTGATCGCTCAGCGCGTGCTCAGCGCCAACAACAACGCTCTGACCAAATCGTTGGAGCGGCTGAGCACCGGCTACCGCATCAACCGCGGTGGCGATGACCCCGCCGGGCTGATCATCAGCGAGCAGCTCCGCGCTGAGAAGAACGCCATCAGCGCCGCCATCGCCAACGCCGAACGCGCCGACCAGATCGCCAACATCGCCGAGTCCGGCCTGCAGGAAATCACCAACCTGCTGACCGAACTGCAATCCCTGGTCGGAGCCGTGGCCAACGATGCCGGCATTTCCGACGAGGAAAAGGACGCCAACCAGCTTCAGGTTGACGCCATTCTCTCCTCCATCGACCGCATCGCCTCCACCACCGAATTCAACGGCACCAAACTGCTCAACGGCCGGCTCGACTTCCTGGTCAGCGGCGTTGATTCCAGCGACGTGATCGACTTCGCCGTCAACGGCGCCAAGGTGCCCAGCGGCTCCAACGTCAACGTGGAAGTGGTGGTCACGCAGTCCGCTCAGCACGCCGGCGTGTTCCTGTCGGCGGCCGACACCGCCCTGAACTTCGGCGGCGCCCCCACCAGCAGCTTCGTCTTTGAAGTCATCGGCACCAAGGGCACCCGCGAGTTCAGCTTCGCCTCCGGTGTCAGCCTGTCCGATATGGCTGCCTCCATCAACGGCTTCAAAGCCATCACCGGCGTCTCGGCCGCGGTCAGCGGCGACGGCATCGTCTTCAAGACCGACGAGTTCGGCTCCAGCCAGTTCGTCTCGGTCAAAATCACCAACGACGCCGGCCAGGGCGGCGGTCTCTACACCCTCTCCAGCACCGATGAAAACACCGCCACCGCCGCCAGCGGCGTCGCTTTCACCTCCGTGGCCGCCGCCAACGGCGTCCGTGACGAGGGTCAGAACATCGGCGCTTCGGTCAACGGTCTGGCGGCCGCCGGTCGCGGCACGCAACTGACCATCCGCAACGACGCCCTTGACCTGCAGATGGTCATCGAGGACACCACCGCCCAGACGCTCGGCTCCTTCACTGCCGGCACCATCTACGGCGGCGGGGCCAAGTTCAACCTCGGGCCGGAAGTCAGCATCGGCAATCAGGTCACCCTCGGCATCCGCAACGTCGCGGCCCGCAACCTAGGCAACAATGAAGTCGGATACCTGTCCAACCTCGGGTCCGGGCAGGACAACAACCTGATCGACGGCGACCTGACCGGCGCTCAGGAGGTTATCACCGAGGCCATCAACCAGATCGCCGGCCTGCGCGGGCGCATCGGCTCCTTCCAGAAGAACGTGGTGGGCTCCACCATCACGTCGCTGAACATCTCCTATGAGAACGTCAGCGCCGCCGAGAGCGCCATACGCGACACCGACTTCGCCGCGGAAACCGCCGCTCTCACCCGCAACCAGATCCTGGTGGCCGCCGCGACCAGCGCCCTGCAGATCGCCAACGCCAACCCGCAGAACGTGCTGAGCCTGCTCGGCTAAGCCTGCGAACGTGTCTATCTGAATCTCCGGGAAGCCCGCGCCCTCAAGGCGTGGGCTTCTTTTTTTGACCGATAACTCGAAACGGTCAGGACGGCTTTGCGGCCGTCCTTTTTCATGTCTGTCCGCACGTCTCCCGCCGCTGAATCTGACGCCATCTCCCACCCAGGGCCGTTTATGCGGCCTGTAACGAAAATATCGCTTATTTCTTTGCTGCGGTCCTTAAGGTCTGTGCCGGTTGTGACGATGCTGCCGCAAGGTTCAGAAACGTATTCCGTCCGCGAAATGGGAGTTTGAGCATGGGTTCCGATAAAGACTGTTCAAACCGCCGCTGCTGGCATCCGCCGCCGACCGCCGAACAATCTCACGCGACGGTCAATCAACCGCCGCCGGACCAAGCTCCCACGGATCCACGGAAGGATGAAAGGAGCGAAGCAATGAGATGACCTGGCCAAACCCAGACTGACGACGACAACCAGAACTTCAAAACCAAAAAGCATCAGTAACGGATCGGAGATCTGTGACGCACCGCAGGAGGCTACTAGCCAACCCAAGTAACACAGAACGCGTGTTCAGGGAGGACCTCAAACCATGAGTCGAATCAACACCAATGTCCAGAGCCTGTTGGCCCAGCGCGTGCTCGGCCAGAACAACAAGACCCTCAATACCTCGCTGGAACGGCTGAGCACCGGCCTGCGGATCAACCGCGGCGCCGATGACCCGGCCGGCCTGATCGCCAGCGAAAAGCTGCGCAGCGAGATCGCCTCCATCAGCGCCGCCATCGGCAACGCCGAACGCGCCGACCAGGTGGTCAACATCGCTGAAGGCGGCCTGCAGGAAATCAACAACCTGCTCATCGAGTTGCAGTCGCTGGTCGGCCAGTCCGCCAACGACGCCGGCCTGAGCACCGAGGAGCGCAAGGCCAACCAGTTGCAGATCGATTCGATCCTGCAGACCATCGATCGTATCTCCGCCGCCACCACCTTTGAAGGCACGCAGTTGCTCAACGGCAACTTCGACTTCACCGTCAGCGGCACCAGCGCCAACATCGCGGATTACACCATCAATGCTGCCAAGCTTGAAACCGGTGACACCCGCGCAGTCAACATCGTAGTCACCCAGTCCGCTCAGCACGGCGGCCTTTTCCTCTCGGCCGGAGCCGCCAGCCTCGACTTAGCGGATGCCACCAGTTCCTTCACCTTCGAATTGGCTGGCGCGGTCGGTTCTCGTGAGTTCAGCTTTGCTTCCGCCACCAGTCTGACTAACGTTGCTGAATCCATCAACACCTTCAAGAGCATCACCGGTGTCTCCGCGGCCGTCAGCGGTACAGGCATCGTGCTCAAGAGCACAGGCTTTGGCTCAAGCAATTTCGTCTCTGTCAAGATTCTCAATGACGCCGGCCAGGGCGGCGACGGCATCCTGACTCTGTCCAGCACCGACGAAAACACTGCCACAGCTGCCTCTGGCCAGCTGTTCAGTTCCAATGCTGCCACCGGTGGCATCCGCGACGAAGGCCAGGACATCGGTGCCATCATCAACGGCATCGCGGCCACCGGCGACGGCAAGACCGCCAGTGTCAGTACCGACTTCCTCGACGTCGCGCTGGAATTGACCAACACCGCGGCGACCACGCCCTCCGCTTTCACGGCCTTCACCATCACCGGCGGCGGCGCCAAGTTCAACCTCGGCCCGCAGGTCAACATCACCAACCAGGTCTCGCTGGGTATCCAGAACGTGGCCGCCCGTCACCTGGGCCGCTACACCGACCTGTCCAGCAACACATACCAGTTGGACGACCTGGCCAACGGTCAGGCCCTCAACGTGGTCAACGGCAACATCGAGAGCGCTCAGCAGGTGGTCAACAGCGCCATCGATGAGATCTCTGCGCTCCGAGGCCGACTGGGCGCTTTCCAGAAGAACATCATCGGCTCGACGATCAACTCGTTGGGCATCGCTCTGGAAAACACCAGCGCCGCTCAGAGCTCGATCCGCGACACCGACTTCGCCAGCGAGACGGCCAACCTGACCCGGTCTCAGATCCTGGTCAACGCCGCCACCAACGTGCTGGCCCTGGCCAACAGCCAGCCACAAGCGGTGCTCGGTCTGCTTGGGTAATGTC
>JADLFV010000138.1 GCA_020849625.1 Phycisphaeraceae bacterium
ATCGACAAGCTCCTGACCGAGCTGCAGGACCAGATCAACAAGATCAACACCATGAACATCCATTCCTGCGAGGCCGCGCACGCGCTGGTGACCGGCATCGTCGGTGAGTTCGACAACTCGGTGCAGAGCGGCTGCGCGAACATTGCGCAGTATCTCGGGAGCGTCACCGACCGCGCGGACGCGCGCTTCACCTGCGCCACCAACGCCCCGGCGGTGGTGAAGAACGCCGCCAATTCGAGCGACCCGAACGTTCGCAACGCCACCTTCGTCAAGGGCAACGTCATCTGGCTGGCACTCAACCAGGTCGGCGGCACGATCAGCCAGCAGGAGAAGGAGCTGATCATGAGTGTGATCGGCACCGTGATCCTCTACCCGCCGGCAGACGACGGGAGCGGCGCCATGCCGCGCTACCTCGAGCCCAGCATCGTTGGACTGCGCGACCTGCTCCTGGGCCGAGGCGCCTCCGCCACCGAAGGAAATGTCGACATCGAGGTCTACGTCTGCGACGAAGCGTCCGAATGTCTCAATCCGACGCGCACCACGGTCTCGGCAAAGCCCTACACCCGCATGGTGTCCGAGCGCCTCCGCCGCATGTCGGACAACATCGCGACCCGCACGCCACAGAGCGCGGCCGACATCGGCTTCATCAACAACACGACTGAGCCGGTCTACAAGATGCTGGCGGTGGCCAACGCGGTGCCCGGCTCCAGCACCGCCGAAACGCTGATCGAAACCTACAAGGACGTGATCGCGCTCGATTATGCGGAGACCTTCCTCAATCGCGCCATCCGGCAGGCGCTTTCCGCCCTGTCCCAGGCACTCAAGCGCACGGCCATCGAACAGCAGTACGTCGATGCCCTGCGCACCAGCGCCCAGGAAGCCCAGCGGCAAATCCTCACGGAGAAGCAGACCGCCTACGCCAAGGTCCGCTCGGTATCGTCGATGACGCAGGATCTGCAAAACCTCGAACGCCAGCTCTGGAGCTCGATGCCGCAGGCGGTCAAGGCGATGCTCGACTTCAGCGCAAATTCCGGGGCTCGCGGCTCGTAGAGCCGATCGCCGGCGTCCGCACGCGGCCGGCGATCCCCACCCATTCCAACGTCGACGTCCAGCACTCATGTTTGAAATCTACGCTTACGGCAACGTCGATACCCTGACCGGGGTGTTCAACGCCATCGCCGCGATCATGGGCGGCGACGACTACTTCGGCCTGATCAAGACGGTCGCGATCACCGGGGTCCTGGTTGCCGCAGTGGCGGGCCTTTTCACGCCGGGACGCTTCCACGGCTGGGGCTGGCTGATGGGGTTCATGTTCCTCTACTACGCGCTCTTCGTGCCCAAGAGCGATGTCATCATCGTCGACAAGCTGGGTAGCCAGACGCCGGTCGTGGTCGGCAACGTGCCGATCGGCGTTGCGTTCTTCGGGCATTACACGAGCAAGGTGGGCGACGTGATGACGCGGTTCTTCGAGACCGCGTTCCAGGTGATCCCGACCAGCACCGCCCAATTGCCTGCGGAACTCGCCTACCAGAAGAACGGCGTGATGTTCGGCAACCGTCTGATCCAGGCATCCCGGTCGCTGAACATCGCCGATCCCCAGCTGCGCACCGACCTGATCGCGTTCGTCTACAACTGCACGACCTACGACCTGCAAGATGGCACCATCGATCCTGCCACCTTCGCCCAAAGCACCGACATCTGGTCGCTGATGGGCACGCCAAACCCGGCGCGCTTTTCCACCTACGGCAACCCGGTACAGGTGGACACCTGCCCGAACGTCTACACCTATCTCGCCAACCGGCTCCCGGCCGAGCTGGCGCGCGCCCGCGCGATGCTCGCCTTCCAGATGAACCCGTCGCTCGACCCCACAGTGGCCCAGAGCCTGATCGACGGCCAGGTCGAGCAGGCCTACTACAAGGCCAAGATCGCCACGGCGGCGCAGAGCACAGCGGACCTGCTGCGCCAGAACATCATGATCAACCTGGTGCAGGACACGAGCAGCATCGTCGGCCAGAAGATCAACGATCCGGCCTCCCTCATGATCGCAACCAGCCGGGCCAATGCCACGGCGTCGATCAACTCCTCCTTCCTCACCATGGGCAAAATTGCGGAGCAGGCCCTGCCCCTGGTCCGCAACGTCATCGAGGCGATCATCTACGCGGTGTTCCCGTTCGTTTTCCTGCTGTTCCTGCTCGCCCAAGGCCGCGGACTCGGCCTCGCCATCAAGAGCTTCGTGCTGAGCCTCGTCTGGATCCAGCTCTGGCCCCCGCTTTACGCGATCCTCAACTACGTGGCCACGCTCGCGAGCGCCAAGAACCTCGAGGCCGCCGCCCACATGGGCGCAGCGGCACAGGGCCTCGCGCAGGAGACCGCTTCCACCATCTACCACGGCGCGATCTCGGACCAGGCCGTGGCCGGCTACATGGTGATCTCGATTCCGATCATCGCCACCGCGATCATCAAGGGCGGCGAAGTCGCCTTCCAGGCCGTGACCGGCGTCGGCCCGATCCAATCGGCCGTCTCCGGCGAAGCCGCAAGCACCTCGAAGGGCAACATCAGCCAGGACATCGTCTCCATCGACCAGCACCAGCTCGCGCCGACCAAATCTTCGGCGTTCATGTCCACGACGAGCGATGCCCACGGCACAACAATCCAGGGCGTTGGGCCGGATGCCGGGGTATTTCGGTATCAGGCCACCTTGAGCCGGCTGGCCACGACCTTTACCTTCACCGAGCGGCAGGCGACAGCTCTCGCGGACAACGCCCGCGAGACCGAAACCCTTGCCCGCATGGAACGCGAAGCCATGCAGCGCAGCCAGGCAGCCGCCCTCACCC
>JADLFV010000139.1 GCA_020849625.1 Phycisphaeraceae bacterium
CGATGGCGACGACACGATTCTCGGCGGTGCCGACAACGACAACGTTTTCGGCAACAACGGCAACGATCTGCTCGACGGCGGCACCGGCAACGACTACCTCGAAGGGGGGGCGGGCTCCGATACCTACTTGTTGGGAAGTGGTTCAGGAGCCGACACGGCCTACGAAAACGATTCCACCGCAGGGAATACCGACTCGGTGCAGTTTGGCACGGATGTCGCAGTCGACCAGCTCTGGTTCCGCCACGTCGGATCGAATCTTGAAGTCAGCATCATCGGCACTTCGGACAGGATGACGATCAAGAACTGGTACTCCGGTTCGGCCTATCACGTCGAGCAGTTCAGGACGGCTGACAATCGCCTGCTGCTGGATACCCAGGTGGAAAACCTCGTCCAGGCGATGGCCGCCTTCTCGCCGCCGTCCGCAGGCCAGACCACGCTGCCGCAAAATTATCAGGATACCCTGAACCCGGTCATCGCCGCCAACTGGCAGTAATAGCGATCTACCTTGCCCCCACCCGGGGGCAGGGGACTTCCCATGACCGATCAGACATCGCCCTTCGCCCTCATATCCGACGAGGCTGCCACCGAACAGGTCTCGGGCGCTGCCCCGGAGCCCGACACCGGCCTGCTCGGCCTGGCCATGCTCGCCCGCTTCCACGGCGTGGCGGCCGATCCAGATCAACTGGCACACGAGTTCAAGGAACCGGGCAAACCCTTCGGCTCTGCCCAAATTCTGCTCGCAGCCAAATCCCTCGGCCTCAAGGCCAAGGTCGTGCGCAGCGACTGGATACGGCTCGAACGCACTCCCTTGCCGGCATTGGCTTCAGGCAGAGATGGGCGGTTTTTCATCCTGGCCAGGATCGATGGCGACCAGGTGCTGATCCAGGACCCGCGCATCGAACGGCCGCAAGTCCTCGGTCAGGCTGATTTCGTCGCCCGCTGGCACGGCGAGCTGATCCTCTTCGCCTCGCGCGCTTCGCTGGCGGGAGAACTCGCCAGGTTTGATTTCACCTGGTTCATCCCGGCGGTGGTCAAATACAGGAAGCTGCTGGGCGAGGTCTTTCTGGTCTCCTTCGTCCTGCAGCTCTTCGCCCTGGTGACGCCGCTCTTCTTCCAGGTGGTGATGGACAAGGTATTGGTGCATCGTGCTTTCACAACGCTGGACGTGATCGCCTTCGGCCTGCTGGTGGTGATCGTTTTCGAAGTGCTGCTCTCCGGGCTGAGAAGCTATGTCTTCGCCCACACCACCAGCCGCATCGATGTGGAACTGGGGGCGCGGCTGTTCCGGCATCTGATCAACCTGCCGCTCGCCTACTTCCAGGCGCGGCGCGTGGGCGACACCGTGGCGCGGGTGCGCGAGCTGGAGCACATCCGCCAGTTCCTTACCGGCAATGCCATCACCCTGGTGCTGGACCTGTTTTTTTCGGTGGTGTTCATCGGCGTCATGCTGCTCTACAGCGGCTGGCTGACGCTGGTCGTCGTGCTGTCCCTGCCATGCTACCTGATCCTCTCCCTGCTCGTCACGCCGCTGCTGCGCGCACGCCTGCACGAGAAGTTCAACCGCGGTGCCGAGAACCAGGCTTTTCTGGTGGAAACCATCAACGGCATCGACACCCTGAAGGCCATGGCGGTCGAACCGCAAATGACGCGGCGCTGGGACAACCAGCAGGCGGCCTACGTCGCCGCCGGCTTCCGTACGTCGGCTCTGGGAACCCTGGCGCACGAGGGCGTATCGCTCATCGGCAAGCTGGTGACAGTGGCGACCATGTGGTTGGGCGCGCGCCTCGTCATCGGCGGCGAACTCACGGTCGGGCAATTGATCGCCTTCAACATGCTGGCCGGAAGGGTTGCCCAGCCCGTCATGCGCCTGGCACAGCTGTGGACCGACTTCCAGCAGACCGGCATCTCGGTGCAGCGCCTGGGGGACATTCTCAACGCCCGCACCGAAGTGGCCAATGCCAATCGCAGCACCCTGCCGCCGATCGCCGGGCGCATCGAATTCGATAAGGTCATCTTCCGCTACCGCCCGGACGGCCCGGAAGTGCTGCGGGGCATCGACCTGGCGATCCAGCCCGGCGAAGTCATCGGCATCGTCGGCCGCTCAGGCTCCGGCAAGAGCACGCTGGCGAAACTGGTGCAGCGCCTGTACGTGCCGGAACGCGGCCGGGTGCTGATCGACGGCGTGGATCTGGCCATGGCCGATACCACCAGCCTGCGCCGGCAGACCGGCGTCGTGCTGCAGGAGAATATGCTCTTCAACCGCAGCATCCGCGAGAACATCGCTCTGTCCGACCCGGGCATCCCCGTGGATGCGGTGATCGGCGCGGCGAAGCTGGCCGGCGCCCACGAGTTCATCCTGGAACTGCCGGAGGGCTACGACACGGTGGTGGGCGAGCACGGTGCGACCCTCTCCGGCGGCCAGCGCCAGCGGATCGCCATTGCCAGGGCCCTTATCACCAACCCGCGCATCCTCATCTTCGACGAGGCGACCAGCGCTCTGGATTACGAGTCCGAGCGGGTGATCCAGAACAACATGAAGGCCATCTGCAAGGGCCGCACGGTGATCGTCATCGCCCACCGCTTGAGTGCCGTGCGCGACGCCAGCCGCATCGTCGTGCTCGACCGCGGGCAAATCGTCGAGCAGGGCACCCACGCCGAGCTGCTCGCTCATGAGGCTGGACACTATTCGCGACTGCACCGTTTGCAACAGGCTTAAACCATGAGCCATGTCTTAAGGCTTCACGCCGCTCTCGATCTGCTTAAGCGCTACGCGGCGGTCTTTCGTCACGCTTGGCGCGAACGGAAAGCCCTCGACCCGCAGCCACGCCTGCCGCACGAGGCCCAGTTTCTGCCGGCAGCTCTGGAACTGCAGGAAACGCCCGTGTCGCCCGCACCGCGCATCGCCATGTGGCTGATCCTTTGCTTCGCCCTGGTCGCGCTGTTCTGGGCGGTCTTCGGCCATATCGATGTGGTGGCCACCGCCCCCGGCAAGATCGTGCCGAATGATCGTACCAAGGTGATCCAGCCCATCGAGACGGCCACCGTCAAGGCGATCAAGGTCAGCGACGGACAGGCCGTCAAGGCGGGGGATGTGCTGATCGAGTTGGACGCCACCGCCGCCACGGCAGACAGCGCCC
>JADLFV010000140.1 GCA_020849625.1 Phycisphaeraceae bacterium
AACCCGGATGCCATCGAACAGGAGTGCGACGCGGTGGTGTCGCAACTGCGCTCCACCCTGGCAGAGTCGAAGAAGAATAGCGATCTGCTCACTACTGAGCACGATCTCGACGCCGACGATGCCCGCAAGTGGCGCGACCACCCAGCGCAGTTCTGGCTGGAGCGCGCCATCACCAGCGGGTTGGCTGCGCGCGGTGGCTCCGCCATCAAGGCGGGCAATGCATGGCGGGTGAAGTGGGCAGACGGCAGCGAATCGGCGCAGGCCTGCTTTGACGCCCGCACTGCGGATGAGAACCCGGAGTTGGAATGGGTCACGATGGAAGATCCACGCGCCCGTGCTGTGATCAGCGAGCTACCGCGCTTTGTCGCCGGCCAGCCACTGCCGGTGATCCGCGTGACCGGGCTGCCGGATTCGGTACGCGGCATTTGGTCGCTGTGGGAGATCAGTCTGGCGGCTGAAGGCCTGAGCCGGAAGCGCTTCCTGCCGGTGTTCATCAACGAGGAAGGCCGGCCCTTCGTGCCGACCGCCAAGCGCGTCTGGGATCTGCTGCTCACTGAAACCGTAGACGTGCATGCCGTGACGGGTGCCGAGGAGTCGGTGAGGTGGTTCGAGGCATCGCATTCGGCTGCCAGTACCCAGGGTGAACGGATCTTCACCGAGCTGCTGACCGAACACCGCGCCCGGCTGAAGGAAGAACGCGAGCGTGCGGTGTATGCGTTCGAGGCACGAAGCCAGGCGATTGGACGAATTGGCCTGCCCGCCGTGCGCGAGCACCGGCGCAAGCGGCTGCAACAAGAACACGATGCACGCATGGCCGCTCTCGATGACATGGAGGCCAGCGTGCCGGATTTGAATGCCGTGATGATGGTGCGCGTCGGAGGTGATGCATGAGCCTTTGGACGGAACGCATCCTGAGCCACTTCACGGCCGACCTCACCCGGCTATGGGTGGCGTGCGACCCTGACGATGTGTTGCTCGACGAAAAGCTATTGACCGAGCTGCGCGGTCGCGGCTTCGAGCTGATGCTGTACGAAGACCCGTTTGCCTTCCGCGCGGAATATGAGGAGCGCTACCGCGCGGCATGGGATCGAGGTGAGCCGGGGCCAGCGCCCTCGCTTGTTCTGCATCTTCGCAGCGCCGACGCGAACGCGTTGCCCTGGGACATCGTGCATCACGGTCGTGTGGTGCGCCTCAGCCTTGCCGATCTGTTCCCCAAGCTGGCTTACAGCGCCGTGCAGCAAGTCGAGCCGGAGCATCTTGCCGGGCTGTTTCATGCCCACCAGACGGAATTGCAGAATGCACGCGGCGAGAACGAGTCGAAGGACTTCATCCTCGAACACGTCTACCAACTGGCGCCAAGATCCATTCGCACCCAGGTGGACTTCTGGCGTGAGTTGCTGCGGCTTCACTTCGCCAACCGTTCGTTGCCGCCCCTGTTTGCCCTGCACGCGGCAGGCATCATTCAAGGCAAGGGGCTGTTCACGGATCTGCCCGTCGCCACATGGCTGGCATCCAAGAGCGCGCTGCTGCGCGTGGTGCAGGATGCGTGGTATCGCTACCTGAAGACACTTGGACTGGATGGTACGCGGACGGGCGAACCGCCACCGCCAGACTACGTCGCCAAGATCGAGATTCCGTTCGATCACTCCGATGTTCAGGTGCTGGTCGACTCCATGTTCCTCGACGGCAGCTTGCATCCGCTGGCGGTGCACAGCGTCCCGGCGGGGATGCCGAGTTGGATCAAGGCGGGGATTGTCCAGGACCCGGCGGCATTGCAGGCCTTGGTGCTCAAGGGCATCGATGGTCTGATCGAGACGACGCCAACGGCGGCCTCGTCGCACAAGGACTGGAGCGAGTTCGCCAAGCGTTACGGTGAGATCCTGGCTCGCACGCATGGTCTGCCAGGTACGGAAGGCAGCGAACACTTGCCGGTGATTCGGGAACGGATCAAGACCTTGCAGTCGCAATCAGACGAGCATCTGCAAGCCTGGGTCGCAGCCAAGCATTACGCCGACCTGATTCTGCAGCCGGTGACCAAAGGCCCGGTGATGGTTCACCACGTACCGCGCTTCTTGCGCCATCGTCGGTCCGCAGGGGAAACCAAGGTCGCTCTGCTGGTCTTCGACGGGCTGGCCTTCGACCAGTGGGTGCAGATCCGCGAGCGCCTGATCGCCACCACCAAGCGCTTCGCGTTCGACGAGGGAACCGCTTTCGCATGGCTGCCGACCGTGACATCGGTGTCGCGCCAGGCGCTGTTCTCCGGCCTTAAACCGCGAGAGTTCGACGACTCCATCGACAGGACGGACAAGGAGGAATCCTTGTGGAAGACGTTCTGGCAGAACGAAGGCGTCAACTCGAACGAGGTGATGTACCGACGCGCGCTGCGCCAAGTCGATCAACTGGATGTGCTTGAGGCGGACTTGAACGACCGGCGTCCGAAGGTGGTGGGCCTGGTCATCGATGAGGTGGACGATCGGCTCCACAAGGAGCGGTCCAAGAAAGACGTGGCGATGTGGATCGGCAACTGGCTGACAACCGGTTTCGTCGATCGGCTGTTCTCGCTGCTGCTGGACAAGGGATACCACATCTATCTCACGGCGGACCACGGCAACGTGGAGTCCACCGGCGTCGGCAGACCCAACCAGGGCGTCATTGCCGAGACGCGCGGTGAGCGCGTGCGGGTCTATCGGAGTGAACCCTTGCTGGCCGATTCCGCTGCGGCCTATCCCACCACAGTCAGGTTGGACATCGCTGGACTACCCGCGAACTTCATGCCCCTATTCGCAGGCGGACGAACCGCCTTTGTGCCGGAGGGC
>JADLFV010000141.1 GCA_020849625.1 Phycisphaeraceae bacterium
CCCGTTCGCACCTGCGCCGCCGGCAGAAACAGCCCGACGTGCTGCGCCGCTTTTTCAACGAACAGCACGTCCGCTACGCCGCCGCGTGACTGCCCAAAGTGTCAACTATTGGATGCTCCCGGTAGTATGTAAGGGGCACGATATTCCCAAGCCGTACCCGGGCTATTGGGCAAAACTGGAACACGGCAGGAATCCACGAAAAACCCCGCTGCCGAAAAACGATGATCCCGCCATACAGAGTCTGACGTTCTATAAGATTGACGAGAGCGCCGCAGCGATCGAGCCACCGCCCCCCGAGCCGGTGTATGACCCGGACATCCAGCAGTTGCTTGACAAGGCTCGATCGTTGCCGCCAGTGGTGGTCGCCGAGTCATTACATCGACCACATCCACTGGTCGCTGCAACGCGTGATCGAGTCAGAGCCAACCGTGTGCCGTACTACGAGCGTTCACATGATGAGAAGTATGACAATCGACCAACACTGGATGTGACATTGACCCGGAAGACCGAGTCGCGCGGGCTGCGGATGATGGATGCCCTGATCAAGCGCATCGAGAAAATCGGCGGCAGTATCGAGATCAAAAAAGAAAAGTGGCGGGAGTATCGTACACAGACCGTCGTCTGCTTTGCTGGTGAAGAGGTCTCAGTCATCCGCCTGCGCGAGAAGCACAACCAGGTACGCTTATCCCAGGAAAAACGCAAAGGCATGTTTGCCTTGAAAACTGAACTGCAGCCCAGCGGGTTGCTCATCCTGGACCGAGGGTCATGCTACGCATCAGTCCTTTTGAAGGACACCCCCAGGAAATGCCATATCGAGGATGGCCTCAATGACCTGATCATCGACTTCGTCAGGACTGCCGGTCAGATGCGCATCAAGCGGCGAGAAGAGGAAGAAGAGCGCCGAAGGCATGAGGAACAGATGCGTATTCGCCGCGCCAAGGAGGAGGACCTGCAACGTCGCCGGCAAGCCCTTGCCGAACTTCAGAACGCTGAGAAGGCAAAGCTTGAAGAACTGGTCAACCATGCCAAGTCCTGGCAGCGTAGCCGCCTCATACGCGACTACCTCGACGCGGTTGGGGTGATGGTGCTGGAAAGGGATGGTGCCATCGAACTCGACGGTGAGGCGGCGTCCTACCTGCGGTGGGGATACCAGCAAGCCGATCGGCTGGACCCCTTACGACCGACCCCGCATTCGGTACTTGACGAGCGCGTTGAGGTGTGATGAATTGAGGTGCGAAAGGGGCCGTCCGCTGCCTCAAAGAGAGCCCGAACAAGAGGGTAAAATCTCGCCAATTAACGGCGCGATTAACGGCGCGACCTCGATAGCAGGCTGGAATCCAAACGGAGAGGGCGGGATTGGGCGACTGCGATATCGTCCCATGACCTCGGATAGACGGTTTTTGACTCAAATCATATCCAGATCAGGGCTTGACGCTCGATGATTCGTGTCGCTTCGGATCAATGTGATCGAGTTTGTGACTCCCAGATTAGGACAGTTTTAGGGCAGTCACAGCCTTCGATCATCGGCCGCCACACTGGACCCGCAAGGAACTAGACCGTTTCTCAGGGGGATCCGCGAACTGTCCAGAGTCAGGTATTGCAATCTGCGATGCAAAACGAACCGATTTGTATCTGAACTTTGCAAAATGGCTTTTCATGCCGATAATGATGGTAGGTGGTCGAGATACCGCCACTGGCGTTCCGACGGCGTGTGATGTGTGATTCGACATGGAACGGAGCGGATGACCATCCGCGTCATCCTGACCGGTGGGCGAATAGCACTGCATAACAAGCTGTTTGTCAACGTTTTGGACTGTCTGGCATTCACCAATGCCGTTGTGACTCGACCACCAATCCTTTCGCGCCGAGGGGTAACCAACGACGCCTTCAACACCGTAGCTTCACGGTGGTGGATGATTGTTGCACTCATATCAGTAACTTTGCAAAAGTTCAGTTACAACCGGAAAGACATGGACACGCGCAAACGCAGTGCGTGGAGTACGAGAACCATTCCCAATAACATCCCGGTTGATGGTTCGGGAATACTTACAAGACTGTTGGATAGCCGAATCATTTTTCCGCCGCCAGGCCACAAGTAAAGTGTGGCACTATTGCTGTGCAGGTCGGTCCAGGTCTCGGTGACAGCGTTGTAAACAGACAGCTCACCTGTACCCGTCACCGTCACAGTCTTGTCGGTTGTGTAGTCCAGATTAACGATCAGTGCGTAGCTGGCATCACTGACGCTATCTCCGGCACCGAACAATCCGATCGCATAACCCTTGACCTGCTGTCCCTCGACGTAGGGCTGTTCAGAGACGCCGGGTGTGAGTGCGAATGGCGAATCCTGGGGAAGTGGCGTGGTGCCAGGTGGTAACATGCCCTCGTGAAACGTGCCAAGTGAATTGAGTGGTTGCAGCTGGTTGGCGATTGCGACAAATTGGGGATTGAGTGATTGCACCGCCTGGTAGATCTCCGTCGGCGAGCCATCGGGATTGGGGGCAATTCCACCGCTGTTGGGATTGGTCGGCTTGTACAGGAAATTGGAGATGCCCTGGGCGCCGTAGGCGAGAGTGGTGTAATACAGAAACCGCATCTCATTGGTGGTTGGGAGTCTGAATGAGTTTCCAATCGCCGCGGACTGCACAGCCTGTGAGAAGGGAATGCCTGTTTCCACCGACATTCTGCGTACGAGCTCCAGGTTCAGGAAGTACTCGGGGGCGTCCGTGCCGTTGGACATGAAGTGATAGTGATCGTAACTGATAAGTCCGGGATTGACGCTGTTGACAAAGGCGCGGAGATATGAGTTGTAGGCGGTTACGGAATCTCCGGTAGTACCCAAGTCAGAATTCATGACGACGGGATGTCGTGGAAAGAGATTGATGAATCCGAGTCGGTCAGGATCGCGCTGACGCAGATAGCCGGTCAGCGCGCTTAAGCCCGGAAACTGCCACGCCCCCGGCTCGTCCTTGATGTAGTAGCTGTATGCGGCTGGTGATGCTTTGAATTGATCAATGAGCGTGTTGAGTTGTGACCGCTTCTGAGCATCATAGAGTGATGCAAGGGACAGCAGTGGATGAGACAACTCGGCCCGCAGGCCGTATTGCTCGGCAACCTGCAATTCCGCGATGGAGTAAACGGTGACATGGTTATAGCCGCCGTTGACCGCCCACTGCGCCACGTCAGCGGTCAAGGGATCGGGGCCATCCCAGTAGTAGGTGATGGGCGTACCGATGTCCCAGGCAAAAGCTGGATTCGCAGCCGGCAGTGACAGTGCATACGCCAGGAGGGCCGAACACAACAGATATTCAAACTGTATCTGGCGACGCTTCATGTTTATTGCTGCCTGTATGGGGAACTCCGCTTTCCACTGTGAGAGATACGTTCCAAACGTTTGAGCTGCACGCTGGTGGCATGCGACTGTGCTCTGGCGTTTCGGAGGCATAAACCTAGCAATCCGCCTGCGAGCAGGATCAACGTGCCCGGCTCGGGGACCAGTACGGTGGTCAGGCTGTGAGCATCGTCAAAGGCGATGTCGGGCGTAGCCCCGTAGCCCCAGTTGTCACCGACGATTTGCAGATCAGCCAGATTAACGACACCATCACCCGTGAAATCTGCCTCGGCCCAGGTAGCCGTGCTGGACTGCCAGTTATCACCGAGGATTTGCAGGTCAGCCAGGTTGACCATGCCGTCACCGTTGGCATCGCCGGGATGGTAGGTGGGGTCATGCGTGGTAAACGACAAGCGGTTCACATAGAGCGTACCTCCACCCGATGCTGACGAGGATGAATCACCGAACCAGACCTGATTGCCCATAATGGCTGAGTACCCGCCGATGTCTGCCAATTGCAGTGAGCCATCGACGAACAGATCAACGTTTCCGAGGCTGCCGCCGGCGCCAGGGGAATAGACGAGTTGATATTCGTGAAAAGCAGTATCGAATGGCAGATAGTGCGTGCCTCCATTGATGTTGACATGCACCGCCATGAGGCCGCCGCCGGCGTTGCGAAAACCAAGCGCCCACGCGGTTCCATGCGCCTGGTCGTCGTATTCGACCCTGAAGATGGACGGCTGATTGGCGATCAGGCCACCCATGCTCACTGTCGCACTCAGCGTCCATCCATGGGCAGCGCCTGTGCTGTTATCTGCCTGCGTTGGCGATGCGTACCAGGCATTGTCGATACCATCGGAGACAGCCCATGCCGGCATCGAGCCGTATATCACTGAACTGCCGACACTCAACGTTTCCCATTTGATCCAGGGTAACGCCCACTGCTCCGACGGAAATGCATCATAGGACGCATCGCTAGGATCGGGTGCCGGACCGGGATTGGCGTCATACACAATCGTCCCAGCGATCGCACCCGATGCGCTGTGGCCTAACAGGAGACACAAAAGTAATCTCTTAAGCATGTGCATGTCTGGACACGTTCTCCTTCCCCGGGGCGTAGTCAGCGTACCCATCATTATATCCGGCCATGCATTGCTGAAGCATGTGATTCGCCTTCATTCTGTAACGGAGCCGTCGTCACCAAGATCTCGTTCACTGGTCTTAAGCACCGCAAACAGGGTAAGCAGATCCTTGACGCCACCGATAATAAACCACACCGTTGCGAAGATGCCAACGGCTCCTGTCACGCAGAGGAAAATGGCCCACCAGGTCGCCCAGGCCTGATCGCTGTGCAGCTGCCCGAACACGGTGTAGGCGATGGTGATGCCGATAAATGCGATGACAAACTGCCATATAAAAAACGCATATTTGAAAGCAAAGATCATTTTGTCACCAAAAGTGAACTCCTCTGTGACTCCCAGTTTGCGCAGCCAATGTGACACAGCACCGCGGGGCACCATGGGGTTGTAATCTGATTGGATGGATTTCCCGGTGACGGCGTAGCGGCCCCGGTGCAGCAGCTTGTCGTAATCAACCTTGGGATTTGCGGTCACCAGCGAGATGATCACGTAGGTAGCAATGGCGATCAGCGATACCGCGAATCCGATTTCAACACCGTTCAACCAGAACTTTTCAGGTAATGACTGGATCCAAGTGGTATCCGGATAGCGCTCATGCAGGTAAGGAATCAGGCGTGGCCAGAGAATGTTGTTGACGACTACACCGGAAACTGCCAGCACGGAGCCGACGACCATGGCGCCCCATGCGCCCCACGTATTGCCTCGTTTCCAGTACAGGCCGCCGATCAGCACAGCCCCAGCCCCTCCTGTGAAGATGGCTCCGGTCAGTTGAAAGTACATGAAAATGTACTCTTTCAAGGAGAAGATCATTGAGAACAGCCAGGCAAACGCAGCCACGCCGGCAATGGACCACTTCAGGGCTTTTAAGTGTGCATCCTGCGTCATCTGAGGCTTACGCTGAAACTGCCGCAATGGCATCACGACATCCTGCACGAACACGGAACCCCATGAATGCAGGTAGGTTGAGTCAGTCGAAACCGCAGCCATAATCACCACTGCCGCCAACAGCCCCAGTACGCCTGGGGGCAACAGGTTCTTCATCACCACTGTCGTGGTCAACTGTTTGGCCATCTGCTCGTCGCCCATGCCATTCAGCGTGGCGTGTGTGGCGGCGGCGATCTCGGGCTGGGTGTCGCCATGCATCACCACCCAGGCGGTGATGGCGGCCAGACCAACCAGCATGAACGTGATGATCCCGCGGAACTCGGCGAGCACGGTGGCCATCTTGGCTTCATGCGGAGTTCGAGCCGAAACGTTGTAAGCCTGACTGCCCTGCCAAACACGATAGGTGTACACTTGCAGCACCAGGGTCATGAAGAAGAACATCGGGCTGAAGTCGGGCAGGTCTCCCTGATCGAAGGGATTCAACTTGCTGTGGCCGGGCGGCGCTGTCATCAGTGTGCTGACGATGTCCGGCCAGGGAACCAGCCACAGCAACACGCCCAGCATCAGAAGGAAGCAGATATTGCACAGTTGTCCCTGGACCCAATCGCTGACCATCACGGCAATTTGGCCGCCATTGAGCGTGATCAGCAACGCAATCGACAGATTGATGGCCATGACCAGGCCCAGCGTCCAGTTCAATTCCAGTTCAAGTCCGGGCACCGTGGTCGCGTACAAGGGCAGATCGAGAAAGTAGATAAAAAAACGACCGGTCACTGCTGGAAAGATGCCGTAGTTCAGAGCACCGGAGGTGAAACACAGAAGCCCGGCAAACATGCGAAAACGTCGGCTATAACGCATTTCGAGGAACTGCGACAGTGTCATGGCGCGGGTCTGGCGGTATCGGTAGATCACCCAGCCCGATAGTGCCAGGACCAGATTAATCGGCAGCAGCATCATGCCCCAGTGCATGGCGCCGAACCCGCCCTGGTAGAACTTCTCCCACATCGCCACGATGGTCACGGCACCGAGTCCAGCCATGCCGGAGGCCACCGTCAGCAGATAGCGACCGGCACAGCGGTTGGCGGACAAAAAATCGGCCACGCTCTTTGTGTACCGGCGTGCGTACAGCGCCGTGCCTACGACCATCAGACACAGAACAATGACAACGACCATGTCGATCGGGTGCAGGCTCAATTCAACGTCCAGGCATCAATATTGCGTGACAGGGTCTCCTGGCCGGTGCACTTGGCCACGAGAGTGTATCCGGGTTACTGGAACAGTCACCGTGACTCAGCAGGTATCGGATTGTCGACACAGCGGCCGACGTAGTCCTATGCGTAGATCCCATGCTTGTCACAGCAATACGGGCAATGCTGTTGACAACGGTGGCTAACTCAACGGCCATCGCTGGTGCTTCATCGGCGTAACATGCTCACAGAGTGGATCCTCCCAAGACCGGTGGTTCAACCTGCGTATGGCAGCCAACAGACCCCTGAGCCGTCAAATCAGCATCGCGCGCTTATTCGCCTGTTATCACACGACATCAGGCTCTTCACTATCGATTGATCATCCAGAAGCGTGGGCCATAGGCCCCCTCACCCTTGATGTTGTCCATATGGGCAGCATGCCCATCTGCCAGCACCATATTGCAGGAGGGAGGCAGGAATGCATTTTCGTGGAAGTTGGCGCTGCCCTGCCATGTGTACACAGGCCACCCCATACCGGCCACCTGCGTCCCTGCTGGAGCCAACCACATGATGTCCATCACCGTGAAGTCCGACATCAAGTTGAACACGCTCGGGTGTTTAATGGACGTGGCATAATTGGCGATGTTTTCGTTTGGATTCAGTACCGTTGTGTACCACTTTTCCGGTATGCCCGACACGTTAAACACGTAACTGCTGCCAGATCTCTTTTGATCATAGATCGACGGCTGCAGGGTCGAATACAAGCCATTCGCCATGCGGCCGTTATCTCCGGGACACTTGAAAACAAGCAAGGCGTCATTCATGTAATAATTGAGCGGTCGCAGGTCATTCGGTTCGTCGGGGTTGGGGCGCCCGCCCTGGCCGAATTCGCGATCAACTTTGTCCTGGTATTGAAGGTACTCATAGAAATAACCATCAGAATCAGTCAAATAGGATTGGAATGCGATGCCGATCTGCCGCAAATTGGAGAGGCAGGCCACCAGTTGGCTTTTCTGTCGAGCCTGTCGTAGAGCCGGCAGAAGAATCGATATCAATAATGCAATGATTGAGATGACGACCAGCAGTTCGATCAAGGTAAAACCATGATCACTCGGTTTATGCGGGCGGCGCCCGCCGCGTACGAACATGGCGCTGGAGTTGCGTACGCGACGGGCACTAAGCAAAGACGAGTTCTGATTCATCATAAGCCTCGGAGTTCTGTCGTTAACGAACCTGCTGCCGGCGGCCGGTGATGAGCATCAAAGTGGTTGCGACCACCAGAGACGCTGTAGCTGGTTCAGGGATTGGCGGGATCTGAATTCCCACGTACGATTCGGTTTCGTAACCAGCCTCATAGATTGTGACGCGAGCGCCGGGATCATCATTGGGCGCGATTCCGACTCGCACGCCGTCTTTCTCCACCATCAGCTTCAACCAGCCGAAGTGAGTGCCACCGGCATTGTTGAACAGCAGCCCCATGTAACCGGGGACACCATCGAGAAATTCCATCTCCGCGGGGCCGCCCAGGAAGTACAGCCGACCATAGCCGCTGGGGTAGTAGTCGAAATCGCCGGTGATCTGGCTGAGGTCAACCGTGTCTCCAGGGGCAAGGTTGCGCACCACGGGATCAGCCGTATTCGTGCGGAGAATCTGTGAGTTGGAACTGCCCCCGCCGGTGCCGCCGCGCGCCGATGCGCCGAACGATCCATTGACAAAAAAGTCAACATCGACCAGACCATCGCCATCGACGTCAAGGTTGAACTCGACCTCGGACGGCGCTCCCTGAGCGTCCTCATACACCACATTGATGGGCACAGTGACGACTGCCGCTTGTACTGTCTGCAGGTTTCCACCCGCCAGTGCTGCGGCCAGCGATGCCCCTGCTGTGATAAGCGCACGATGCTGCAATTTGCTCATGATTCTGTCTCCTTCCAGGTAATAGGGTCAGTGAACATTCAATCAAGGACTACCGCCAGTCGAAAACCAATGGGTAGTTTTACACATAGCTGTAAACGAATAAGCAGGGCCAGAAGCTCAAGCGTGTGATGGCGACCAGGGGCATGTGTTCCTCATATCCGCCAGTGGGCAGGGCGGCTGCCATAGATGCTTTCAGCCACAAATACGCACCAATTATCTCACTCGCGTAAGTCTCTGTCAAGATCTCTTTTCAGCTCAGCAGCAAAATTCTGAGGTCGCCGCGATTCCTGATCCGCTTTCTGCCAGAATCGGGGGCAGCCAGCCGTAACAGATGATTGATTATAATCCCAAAACAATATGTAATATCATAATTAACATTTGTTTAAATTTTATTGTGCCCGAACCTCACCGGATGCCAAACCTGATCTGATGGACGCGCTGCTGAGCAGGGCGCATCACTGCCGTGTTGTGGTGGCCAATTGCGTCATAACCTCTCATACACAGGATATCAGAAACTTTCGCGAGTAAGCTATTCGGCCCCATGTAAAGAAAAACACGCCTGTCAGCTGGATATCGAGGTTCTCTGAGCCGAGCCTGCCTGTCCAGGTCATCCTTTGCTGCGCAGTCGCCGCCGGAGCATGAACGGCGAGCAGAGGCTGATTGCGATGAGGCTGGCCGGCTCGGGAATTGCCAGATTCTCCATTGCGGTCTCGAAAGACACGTCCGGGCTCGCACCATAGCCCCAGTTGTCGCCGAGGATCTGAAGATCAGCCAGGTTGACGTTGTTGTCACCGGTGAAGTCAGCTTCCGCCCAGGTGGCGGTGGTGGACTGCCAGTTGTCGCCAAGAATCTGCAGGTCGGACAGATTGACCATGCCGTCGCCGTTGGCGTCGCCGGGATGCAGCGCCAGAGGGATCTGGATGGCGACACCCGGATCGGCCTCATAGGCAGCTTCGAAGATTGTCAGACGTGCGCCGGGATCATCATTGGGAGCGACACCCACGCGGACGCCGTCTTTCTCCACCATCAGTTTCATCCAGCCGAAGTGGGCTCCGGTGTTATTGTTGATCAGCAAACCCATGTACCCCGGGACGCCATCGAGAAACTCCATATCCGCGGGACCGCCAAGGAAGTACAGCCGGCCGTAGCCGCCGGAATAATAGTCAAATCCGTCGGCGATCTGGCTCAAATCCACGGTGGCGCCAGGATCGAGATTGCGCACCACGGGGTCCGCGGTGTTATTGCGGATGATTGACGAGTAGGAACTGCCGCCACCAAATCCACCGCGTGCCGAAGCACCAAAGGAACCGTTCACGAAGAAGTCAACGTCAACCAGACCATCGCCATCAATATCAAGGTTGAACTCGACTTCGTTGGGCACCCCTTGAGCATCCTCATAAACGAGGTTGAGAGGTACGTTAACGACGGTCGCATGCACCCAATGGCCGGTGCCGGGTGTTAGTGCCGCTGCCAATGTAAGTCCGGCCGCGATCTGCGTAGGTTTTGTGATCTTAAACATGTTTCTGGCTCCTTCTTGTCAGATTGATGATGCGGTTCTCTTACCTCGAGTGTCCGAACGACAAATCAGGGACGAAATGATCAAGTCGTCGCGACAGGATCAATGGCACACACCACAAGACGTATCCTCCGCGGTCTGCCGGCGATGCCCGAGAGATCAGCCCGCTCAGCGCCACTTCCACAGTTGGCGGCCATGAGTCTGTATGACCAGGCATCTCCTCGATTCCTACTGGGTACCTGATAACAGCAGGCAATTATCTCACGCGTGTAAGAAGGTGTCAAGCTAAATCATGTGCTCCTAATCTGCCTTGTCCCAACGGCACTCGCGCGTCACCGCGCATCACAGATAGCAGCCGCTCTGAGACACGGTTTATCGATGTGACCAGTATAGTTATATATTCATATAAATAAACATTTAGCAAATACATGCCCCTGGACTAATCGGACATCACGCCAGTCAGCAACCAGCAATATGTTGCAAGTATCAAGGCGCTTCACCGCTTGGAGGTAATCGTCTCTTGACACGGAAGTGACGCATGCGCACAATATCTGTTATCTTTCACGAGTAAGTAAGTGGCGAATGCACTAGAAGGAGTTCTGCCGCATGCGTGACCTAACCCATTCGCAAGTCTGCCTGGTGGTGCTGGCGCTGACCTTCGTCGCCACGACTGGCCGAACTGACGAGGCAACACTGTCTTCAATACGAGCGGATGGTGTCTTGATGGTTGACAGCGAGCCGGTGTTTCCGATCGGGTTGCGTACGGAAAAGCTTGATTCGCTCGATCGCATCGCCGACGCTGGCTTCAATCTTGTACTGGGGTCAGGTGAATGGAGGCCGGACCACTACAAGAAAGCCGCGGATCGCAAGCTATTGATATTGGGGGGACATTACGAATGGGCGACTTTCGCGAGTTACCGCAATAACAACGGCATCGACCTGACGCTTGAGGAGAAGGCCGCCCTCCAGAATGTGCAGCGTGTGGCTCGTGACCAGGGGGGGCGAACTCAGCGTGAAGTGCTGACGGAGTTTGATCCCTTGCCTGGCGTCATCGGCTGGAATACCAACGAGGAGCCGGAGGCCAAACTGATCGAACTGAGTGAATATGCATATGAGATTTTCAAATCGCATAATCCACGTCATATCGTCGCCTCCCTGGCATCCGGAGAAACAGCTCGATGGTTTCACCTGTTCGATCGCACCTGTGATGTATTGATTGTGGATGTGTACCCATTTACCGGGCTGGGCCGTCGGCATGGATCGTTGCTGGAGACGTACACGCGGGTAAAGAAAGCGGTGGATGAGCTTGACGGCAAGCCGGTCTGGCTGATGTCACAGATGATTCCGCCGTCGTACTGGTCGCGCAACCCGGAGGATGATATTTCACTTCGGGACACACGTCTGCAGCATTATTTGGGCCTGATCGCCGGCGCCAAAGGGGTCATCATGTACCAGTGGGCCACATTGCTGGAGGCCTACGGGCCGGAGGGAACTGCGGTGGTTGGCCAGCAAGTGTTCGACAAGAGGTGGCGTGTGGTAAGCCAAATGGTGGAGGAGCTGCATGAGCTTGGGCCACTGGTGGTGGAGGGTCGGGTTACCGATGATCTCGAATTCCGCTGGATCAGTCCGGGCAAGGATGGTTCGGGTCCGCAGCTTATCCGCGAACTGGATGTGAAGGGCAGGAAATATGTTTTCGTCGCCAATATTCTTGATCAACCCATAGAAGCCATTGTGTATGGCATCAATGGCGGCAACCGCGATGGATACACAGGTGACGTTCACCTGGGGGGATCAAATCTGCAGATTGGCCCCGTGAGCAAGTACGACGCGCCGGCGGTGGCGGTGATCACCGTTGGACCACGAGGATGCGGTGTTTTCGCCTTCGACCGCATCCCGCTTCCTGCACCGGAGTGATCCTGCCGCGGGACGGGGACGTGGATAACAGATAACCGGCTGATCAGCTTTTTTGCGGATGACGCCTGGTGATCAGCCCGATGTGCTCGAAGACCATGACTGTTTCAGAGCGTTGATTAAGCACCTCCACGTGCTCGCTGAAGCGACCAACGCCTGGGTTTTTAGGATGATCCTCCACCTTTGAGATGGTGACTTTCACGCGGATTGTGTCGCCAATTCGCACGGCTCCCGGAAAGCGCAGATGATCGAAACCGTATGTCATCGTATTGGGATTGATATTCATAGACTTCATGCCTACCGCCACGGCGAACGTGAGCGTGCCGTGCGCAATACGTGCCCCATAAGGGGTGCTTTTGGCAAACTCGGCATCCATATGATGTGGATAAAAGTCGCCGGTGTGTCCGGCATGAATGACCAGGTCAGCTTCCGTGATTGTTCTGCCGGTGGTGATGAACGAGTCTCCGACAACCAGGTCCTCGTAAAATGCGCCTGAGCTCACGGATACGATTCCTTCTGTTTAATGTGCAATCAACGCAGTTTGGCACATCGCCATAAGTGATCATACAGATGATGAACACAAAATGCGATGTGTAATTCAGCCGGCTTGTGCAGTTTCTAATCGGGCCGGGGTCTGGTCGCCAACGAATCGGAGAACGCTGAATGTCAATTATCCTGCGAGGCATAACCTGGAACCACACGCGTGGCTATGACCCCCTTGTGGCCACCGCCTCTGCCTATACAAGCTTGCACCCGAATGTTTCTATCGAATGGGAGCGGCGGCCGCTGATGGCCTTTGGCGAAATGCCTGTAGATCAGCTGGCAGAAGACTATGACCTGGTTGTATTAGATCATCCCTGGGTGGGGTTCATGGCCGAATCGGGCTGCTATCGTGCAATCGATTTGCTGATTCCCCCGCCGGAAATGGAGCAGTTGGAGCGATATTCTGCGGGGCCGTCCCATCACAGCTATTACTGGCAGGGACACCAGTGGGCCTTGGCGATTGATGCGGCCTGTATGTGCGCCTCTTACCGTTCTGATCTCTTGCAGGCGGCCAATCTCACGGTCCCCGAAACGTGGGATGACGTTCTGATCCTGGGTCGATGTGCGCGCAAGCTTGGTCTGACGATCAACATGCCACTGAATCACATTGATGCCATCAGCGCATTTCTGTCCGTGGTCAATAACATGGGTGCCAAGCCATTTCAAGATAATTTGCAGGTGGTGGACCACCTGACCGGCCAGCGAGCCCTGAGTTTGTTGCACGATGTAGCGACACTGTGCCCCCCCACCTGTTATGATGACACGCCAGTTTCCATCATGGATCGCATGGGATCTGCTGATTACGAGCTATATTGTCCGCTGGCCTATAGCTACAACAACTACGCTCGCTCCGGATATCGCACGCACGTCTGCCATTACCACAACATGCCGAGTTGTGGTGATTGGGGGCCACGCGGTTCGCACCTGGGCGGTGCAGGTTTATCCATCAGCGCCCATTGCCGTGAACCTGATGTTGCAGCCGACTATGCCCTGATGACTGCGGGGCCTATGTGGCAGCGAACGGTTTACTTCGAGGGTGGCGGCCAGCCCGGTCATGCCTCGGCATGGCGTGATCCCCAAGTCAATGCAGCCAGCAATAACTTCTTTTACGACACATGGGAGTCGATCTGTCAGGCGTACGTCCGCCCGCGTTACAAGGGTTACATCGACTTTCAGCACCACGCCGGCATGGCCATTCGCACCTACCTCAAGATCGGCCAAAATGCCGAGGCATTATTGCAGGAACTGGACACCGTATACCAGCAAAGCCTGGTGTCATCTGTAGAAAGCGCCCGAAATGTTGCCTCTTAAAGGGTTGTTGGTCGTTGATCTGAGCCAGTTTCTGGCCGGCCCCTCGGCGTCACTGCGTCTGGCAGATCTTGGCGCCACCGTCATCAAGGTCGAGCGCCCCGGCAGCGGAGATCTGGGGCGTCACATTTACATCGCCGATTTGAAATTCGAAGACGACAGCCTTTTGTTCCACACGGTGAACCGCAACAAAAAGAGCCTGGCGGTTGATCTGAAGAATCCTGATGATCTGGCATTGCTGTTGCGTCTCTTGGCCAAAGCCGATGTGATGATTCAGAATTTTCGACCGGGTGTGATTGACCGGCTGGGACTGGGCTACGACGCCGTCTCGCAGCTCAATCGTCGGATCGTGTACGCATCCATCAGCGGCTATGGAGCAGAGGGCCCGTGGCGTGAACTGCCAGGTCAGGATCTGTTGGCCCAGGCCCGCTCGGGACTCATGTGGCTGACCGGCAATCGCAACGATCCACCTCAGCCCTGCGGTTTATCCATCGTGGATCTGGTGGCGGGTGCCCACCTGGTGCAGGGCGTTCTGGCCTGCCTGATCCGCCGCGGCGTGACGGGGGACGGCGCGAAGGTTGAAGTCAGTCTCCTTGAATCCATTCTGGATTTGCAGTTTGAATTGCTCAGCATCTATCTGAATGACAAGGGGGAGTTGCCCAACCGCGCCGAACACGGCAATGCCAACGCCTATCTCGCAGCACCGTACGGCGTGTACGCAACACAGGACGGATTCATGGCTTTGGCCATGACCCCGCTGCCCACCCTGGGCGGCCTGCTCGGCATTTCCGCCCTCGCCGACTACACATCTCCGAACGACGGTTTCGTTCACCGTGATCGAATTATGAAGCTCATCGCGGACACTCTGGCGACCGAGTCAACAGAGCACTGGCTGTCGATTCTTGAGCCGGCCAACATCTGGTGTGCGGAGGTGCTCAACTGGCGCCAGCTTACGCAACATTCAGCGTTCGAGGCGTTACACATGACACAACAGGTTAAGGGTGATAGCGGAGTGAGCTATGTGACTACGCGATGTCCGATACGAATTGACGGACAATTGCTGAGCGGATCCTGTTGTGCGCCTCGCGTTGGTCAGCACAATCACATCATCAAGCAGCAATTCGATCTCCACCCGCAGGATACCTCAACCAGGGAACAAGATCATCAAAGCTGATACGAAACAAGTCGGCGTCATCGGACTGGGGGCCATGGGCTCGGGCCTGGTATTGCGTCTGCTCGAAACTGGTCACGAGGTCATGGTATATGACCAGTCACCGACATGCTGCAGGGGCATGGAGATGCGCGGCGCGCATCCGGTTGCTTCGATTGCTCAGATGGCACAAGCCTGTGAAGTCATTCTGGTGATGGTGACAGACGACCAGGCGGTATGCGATGTGGCGTTGGGGCCTGATGGCATCCTCCGCGCCGGCGGCTGCTGTCATACTGTCATTGATTCGAGCACCGTGTTGCCGGACACTTCCAGGCGAGTGGCCGCCGAATTGAAACGGCAGGGCATTGATTACCTTGACGCCCCGGTGACGGGGAATCCTGCCCAAGCACAAAGCGGCGAACTCATGTTCCTGATCGGAGGGGAACAGGATACGATAGCTCGTTGTGAGCCTATTTTTTGTGCCCTGGGGCGCCAACACGTCCACATGGGCGAACATGGGGCGGGATCCTGTGCGAAGCTATGCTGTAACCTGATGGGCATGGTCAATCTCATGGGATTATGTGAAGCTCTGACCATGGCGGAAGCGAACGGCATTCTGCCGGATCGATTACTGGAAGTAGCCAATCTAAGTGGTGGGCGAAGTGCCGTCTCATTGTCCTTAGGCGAGAGGATGCTGTCCGGCCACTGGGATGCGCGATTCGCGCTGAAACATGCTGCCAAGGACGCTCGCCTTGCGGCGCAACTGGCCCGGCAGGGGGAAGGTACATCCGGGTTGCCTGGCATAGTCGCTGATCGTTATGCCGAAGCCGCAGCACATTACGGTACGCTCGACGTTACTGCGGTCTACAGGTTTTACCTGGAACAAGCCCGTATCCGTCACACGCAAGACCAGGCAGAGCAGAATCATGAGTGATCTCCATTCCATGTCGCCTATCGTCGCCGCGCTCATCACACCATTTACTGATGACGATGATGTCAACCATGAAGCTTTGCAACAGGTCATCGAGCATGCGCTGTCACTGGGGGTGCGCGGGTTTTATGTGTGTGGCTCGACCGGCGAAGGTTTGCAGATGTCCGTTGCCGAACGTCAACAGGTCGTTGAAACGGTGCAATCCGTTGTGGCGGGGCGGTGTGGCGTGATGGTGAACATCAGCCACATGGACATCCGCGCTGCGGTTGAGCTTGGAGAGCATGCATACGAACAAGGCGCCAGCGCCATTTCTGCATTGCCGCCAATCTACAACCCCGTGTCATCGGAAGATATCCGAGATTATCTGCATGAACTGATGGATCGCACCCGTGCTCCCTTCACCATCTACCACGTGCCGGTTCTCACCGGGCGTTCCATGAGTGTGGATGAGGTGGCCATGCTGGCCAAGCACCCGCATTTTGTTGGCCTCAAGTACACCAGTGATGATTCGCTACTGCTGGCACGTATCAAGGACATTGATGAGGGCCGGCTCATGATCTGGAGTGGCCGTGACGCCTATTTCCTCAGTAACTTTGCCATGGGTGCTGATGGAGCGGTTGGAAGCAGTTTTCAATTGATGGGAGATGTCTTCAACGCAATCGCCAAAGCCTACAGATCCGGCGATGTGCAACATGCGAGAAATCTGCAGACCTCGGCCAGCCAGATCCATGCCCGGTTGGGACGATACGGTCCATACCAAAGCTATAAGGCATGTTTTGAATTGATGGGAATCGCTGCGGGCCGCTGTCGTCGACCATTCCGCGGTCTACCCCAAGAGGCAAACACGCATCTGAGAGAGACACTAACCATGCTTGATGCACTGCGTGTGCGGTACGGGTTGGAGCATCAATCTTAGGATGAGCTCTTGATGTCAACCTCAGTCGATGGAGTCAAACGGGAATAAAGGTCTGCGTCGATGTTGATACGGCAAGGTGGCAAGATCGACTGTGGTGGAGCCACGGGTGTTCACGCGAATCAGGTGATCGCACACCGGGCGATATGCCGCCAGAGGAGCATTCACTCCCTTGGCTACCAGAACCCGGAACGACCGCGGGTCCAGACCGCAGCAGGTGATCTGTCGGAGACTGAAGGGGGGAACGCGTTTAGATGTCAACTGGATGGTGATTCCATTACTGGTTTGCACGATCGCGGTGGGGCCCATGTCATAATCGCTGCGTCCCGAATGACTCGGCTGATCTTCTCTGAAAGTACCTTGGTGCAACCGCACAACTTTCACGAGAGCCACAAACGGCGGCCCATGCAGCACATCGGTATGCCCCCCCATCGACAAGTCCAATGTCGCCCCAACACCAGCACTGGCTGCCGCAGCCGCGGCGGAGGGATCGTAAAGGGAAACAAACGACTGACTGATTTGTTGCCGGTGCAATTCATGCAGGAGATAGGTTCCATCTCCCGCAGCGCCGCCTCCGACGTTATCACCGACATCCAGCAGGCACAGTGTCCCCTCGCGGCCCGCGGCATCGGACACAGCGTCGCGAGTGCCCGGCAGGCGACACACCAGTTCGTCTTTCATCGACAGCAACACGCCTGCCAGTTCGTCTGCATATTGCTGTGCAAGATCAGGTCTGCGATCCGTCACCACACAAAACGAAGAACCCATCTCCGGGACGTCGGAATAGGCAAAACCGTGAAGGAACGAAGCCGAAAGCACGTGCGGCCGCTTCTGAATCTCCTGCACTTTTGCCAGCAGATCCTGACAAGGCGATTCGTCGGTGCAACCGCGATCCATGCTGAGAATGGCCCGCGGGTAGGCGGCTGCGGTGGCGGGCAACACGTCGCCTCGAAGCGTCGCCACCATCAGTTTGGCCGCCTCTCGGCCTCTTGCGTACTGATCCAGATGAGGGTTGGTTCTGTAAGCGATGACCGCATCGCACGTCTTTACCATCTTTGGCGAAAGATTTGCGTGCAGATCAAGCGTCGCGACGATAGGCACGCGTTGCCCCAGAACCTGCCGACATTGAGCAAGCCATTGCCCGTCAAAATCCAACGTCAACACCGAAACCGCAGCACCATGGGGCGCAACCAGCAGACCATCCAATGCTCCGGCTTCCTGGAGCGACTTTTTCAGCACTTCATGCAGCCATGCGTGTGCTTTTTCCGTGATCAAACCGGCTGGAACAGCCCAGGCAGCCATCAGCGGCACCGTTTCCACGCCACAGTCCGCCAGTGCTTCCAGCATCCCAGCGACCTCATGATGCTGCCCGGGGCCATTTTGAATCATCGATTGGCCAAGCGCGAGCTTGAACTGATCAATCGATGCAGGCTGAGATGAGAAGGAATTGGCTTCATGTTGGATACCGATTACACCGACACGAGCCATGGCTTATCTCACTGTGTAGATCTTTTCACAGAACCTGTAATTACCGAGAACGGCGACTGGATAAACCTACCATTGCGGACCACAACAGGGACTCAACTCATGACAACTCGCAACCAGGATTCGATCACACTTCATCAGATGCGACAGCAATTGTATTCCGCGGTGGTCAGCGACGCGCTCGATGCGCTCGGCTATGACCATCAGAGCCCGCGCATCAGCTTGCGCCCTATGACGATCGATCAGCGGCTGGTCGGTCGCTGCAAAACGACCATGTGGGTGGACATGGCCCATGCCGACCCAAAACCATATGAGTTGGAATTGGTTGCCGTGGATTCCTGCCACCCCGATGATGTTCTGATCGCCGCGACCGGCGGTTCGATGCGATCGGGGATATGGGGCGAGTTGTTGTCCACCGCCGCACGAAACAGCGGATGTGTCGGGGCTGTCATCGATGGCGCGGTCCGTGATGTTGCCGCCATGAGACGCATGGAATTCAATGTGTATGCACGCGGCACTTGCGTGTATGACAGTATGAATCGGCAACGTGTGGTGGATATTGATGTGCCTGTTGAGATGGATGGTGTGCGATTCAATCCCGGAGATCTGGTATTTGCTGATCAGGATGGAGTGGTCGTCGTTCCCCAGGAAGTTGAGAAAGAAGCTATTGCAAAAGCTTGGTGTAAGGTTCATGATGAGAATGTGACTCGTGACGCCATCCGCGGTGGCATGAAGGCTGTGACTGCCTACAGAACTTATGGAGTGCTCTAGGTTTACGTGAATTGACATGGCCCCCGCTGCCATTTCCCCCCAACACAGCGGAGAATGTCGCGTTCGTTCATGTCCTGCAACTCCACGGGTAATGATGATTGCGGGCAATTCTGGTAGCAGACCGGTCGGGCAAAACGCGTGATGGCAGCGGTGCCGACGGAAGTGAACCGGGCGTCCGTGGTTGCAGGATACGGTCCACCATGATGCATGGCAGGGCAAACTTCCACGCCGGTTGGCATGCCATTGTGAATGATGCGTCCGGCACAGCGTGCCAGGACATGCATCAGGCTGTTGCACGTGTCCAGATCTTCCCTCTCGGCGTGCACCGCCGGCGATGGTCATACGGCAACTCGATTCGTAAGCGTTCCAATGGGCTCAATGGTAATGTTGATTTCGTCTGCCTCCTGCAAGGTAAAGTCATCGGGCGGCACGATACCTGTGCCCGTCATCAGGTAGCAGCCGAAGGGAAAATGGTTGTCACGAAGCAGGTAATCAACCAGGCTTTTCCATGAGCGTTTCATTTCCGACAGATGAGTCTGGCCACGAAAGACCTCTTTGCCCTTTCGCCGGATCACCAGCTCGATCGAGGTGTCGGGATTCAATGGCTTTTCATCAATCAGCACGGCCGGCCCCAGGGCACAACAGCCGCTGTAGATTTTCGCCTGAGGCAGATAGAGCGGATTCTCGGCTTCGATGTCCCGGCTGCTCATGTCATTGCCGATGGTATAGCCAAAGATGCGGCCGCTGCGGTTGATGGCCAGGGTCAGTTCGGGCTCCGGCACATTCCATTTCGAGTCCCGACGGATGCGAACATTCTGGCCGGGACCGACGACACGGTGTGGATTGGCCTTGAAGAATAGTTCCGGCCGCGTCGCGCCATAGACTCGATCATAATGGGATGCGCCTCCGGTTTTCAGGGACTCCTGGATTCGCGCCTCGCAGCTGCGCCGGTAGGTGACACCCGCAGCCCAGACCTCCTGATGCCCGAGGGGCGCCTCGCGCCGTTCTGAAATCCCGGGTGTGCCCCGGCCATCAACTGGACCGCGAGTCTGCCGCTGCACCCACTCAGCTGGATCGTCTGCCGTAAACAGTTCATCCCAATTGCCTTCCAAGAGGTAAGCCGCTCCCCCATCCACCATGAACAGGCCACTATGACCAGAAAATATGAGCATTTGCTCCCCAAATTTACTCGCGTAAGTTTTATCTGCTTAAAATCTGCACTCAGTCTACCGGGAATATGATCTCGAGCAAGACCTCCAGAGCCAATTTTCGGCCCATTTCAGTGATTCGTGGGTTGCCAGCAAGGTAAGATAATCAGCCTTGCCTTTACTTACGTGTGAAAGTAAAATATTTATATGCCAAATGTGACCATGGAGGACATTGCGAAGCATCTGGGTGTGTCACGGGCGGCTGTATCTTATGCTTTGAGCGGCCAGGCACGTAAACGCGGTGTCAGTAAAAAGTTAGAGCAGAAAATCCTACTAGAAGCCCAGAATAAGGGCTACCGACCATCGCGATTGGCACAAAGCCTGGTACGTAAGAGGACTAACACCCTGGGGCTCATTTTACCCAACATGAAGGTTAGTTATGGGCCGATTCTAACCGAATCACTTGAAACAGCTGCTCGTCAGGCCGGTTATCAGGTTCTACTCGCCCACCATGGGGGAGATTTGGACCGATTTCGCGAGGTGCTGACCACCATGGTGGGTTGGCACGTGGACGGTTTAGCGATCGTCCCCTTGGTGGGGTCTTGCCAGGCTGAGGCGATGGCCGAGATCAAACGCCTTCAAGTGCCTACGGTTCTACTGGAGCGGGACATCGCAGGTGGTCACGTGCATACAGTCACCTGCGATGTCGAAGTCAGCATACACATGGCGATGGATCACCTGCTGAAGCTTGGGCACAAACGCATCGCATTGCTGAATGCTGCCAAGGAATTGTTCGAATCACATAAACGTGAAGATGCCTATCAGCAACATTTGATTCGCAATGGCATTGCTTTTGAGCCAAGCCTGGTGTTCGCTCCAGAATTGTCAGCGTCTTCGCAACTGGAAGATACCGTCAGCCGCATGCTTAATCTGCCAGATCGTCCAACCGCCGTGGTGGTGAACAGTGGAGAACGAGCCATTGCGCTGTACCTGACCTGCCAGCGTCGCGGTGTTGATATACCACGGGATTTGTCTGTGGTAGCGTTGTCGGGCATGGTCTTCGATGATTTTAGCCGCATGCGGTTTACGTGCGTGCGCATGACCTACGAAGAGAACGGCAGGGTGGCCTTTGACGCACTGCAGAATGAGATCGAGCGTGGTCGCACCAACCCCAAGCGCATGCTGACGTCGCCTGTCTGGGTTGACGGAGACAGCACTGCTCCACCAAGAAGGTACTCATGAATCCTGTTGTTCAACGCGACAACACTGTTGTGAATACATCTGATAGGCCGAAGCTCCTTGGTGTGAGGTATCTCGGACCTTTCGTGACGGATACGAGCGTTCCAGGCGAGACCAAACGCGACGGGATTATCCCCGCCCATCCAGGTGGCGGCGCGTTGCAGGTTGCACGCGACCGTTGGGTACTTTTTCTTTCGACATTGACCCCGGAAGGTTGGGATGCGTGTCACAGTATTCTTTATCAGTTGCGGGCCGATGCGCCTGATGGTCGGATCCTCCAAGAGGGAATGATAGCAAGCGCCCAGGAGGACTGGGATCCACTAGGCAGTGGTGATCGACTGGTTAAATGTTGCGGCATGCCTATTGCCTTCGGTGTGCCGCATGACGCAGTTTGTGGCACACAACCCATGCCCAGCGCAGGCGTGTTCGTAGTCAAGTGGTATCGATTTGCGCAAAAGCGACACGGCGACCTTCTGTTGCACCCTTCAGATCCTCGTCAAGACTGGGTTGATGGGACGTGGATCAAACAAAGGACGTTGCGTGTGGAATGGGCGCAATTCCGCTTGAACAAAGACCGTAATGATATTGAAATGCTGGTTCCTCCATCCGTATTACGTCAGCATGGCTATGAGATGGGTGAATCTCTATGTTCATTGGGGCCGAATATCCAGACGCATCATGGGATGAAGCCGCCAGTTCCAGAAAATGTTGATTGCACCTCGTGGGTGTCTTGCGATACCTTCATTCCGTATCACGACAATCGGCACGATCACGGCAGTGTGGCGCCTGTGCGTTATGTCTTCAACGAGCAGACGGACCTCTACGAGTGGCGTGACGTCGGGCAACTGATCACTTTGCCGGGACGCGTCATTGGAGAGGCTAGCGTGAACAGAGTTGGCGAGGAGTACATCGTCGCCCTTCGCAGCTTTGGGTACAATAATAGTGGCACCCAAACTGTCTGGTTCCGCACACCCGATCTGTTCAGCAATTGGGGGCCTCCCCGCTTCACCGAAGCTCCTTCCGCACCGCGTGTCGCATTCTCTTGTGGCGACGGGATACTCCGGTTGTTCGGCAACGAACGCGTATCTCATGATCAGAATAACCGATCTGTGCTGCGATGCTGGGACGTTGATGCTCAAAGGCTGACGCTTGGGCGCGTCAGAACCATTTTCGACGCCAGGCAAAGGAACTTACCTTTTGTTTATCCTCTCGTAGACATGCCAAAATTGTGCCCCGCTCAGGGCACACGCCAACTGTTGCTGTTTCGCCTGATTGATCGTGTGCATACAGCCAATTTGCCACGCATTCCAAAGTCAAACAAGGAAGCTTTTGCACTTGCGGGCATTCATGCTGCCGAATTGACATTGGCCGGTGACATACGTCCGCAATGGAATTTCCGAGATCGAAGCCGTGGATGATCCCTCAACTAACACAACAGTGTTAGCTGTTCATCTTGACCTGAAGGGATTGCCGCCGACGCCGGCACGCCTGCTTGAGTTGCTGGACGTCTTCGTAGTCGCTGGCTTCAACGCTGTCCTCGTGGAGTGGGAGGACGCATTCCCATGGTCCTTCGACAGGCGAATGCGCAGCTTAACTGCTTATACGCCAGCCACAGTATGCGAATTTGTAAAACGTGCGGAATCACTCGGAATCGAGTTAATCCCACTGGTGCAGTGTCTAGGTCACGTGGAAACGCTTCTATCCGCGCGGGTTGATCCGGAACTGCGTGAAGAACCGACGCGCAACGATGTACTGAATGTACTGTCGCCGGACGCACGACCGTTGATAGAGTCGATGGTTGAAGACGTACTGACTCTGATGCCCGGAGTCAAACGTTTTCACTTGGGCGGTGACGAGGCGTGGACATTTGCCAGCAATCCACAGACCAGCGCTTATGCCCGCGAACATGGGAAAGATGCGCTGTACCTTCAACACGTGGAACCTATTCTCAACATGCTCGCCAAGCGCGATATTCGGCCGCTGCTGTGGCACGACATGATGATTGATTGGGGCGAGAGCAAGCTGCGGAAGCTGGCAAGCATGGCGGATCTCGTAGTATGGGGATATGAGGGGCACCCGGATCAGGTCGAACATCATTTTAATACGCAATACATTGCCAGATTTGCCCGCTTGGGTCTGCCACTGTGGGGCGCGGGGTGTTATAAGGGTGCGGAAGGAATGGATGAAGATGTGCCGACCCCAGAGCCCCGCCTGGCCAATGCGCAAGCATGGCGGGAACTCGATGGACGCTTCGGATTTCGCGGACTAATCGCCACGGGCTGGAGTCGCTACTCCACACATCGCATGCAGGTCGAGCCCATTGATGCCGCATTGGCTGTATTGGTGCGAGTAGGTCGATTGTGGCGTGATGGCCATGATCCCGGAGGCACACAAGCTCTTGAAATACTCGATAGCATCGGCGAACGATCATGGTATGAAGCTCGCGCTGCCCTGATGATCCAGCTGAAAGCACTACGACGATCGGCATGGCAGGAACTAAGGATCGTCGAAGGATTGGCGGCTCTTGTTCAAGTGGACCCGTCACGTTGCGGGTCAGGTACGTATGTAACCCATATAAATCAATTTGCCGGGATACTTCAACAGTTGCATGATATCTCTGCGAAAATTCGTGAAGTGTTTACGGAAGTTGTTGACGATTGCTGGTTGCAAGAGTACTTAACCGTCAGATTGCAGCCCCTCAATGACTCTCTTTCCCGGTTGCGCTTGTTAACCATCCCATAATTCATTGCATATTCACTACGTTGTCAATTTAATTGGATCAAGTCCTATGTTTACCATCAGCTTGCTGTGCATGATTCTGCTGCAAATAAAACCCGACATGGCGCCAGGCTCGACTATGTGCGCCACCTATGCGATTGAGCCGATAACAATGGACGGCATACTTGATGAGCCCATCTGGCAAACGACAACAGCTTACGAACTGGCGCTTTCGCGTGACCGCGTCCAACAGGAACTTACGCTCCAAGAGCGAGGGTCGGTTCAACTGGCATATGACGATCACTACCTTTACGCTGCCATTCAATTTGTTGACAGTGACGTGGTGCAGGAGGACGACCGCGACCAGCAGCATCACTACCAGACAGGGGATGTTGCGGAAGTGTTTCTCAAGCCCGATACGGCCGGAAACACACACTATTGGGAACTGTATGTCACTCCCAATGGCAGACGAACAGCCTTTTTCTTCCCCGGTCGCGGGCGTCTGGGACTGCCCAGCTGCTTTATGTACAAATCAGATTTGCGCGTGGCGGCTCACGTGCAGGGTACACTCAACGATTGGCACGACCGTGACGAGGGGTGGTCGGCTGAAATGGCAATCCCACTGGCAGAACTGGCGGCGATGGGTGTTCCACTTACAGCCGATCATCCGTGGCGCGTGTTTGTAGGCCGATACAACTACAGCCGCTACCTTGGCCGCGTGGAATTGTCCATGTCACCACAGCTGCCCGTTACGGATTACCACACGTTCGAGTCTTATGCGTCGCTAATCCTCCATAACGCCAACTCAGAATGATCTGGCTGGAGTTATTTGAATCAATTCGAATCTTGTCATAGACGTGGTGACCGCTGCAAGCAACGGTGTTATCTCTAGCTTTAGAGAATAAGTGGTCGAGTACGAATCAATGCTTCGTGACACACTGACCCGTCGATTTGCCTTGTCCTTCATGGCGCACCCGGATGATGCGGAGATCCTGTGCGGGGGAACGCTGATTCGACTGGCAAGCATGGTTTGGCAGGTGCACATCGTCACCACGGCCCGCGGTGATTGCTGGTCGGCCACGCTGGGACCGGATGAGATTGCCGCCATCCGACTGGAAGAAGGACGCAAGGCTGCTCAATCCATCGGCGCGAGGTATCACTGCCTGAACATCGACGATGTGTGCGTGACTTTCTGCGAGCAGACGAGCCGTCTGGCCATTGATCTGTTTCGCCGTATCGCACCCACGCTGGTGTTCACGCACCCGCGTTTTCATTACATGATGGACCACGAGCAGACGCACCTGCTGGCCCGGGCTGCCACGTTCAGTTATCCGATTCCCAATGCATCGACTATACCCCTCGTTGAAGGCACACAAGTACCTTGGCTGTACAACGTCGATCCCCTGGAGGGGCTGGCAACTGTCGCAGCTGCTACGACGAACGATCTTCCACGCTCGACCTACACAGTGGCGCGCCCCAGGACACCACCTATGTGTGAACCACTGACGGTACTGCAAGGCACTGGCTATCTGCGTCCGGACGGGAGCAAGGGTGTGCGTAACCTTGTACTCGTGGTTTACACGGTGCAATGCGCCAGCCATGTTGCCCACGCCATCGCCGATGGTGAATCCGACACGCACGTGGTTGGCTTTCCAGGTTGCTTCGACAATCAGTACGCCATCCGCCTATTGCTGGCACTGGCGCGGCATCCGAACGTGGGAGCGTGCTTGTGCGTGGGGCTGGGTTGCGAGTACACGCAACCCAAGCGCTTAGCGGAGACAATCGCCAAGAGCGGCCGGCCGGCCGAATAATTCTTTATCCAGGACACTGGAGGCACGGCCAAAAGTATTGCGGAGGGCAAGCGGCTGGTTGCACAGATGCGTGAGAAGCTAAGGGACGTGCGTCGTGTGCCGCTGGATTGGTCCGACATGGTAATCGGTTGTGAGTGCGGCGGGTCGGACGCCACCAGTGGACTAGCGGGCAATCCCACAGTGGGATGCTTCTTCGATGCGCTGGTGGACGCCGGTGGCACAGCTATCTTCGAGGAGATCGTAGAAGCTATCGGGCTGGAGGATCAGCTGCTCAACCGCGCTGCCACGCCGCTGGCGCGGCAGCAGATTGACGCGACTTATGCCAAGGCAATCGCCTATTGCCGATCGGTGCGTCAATACTCGGTGGCACCGGGCAATTTCGCTGGTGGGTTGACAACGATCGAGGAAAAGAGCATGGGCGCGCTGGCTAAGAGCGGCTCACAGCCCATCCAGGGTGTGCTCAAGGTCGGCCAGGCGCCACACCATCCGGGGCTGTGGTTGCTGGACTCTGTGCCTGACGAGCATTTCATGCAATTCGGGTACGCCAATCCCAACGACACGGAGGGGCTGATGGACCTCATCGCAGCTGGCAGCCAAGTGGTGCTCTTGGTCACCGGCCGCGGTAGTGTGATCGGTTCGCCCATCGCACCGCTGGTCAAGATCACCGGCAACAGTCAGACCTACCACAAGATGGAACAAGACATGGATTACGATGCCAGCCGCGTGCTGCGCGGCGAGATGACGCTGGGGGGCCAGGCGTGGGAACTGTCCGAGTTGATCGCTCGGATCGTCGCTGGTGAGCAGAGCAAACCCGAGCGTCTCGGTCACCGTGAGTACTTCATCATGTACAAACACCAGGACACACCCACACTGGTGCAGGGCTGTCGTCAGTAAAACAGGAGATCCATGTTTACTAACGTCGCACTTCAGCGTTTGAAAGGCCGTATTGTGGTGTGGTTGCGACAGTTCAAGAGACTCAAACGTCGACATTTGTATTTTCAGAAGGATATCCGCGTTGAAATTCAGCAGTTGGTGGCTGGAGGCGTCAGGTGTGAGCCAGATGAGACCACAGAAAACTGTCAAGAGCGACACAAAGAATGGATAAAGAGACATTGATTCGATGGGCCGCATATTCACCCTGATGTTGATAATCCTGGAAGAGTTCAGAGCGACTGGCTTTATGAGCGAAGTGATGATTATTGTTCGACAGCGTATTGGTATCAGGAACTCACCGGCCGAGAATTGCCTGGTATTCCCAAACGAGATCATAGAATAAGGGGAATAAAACTTCAGGACTGGGAACACGTGTTTTAGCAGGCTGCCATAGAATAGCCACAACAATGACTGGCATATGGCAAGGAATATGTGCGATGTTCATATTGAGGCATGTGTATATGAAACTGCTGGTAGTGGGTGGAGCTGGATACGTTGGCAAGATCGTCTGGCCAGCCTTGGAAGTGGAGCACGAATGCACCCACTTCGATCTACGGCCAGTGGAAGGCTCTGAAGTCCGTACGATTCTCGCCGATGTCAATGATGAGGAGCAGGTCGCTGCGGCGGTGGCTGGTATTGAAGGCATCCTGTACATGCCCTTGGGCACCAGGAGTGGTGATCACAGCACCGTTTGCCAGGTGGATCCGGCTTTCGACGTGAATGTGAAGGGACTTTATCGCTTCCTAGCCGCAGGTCTGTCTGCGGGGGTATCCTGGTTCTGCTACGTCAGTTCCATGAGCGTTTACGGTGCATCACTGCGCGGCCCGAGAACGACACCCTTGAGGGAGCGTGATCCGACAGATGCTCGGGACACCTACGGGATCAGCAAACGGTTAGGCGAGTATCTCTGCCAGATTTACGCTGCTAACTACCCGGAAGCTACGATTCTGTCGCTCCGCCTGAATCATCCGTTAAATGACGAGGATTGGGTGCGTTGGCAGAATAAAACCAGCTCTATCCGTTTGTGGCCAACGTGTTTGCCGGTGGGTCTTCAGGCCAATCGTCTCTTGTTTGCTGCCGCATTGCGATTCCACCAACCCGGCTACTACGCAATCAATGTCAACGGTGCTCAAGATGGCAAACAGATCGACCTCGGCATGGCTAAGAACTTGTTGAACTGGGAGCCGATTCCCGCTTGATGTGCCTCATGATCAATGAAGCAGAGCTATGCCTTACAGGGCCGGCCTACCACTGACGACCGAAGAGCTTCAGGTCCACGAGCACAGCCTGATTGAGCTGGTCAAGTTGTTCTGGCCGACGCTGCGTGCGCACCGCTGGCGCACACTGCTCGGATGCTCACTGATTGCGGTGGCCGGGGGCACCTACGGTCTAATGCCCCTGTTTAGTAAAGCGCTGTTCGATGTGGCCATCGCTCGCCAAAGCATGGCCTACGCCTTCGGCATTGCCGGGGCTTTTGTACTGGTGCATACGGCTCGTCTGACCACCTGGTACCTGGCCATGCGGCAAATCCTGCTGATACAGGAGAAACTGACCTTCGCCCTGCGCAGTCAGGGTTTCAGCCACCTGCAACGGCTATCACTGCGTTTTCATGGTCGATACCCCTCGGGATATCTCTACCAGGCTATCTTCGGCACTGCGATTAACGCGTTTGCCGGTTGCATGCAGACAGTCTTCAAGCAGATCTCCCTGTACATCACCGCCCTGATCATATCCTTGATCTGTTGTCTGCTACTGAGTGTGCCCATGACTGCGGTGGTGCTGTTGGGGAGCGTTGGTTATGTGATTTTGGGCCGTTGGCTTTCGCCCCAGATTTACAGGCGAACACGCGAGTCCATCGATGCTCAGAATGCTATCGCCGACTACATCGTCGATCGTCTGCGCGGTACACATACCATCCAGTCACTTGCCATTGAGGATCAAGTACAAAATGAGTTTGAGTCTCGCTTGTGGCCGACGCAGCTCAAGTCTTTGGAGGTAGCCAAGCAGAACTTCCAGTTGAACCTCTTGACAGAGGGGACCGGCTATTTAACCAATGGTGCTAGTTGCTCATTAAACGAATAAAGGCTTGCCGATGCTGGTGTTGGACACAGCACAGCATGGAGGCAAGCCCATGGTCATGGAAGACCACATCATCGCATTGTACTGCCAGATCG
>JADLFV010000142.1 GCA_020849625.1 Phycisphaeraceae bacterium
GCTGGACGATCGCCGCGTTCAACCTGATGCTCGACACCAACGCCGACCGCACCCATGACGACGACCGGCCCCTCTTCAGCATCGCCGATTTTGTGTTGTAAAAGTAGCACCATTGGTTATATAGCCCGGCCATCTTGGCCGGGTGTTGTGCGTCATCAACCCTGTTTCACCGCACGCGCGCAACGCCGCCCCGCGTCGACACGACGCGGCTCGCCAGGATCAGCCATCTGCATTAATTCCGTCGCCGGTCAACTTTTCCGGTGGTAATGCAGCAGCTTCGAACCGTCGCAGATCAGACGGCTTTGGAAGAGTACCCGGTGCATCCACCGCAAATCCGTAGACTTCCAGACCAGCCAAGACGCCATTCTTTTCGAAGATGAAAGCTCCGCAAAGGGTCGCTACATCGCCGAACAGAAAGTCAGCTAGCACATTCATTCCACCTTCGGGAGCAGGCATGCCCGAGACGGCGAAGTTGATACTTGCACAGCCGCACGGACATAGAGCAACTACGCGTGCCCGGTCGAGTTGTATAAGGAATGATGATGCCTCAGGCTTGCCGTGTTTGAGCATCCACTGCACCAGCTGGCGCTCATCGGTCGTCAATGGACGATCAACCGGAATGGGGGCCGTATGCTGCGGCATAACGAAAAAGGCTCCAATGCCGGCCGCCCGCGGAACACCCCTGCCACAGGCTCCCAACCGGCCATTGCATCTTACATCAGCAATCCGCAATCAGACATCAGCCATTCCTCACCGCATGTAACTCAAGCGCGCTGATCAGGTAACCCAGGATCGACTCCGCGCCCTGGTTCTGGTTGAGCCCGTAGGATTCCAGGCCATCGTGGCAGCCGCCGGTCTGCTGGTTGTAGAGCGATAGATTCAGGTCGTTTTTGCCGAGGAACCAGTCGAAGCAGCGCCAGGCGTGGTTGATCCAGCGGCGGTCGCCGGTGACGCGGGCGGCGGTCAGGCAGCCTTCGACCATGGCGTGGGCTTCGATCGGCTGCTGGGCGAAGTCCGCTTTTTGGCCATCGCGGGTCAGCCAGCCGGCGTTGCCGATGATGCTCAGGTGGCCGTCGGCTGCGGTCTGCACCTTCAGCAGCCAACTCAAGGCCCGGCAGCCGGCGTCGATCATGGCGTCGTTATTCATCGCAGCACCGGCTACCAGCAAAGCCTGTGGCAACTTGGCGTTGGCGTAGGTGACGACATTTTCCCACCACGGCCAATCATCGCTCGCCGCACGGTTGAACGAATCGAGCAGCCAACGCGCCCGGTCGTCGCGCAGCTCGCGCACGCGGTGATGAGCCCGCGCCTCCAGCATGGCGCTGAAGCCGATCACCAGGAACGCCCACGAACGGATGTACGCCAGCTTCTCCAGACCCGGCAGTGCTTTTTCAATCAGGTGCGTGGCCAGATCGCGCACCGCATCGTTGGGGGCCAGCTTCACGGTCAGCCCCAGCGCCCACATGGTCCGCGCCTGGCTGTCGTGACTGCCCTCCTGCTCCAGCCAGCGGCGGTCGAAGCTCATGAAGTTGCGGAAGCTGCCGGTGTCATCGTTGTAGGCATAGGTCAGAAACGTCAGATAGCGCATCAGCGGCAGCGTGTCTTCGTCATACCCGTACAATTTCGCATGCAGCAGCCCGGCAATCAGAGCCCGGGCGTTGTCGTCGATGCAGTAGCCGTGATTGCGATCGGGCACCGCGAACAGGCTGTGCTGGAACATGCCGGTGTCGTCGGTCATGCGTTGCAGATGGCGCAGGTCGATCCGGGGCAGTACGCGCCGGGCGGGCTCGGGCGCGGTCGGGATGACATCCGGGGTCGGGATGACGTGCGGGGGCGGGGGCACTTCCGGGGGCGCACCATCCATTGTGTCGATCCTGGCGGTTGGCGAGTCCAGTAGGGGCATGATACCCCAAGCCGCGCTGCATCTCCGCATCTTTGTTCAGTTTTTTTGTCTTTCCCGGCATATCGAGGCTGCCCGCGAGTTGTTAACCTGATTCAAACACCCCGCGTTTTTCAGCCTGGAGAAGCTCATGTCACGAATCCTGTGCCTGTGGATGTGCCTGCTGCCGACCGCGAACGCTGCCATGGTATTTGCCCAAGACGACATCGCCGACGTCCCCGCTGAGCGGATGCAAGTGCCGGATCAGCCGCGCATGCTGTTCACGCTCATCGGCCACGATGCGGAGAAGAAACCGCCGGAGGATGGCTATGGTCTGCTGCTGGTGCTGCCCGGCGGCGACGGCGGCGAAGACTTCCAGCCCTTCATCCAACGCATTCACAAACATGCCGCACCGCCCGACTGCCTGACCGTGCAACTGATTGCCGTCAAGTGGCACGACAAGCAGCAGGTGGTCTGGCCCACCGCCATCAGCGCCCGGCACGAGAAGGCTGAGTTCACCACCGAGCAGTTCATCGATGCCGTGATCGAGCACCTGGCCGTCGAACTGGCGGTGGATCGCGACCGCATCTTCACGTTGTCCTGGTCATCGGGTGGACCGGCCGCCTATGCCGCCGCCCTGCGCGAAAAGACACCCGTCACCGGCTCGTTCATCGCCATGTCGGTTTTCAAGCCCGATCATTTGCCGCCGCTGAAAAACGCTGAGGGCCGGCCGTTCTACCTGCTGCAATCACCTGAAGATCGCGTGACGCCGTACCGCTTCGCCCAGTGGGCGGACGAAGCCCTGCGCCGCAACAAGGCAGCCGTCGAACTGGTACGCTACGAAGGCGGCCACGGCTGGCGCGGCGATGTCTTCGGCATGATCCGGACGGGTCTCGCCTGGCTGGATCAGCAGCAGGACGCCGATGAACAGGAGCCCGCAGCCGCTGAGGATCAAGGATCAAAACTTAGCCACGGATGAACACGGATGTTCACGGATGACAAGCCATCAATCGCGCAAGCCCCATCCGTGTCTATCCGTGGCTAAACCTTTGCCACGAATCCGCGTCTATCCGCGTTCATCCGCGGTTGCCTTGTTCCGGCTTCACCCGCCGCCCATCTGCCACTGCTTGACCACCTCCACCGGCCAGAGCAGCATCAACACGTTGAGCGTCAGATTGTCCCGGATCGTGGCCAGCAACACGAGCTCCATCACCACGAACAAACCCACCGACCAGTACCACCTGACCCGGCTAGCCAGCACGAAGCCTGCGATGAAGCAGACGACATCACCCAGCGAGTTGGTCACCGAGTCGCCGCTGTATCCCAGGGCCATGGTCGTTTCGCGGTAGCGGTCGATGATGAACGACGAGTTCTCGACCACTTCCCACAGCGCTTCGATGCTCACCCCCGCCACCAGACGCCACGAAAGCTTCCATTTCCGCGTCCATGGCAAAGCCAGAAACACCAGCGCGAAAATCAAGCCATGAGCCAGATGCGTGAAGCTGTACGGATCGACCAGGTGCTGCGAATTATGCTCGCTCCATACATCGCCCGACCAGACCATGATGTGCTGGCAGGCACAAAACCACACCCGCCCCTGCATCCGCAGCAGCACGATCGTCACCGCCACAATCGCCGCGATGGTCCCCTTCGCCAGCAATGCTCTTCGCGGTTTGATCGGTTTCATATGGGCCTTTCACACAGGCTGATGCGGGCCGGATTGTACCCACGCTCGACCGCCAAGGCTCCTTTGTATAGCCGCCGCGCCCTCGCGTTGGCTATCGATGAAATACCTGCCGCAGAGGGCGCAGAGTGCGGAGGGCGCGGAGAAAGACATAAACAGAAACCGCGGATAAACGCGGATAAACAACACGCAAATCCCATCCGCGTTCTCTTCATTTGTTGTCCATCAGTTTGTCTCCTCTGCGTCATCCGCGTCTTGCGGTTCAAATGCCTTTCATCCTGTCCGAACCCAATTTCCCAACTCGGTTAAAATCCCCCCATGGCCAAACAGCGCATCGTCTCCGGTCAGGTCCAGGATGAAGGTGAAAACCGCCTCATCCTCGCTCTGCGCCCGACTCGCTCGCGCCGGCCACTATTCTGGATCGGTGGCATCGCGGCCATGATTGTCATGTTTTGTATCGCTTTCATCAGCTATCACCACTACCATTCCCGTCACTTTTCCACACTCCAGCAGTTCTCCGCGCAGTGGTTGAAGACGCCCGAGGATGATCGTCACAAGCTCCTGGAATGGCTGCTGGGTCAGCCACCCGCACGCCACACCGTTTATTCGTTACAACAAACCCGTCTGGCCGGTCTCAACCACCAGCAGGTCGAGGCGCTACCCGGTGCGGTGCCACAGTTCAGTGCCGACAGGATGTATTATTCCATCGGCTCCATCGAAATGGACCCCGTTGGCCGTTACGTCATTTCCGGATCCGCCAAGCGCGATGTGTTGCAGATCACCTTCGACCAGCATGGGAACGTTATCAAGGTCGAAACGACCTCTTGAGCCATACCGGGTTCTCGCAACGTCCTGGTCGGCAGGCGTTACAATACCCCAGGAGTTGTGTCATGGTCACTCGCCAACAGGTCGCCGACAAAATCACCTCCGTCAAGGACCAGCTAAAGGCCCTGGGCGTGGAGCAGCTCGAATTATTCGGCTCCATAGTGCGAGATGAGGGCAAAACTGCCAGCGACATCGACTTCCTGGTCACCTTTCGCTCCGACCTGAAAAAGCTGTCGCTGTTCGACGTGGCGCGGGTGCATGCCTTTCTCGAAGAGCTCTTCGGCTGCGAGATCGATCTAGTGATGCGCGATTGTGTCTATCCCGAGCTGCGCGAGCGTATCTACGGGGAGGCAGTCCGTGTCGCCTGATCCCTGGCACATCCGCGTGGACCACATGCTCGAAGCTGTGGAACGGATTGAGACCGCCGTTCGGGACATGGATTTTGATGCTTTTGCCGCGTCACCACTCGCCCAGGACGCCGTGTTCTGGAACTTCCATGTGCTGGGTGAGGCTGTGCGGCATGTGCCTGATCACGTCAGACAAAGGCACCCCGATGTTCCCTGGCTGATGATCCGCTCCCTGCGCAATGTCATCGTTCATCACTACGAGGGCATCAAACTGGATTTGATCTGGGGCGCGATCTTGGAGTTGCCGCATTTGAAACTATATCTGGAATCTTTGCGGGACTCTTAAGCATGGCCAAACAGCGCATCGTCTCCGGTCAGGTCCAGGATGAAGGTGAAAACCGCCTCAACCTCGCTCTGCGCCCGACCCGTCTTGATGACTACGTCGGCCAGCCCCGCCTGGTCAAAAAACTCCGCATCGCCCTGACTGCGGCTGCATCCCGTGGCGAGCCTATGGAACACGTCCTCCTGCACGGCCCGCCCGGCCTGGGCAAAACCACGCTCGCCCACATCATCGCCAATGAACTTAAATCCCACCTCGTCTCCACCTCCGGCCCGGCCCTCACCCGGCCGGCTGACCTCGTGGGCACCCTCACCAAGC
>JADLFV010000143.1 GCA_020849625.1 Phycisphaeraceae bacterium
AGTGCGGCGGGCCGCCACGGCGTGGCACATGCAGATCGGCGCCGAATCCCGCGTGGTGTGCGGAATCCACCAACGAAAACGCCCAACCGAGAACGGTTGGGCGTGGTGTATTGGTGGTGGAACACGGAACCGAACCCGCGTCCGCTTTCCGAACCAGATAGTAACGCCTTGGCCTTGAGGGCGTGGATTCAACGATTTGGCCAAATTACCCCGCCAGCTCGTAACCCGTACTGCGGCCCCCACCCGGTGTTTTCTGGAGTACCCCAAGGTCTAGCAGCTGCGTGATGTCGCGCAGTGCCGTGTCGGGCGAGCATTTGGCGATCGTCGCCCATTTGCTGCTGGTCAACTTGCCGTCGAAACCGTCGAGCAGACGGTTGAGCAATTTCACCTGGCGTTCATTCAGCGGCTGACCCGCCCAGCGTTGCCAGAAACGCGCCTTGACCAACACCGCGTCCAGGGTGGTCTGAGAACTGGCTACCGCGCGGCCCAGGGTACCCAGGAACCAAGACAGCCAGCCTGTCACGTCGAGCGAGCCTTTCTGGGTCCGCTCGAGCACCTCGTAATAGTCCTTGCGTTCCCGCTGGATCTGGGCCGACAGGCTGTAGAAGCGCTGAGGACTGCCATCGGCACGGGCCAGAAACAGGTCGCCCACGGCGCGGGCGATGCGGCCGTTTCCATCATCGAAGGGGTGCAGCGTCGCAAACCAGAGATGCGCCAAACCCGCTTTGATCAGCGTAGGCTCCCCCGTCTCGGCATTGGCCCAGGCCAGAAAGCGGTCGATCTCGGCGGCCAGCGCCTGCGCAGGCGGGGCCTGAAAGTGCACCTTGCGCCGCCCCACATGCCCTGACACCACTTGCATGGGCCCCTCGGCATCGGCTCGCCACTGTCCCACCTCAATCCGGGTCATGCCGGAGTAGCCGGTGGGAAACAAAGCGGCGTGCCAGCCAAATAGGCGCTCGGCCGTCAGAGGATCAGTGGAACGGGTGGTCGCATCCAGCACCATCTCCACGACCCCCTCCACATGCCGGTCCACAGGCGCCACTGCGCCGATGTCCACGCCCATGCGGCGGGCGATGGAAGATCGCACCGATTGCACGTTGAGGACTTCGCCTTCGATCTCGCTGGTCTTAACCACGTCCTCAGTCAACGCCGCCAGGCTGGCTTGGTCCCGCAGCGCCATCCCCACATCCGCCAATCGCCCGAGCAAAAGCCCCTGGGCCAGACTGACATCGGTCAATGGGCCGGTGAGCGCTGCCAAGTCGTAGCGCCACAGCGGCCAATCGTCTGCCTGCCAGATGTAGAGTTTTTCTCCGTCATTCATGCGGAGATTACACACCCAATTCGCCGCATAGGCAATACATTCTACGCATTTAGTGCGGAGAATAAACACCCATTCACCGCACGCCTGGATGCACCGAATCGCTTATTCATCAGGTCCAGTCGCCTGAGAGGTGTTGGCCACTGGGTTCCATACGAATTTTCGTATGGAGAAATTTGATGCCCACCAAGATCTGCGCCTGCTGCGGCCAACCGTTCACAACACATGTCCATCAAACGCTGCAAATGGCTGGCGTGTTCGGACGGAACAGTCAACGTGAGCATTCCACCAGCGACAGCCTCCCTCCCACCCCCAAGGAGGTGCACGTGCTGAGTCAGTTGGCGTTGATTGCTAAAACCGCCCGACGTCAGAAAAATGAAATGTGCACACGGAAGGGGCATGCATACCGAGGTCAGTCGGAGCATGCCGCCACCCTGTACGCGATGAACTCGTCGCCCCCAGTACAACCCGAGTCTCGAAAACGGTCCCACCTGTCGCTGAGCAAGACAACCAGACCACACCACAAAGCCACTGCGGCGCAATTACAGGCCCTCGATCTCTGGGGCAACCTACTGCGTCACACCAACAACTGTATTGCGCCCGTCATCGGGCCGCCAACACCCCCGCCATCGGGACAGACGAACTAACATGTGATAGAAATAAACTATCTAAACAGTTATTTAGATAGTTTATAATAAAAAAAGAAATAACTGCAGACTGATCTTCAAATCATCATAGGTTATAGTCAAAGTTATTTTTTTCTAGGTTATAATTACTGCAAGACTAGATGCCCTCTAGCTCACTGGAGGGGGACTCTATGCCTGTTATTGTTTCAAACTGCACCTCTAAAAAACGAGACACAAAGACGGCGCTCGTGATGGATGCCAACTTGGTAGGGCTGACCCTGTCCGACACCGTGACCCAGTGGCAGGCCGCAGTTGCGGGTTGTACCGCCGTACGGACTGCGCTAGATCTCTACACGGGGCGCTCGATTGCGGAAGTCCGTCGCGTCGCGCAACACCTGAACGCCTCTCTGCATTTTGTGTCGGCAGGCATGGGCGTTGTGCAGGCCGAGGCCAAGATCCCTGCTTACGACCTGACTCCTGTGCAAGCCTCAGGCGGATTAGCGTTAGCTCTGGCACAACACCAGGCAACACCTGCCCAATGGTGGCATCTGCTATCTCGCGGAGGGCTGAGTCGATTGATTCGCACGAGAGCAGATGAACAGGTGCTGGTTGCCCTACCTGCCACTTACCTGAAGATGTTGGCAGTCGATCTGGCAGAAATTCGACCTGAAGATGCCGTCCGCGTGCGCATTTTCACTTCACCAGCTGGCATGGTCGAGATCCCCGTGACGTTGCAACCTACCGTCATGCCTTATGACGAGCGCCTGGAATCCGTCACCGGATTCGCCGGAACGAAAGCGGACTTCCCTCAACGGGCCTTGCGCCACTTCGTAGAAGAATTAAACGGTGCCGGCAAGAGTTTGCAGGCCAGTCGTGTGCTGGTTACCAATTCGCTGGCTTTGTATACGACACGCCAAACTCCGCAGCGCAAACGACTCGACGACAACCAATTGAAAGCATTGATCCGTCAACGCTGGGACGGTTGCCAAGGTCGGAGCACGCAGTTACTGCGGGCTCTTCGCGACGAAGAATTGGTCGCTTGCGAACAAAAACGTTTCGCTCAACTCTGGCGAGAAATCGGGAAGGAAGTATCGTCTACAACAAACATTGGAGATCCCGAATGAGTGGCAAATCGCCAAAATCCGAAATTGTCGCGCGAGCCTTGCATACCACCCAAGGCCAGGGTCTCGATGTATTCGCATTTTTTATTCGCGGCGCCGACATCGTGCGGGTGGCGGACATCTCTCGTATAGGCCGCGACGAAAACGACGCAGTGCGCGGATTCCAACGACCTGAGATACGGTCTCATGTCAGAGGAATCGTGGACTACCTCAATCAGGGCTCCGTGTTGTTTCCCAACGCTATCATCCTTGCGCTGTCGCCAGAGGTGCACTTTGCGGCTTCGCGCGGGACCCGGCCCAAAGGCGATCAGGGCATTGCGCAAAGCGGTACGCTCACCATTCCCCTATTCGAGGAAGGAAAGCGTGTTGCCTGGATCGTTGATGGCCAGCAGCGATCGCTTGCACTTGCACAAGCCGAAAACCGTGATATTGCTGTTCCAGTGATCGGGTTTGTTTCTGACCGCCTCGACATCCAGCGAGAACAATTCATCTTAGTCAACAAGGCCAGGCCACTGCCCACACGACTAATAAACGAACTTCTTCCCGAAACAAGCGGAGTTTTTCTCCCACGTGAATTGAGTATACGGCGCGTGCCATCAGAACTCTGCGGACTGCTCAATCGTGATCCAGCATCTCCATTCCATCAACTGATAAAGCGACCGTCCGACGGCGCCACTACAGGCAAATCCATCATTACTGACACCGCTGTGATTGCGATGATTCGCAATAGTATCAATAACCCTTTAGGAGCCTTGGCCACTTATCGGGTAACTCATCAAGGACGCGACGGCGTCGATTTAGAGAACATGTACCGCTTGCTTGTGACATTCTGGTCCGCAGTCAAGTCAGTCTTTCCCGATGCTTGGGGTAAGGACCCTCGACAAAGTCGACTCATGCACTCCGCCGGTCTGCTAGCTATGGGCGTCCTGATGGATCGTATCTATTCGCGCGCAAATGCCACCGATGACGTCAAAGTAGTCGAGAGCGAGTTGCAAAAGGTGGCCCCGGCGTGCCGATGGACTTGTGGAACCTGGGAGGGATTGGGCGTAGCCTGGAACGAAATCCAGAACACGCCGCGCGATATTCGGCGCCTACAGACTGCCCTGGTGCAAGCCTACATCGGCGGGAGTGAAGTACGGTGAAGTTCCTTTACTCCGATACCCAGGACTACGTCGACCCAAAGTACGACTTCTTGACGGACTCATCACCAACGGGTCGTGAACGGTACTGGCACGACAAGTACGCGCACGAGATCATGGATGAGGCACCCTACGATGGCTTGTTGGTGTCGATGAGTGCTATCCGCCAAGCCGACGGCGTGGCTTCTTCAAAGGTACGTTACTCTACTGCCGAGGAGCAACGGTTGCTGCGCGAGGGAGCGCGTCGTTTTTTGCGCTTTGATGGCCCTAAGCACCGTGACCTCATGCTAATGGGCGACTGTGGTGCTTTCGCCTACGTAGAGCACCACGACCCGGCTTACTCGCCATCGGAGGTGGTCGAATTCTATTTGGACGCCGAGTTCACTCACGGGGTATCACCTGACCACGTGATCTTCGCTTGTGATCTGCAAAACCCGGATGCCGGCGACCAGTCCAAGGACACCCTTTATCGCTACGAAATCACGCTGGAGAATGCGCGCACGTTCCGCAATTTGGTGCGAAATGAGGGCGACCTGTTTGAGCCGATGGGAGCTGTGCAAGGATGGTCGCCTAAGAGCATGGCAGATGCCTCGGCTGCCTTGGTCAAAATGGGCTACAAGTACTTAGCCATTGGCGGCTTGGTACCCTTGAAAGTAGACGCGATAAAGCAAGTGCTGCGGGCGATTCGGGACAAGATCGGTCCAGAACCGAAAATGCATTTACTAGGCTTCGCCAAGGCTGATCACATTGGCGAGTTCACAGGCTATGGCATCACAAGTTTCGATTCAACGTCGCCACTAATTCGTGCTTTTAAGGACGAAAAGTCGAATTACTACATGGACAACGGTCGTGGGGGTCTTGACTATTACACAGCCATCCGGGTTCCTCAGGCCATGGACAATGCCCGCTTAATGCAAGGCGTCAAGCGAGGAGTTTTCCACGCCGAGGACCTTCAGATGCGCGAGCAGAGATCCTTGCTTTTGTTGCGTGAATTCGACCAAGGAAAACGTACGGTCGAGGAGACACTCGAGGCAATCATGGACTATTCGCAGTTCCTTGTACGAGGCGATGCAACCGGAGTCGCGACTCAGGACCGTGCGTTGGCTACGACCCGTGCGCGCATTGAGCGCACGCTACAAGACCGTCCCTGGAAGCACTGTGATTGCGCCATCTGCCGTGATGTCGGTGTCGAGGTCATCATTTTCCGCGGCAGCAATCGAAACAAGCGCCGAGGATTCCATAACTTAGGCGTCTATCACCGCCACCTTCACCGCACTCTCGCCAATCAGCCATGACTGTTTTCCGATTCCCTGCTCTTACCGCGCATCAGGCGGCAGACCACGAAGTTTTTATGTTTGCTGCCGAACCGAAGCAGGTCCTGCAATTCGCACAGATTGAACGCTTGGGCCGAAAGGACAGCGGGGAACTAAAGGGTTTCCAGCGGCACCAGATTTCCTCGCACATCAAAGATATCCGCAGCTATCTAAGTCGCGAAGACGCTCTTCTGCCCAACGCAGTGATCGTCGCTTTCCTGGAGAACGTCAAACTCCAGCATCATGAGGACGGCCGTGTCGATGTGGAGATTGACACCGAGAACGGCCCTCCCGGCTTCGTTGTTGATGGTCAGCAGCGTCTAACCGCTCTGTCTGGCTTGGAGAAGCCCGGATTTCAAGTGTTTGTCTCTGCCCTGGTTTGCAAGGACTACGATGAACTGCGGCAGCAGTTCGTGTTCATTAACAGCGCCAGGCCACTTCCCAAGACGCTGATTTACGAACTCCTGCCGAACGTCGAGGGACTGCCAGAGCGGTACACAGCCCGCCGTTTCGCCGCGCGTGTGGTCGAACGCCTGAACTTCAACGGTTCGATGGCCCTGCGCGGCCAAATCCGCCAGCACACCAACCCAGGCGGCGTCATTAGCGATACCGCTATGCAAAAACTGGTGATGAACTCAACCGCCCAGGGCGCAGTGCGTGATTTGATCGCATATGAAGACCGTGAAGATCGCGCAGTCAAGATTATCGATGAGTTCTTTACGGCGGTTGCTAAGGTATTTGGTGGGGAGTGGTCGGGTATGTCGCCGCGCCACTCGCGACTGCGCCATGGCGCCGGAATCATCGCGATGGGTTTTGTGATGGATTTGCTTTACGCAATCAATGGAGCCAGGACTGCGGCGCATTTCGAGCAAGGCCTGGAGTTGCTCAAGCCTTACACCGCATGGACACAAGGAAATTGGCCGATCGCCGACTATGAGGTCCCCTGGAACCATCTACAGAACACGCCTCAGGACATCGATACCTTAACTCGTCATTTGGTTTCGACGACCAAGCGGCAATTACGCAAACTACGCCGCGCGGCCTAACGATATGCACACCTCTGCCCTCGTATTGTTCTCTGGTGGTCAGGACTCGACCACTTGCCTGGCTTGGGCGCTCGATCGCTACCAGTGCGTGGAGACAATTGGCTTCGACTACGGTCAGCGTCATGCGGTCGAACTGCAATGCCGCACGACCGTCCTGAAATCGCTGCGCGAACGCTTTCCCGCCTGGAATGGGAAACTGGGCGAAGACCATATGCTGGACATGGGCCTACTGGGCCAGGTCAGCGATACGGCCCTCACCAAGGATAAAGCCATCGATTTCGAGAAGACGGGACTGCCCAACACATTCGTGCCAGGTCGCAACTTGCTGTTCATGACCTTCGCAGCAGCCCTCGCCTACCGGCGTGGCTTGACGGTGCTGGTGGGAGGCATGTGCGAGACTGACTACTCGGGCTACCCTGACTGCCGTGACGACACGCTTAAATCGCTGCAGGTCACCCTCAGCCTCGGACTGGATCAACGCATGGTGGTCGAGACGCCGTTGATGTGGATCGACAAGGCCGCCACCTGGCGTCTGGCCGAGCAACTGGGGGGCAAAGATTTGGTCTCACTGATTTTGGAGGAGTCGCATACCTGCTACCTGGGTGATCGCAGCCAGCGTCACACGTGGGGTTACGGTTGCGGCAAGTGCCCTGCATGCGAATTGCGCCAGGCTGGTTATGAGACCTACCGCAAGGGCCAGAAAGGATGACCTATAGCGTCAAAGAAATTTTTTATACCCTGCAAGGCGAAGGCCACCATGCCGGGCGCCCCGCGGTGTTTTGCCGGTTTGCCGGATGCAACCTCTGGAGCGGAGTGGAAGAGGGCCGTGCCAGCGCGGTGTGCCAGTTCTGCGACACCGATTTTGTCGGCACCGACGGCGAAGGCGGTGGCAAGTTTGCCGACGCTGCCAGCCTGACCGCGCGTATCGATGCGCTGTGGCCTGCCGACTACCCCGCGCAAAAATACGTGGTGTGCACCGGTGGAGAACCGCTTCTGCAACTGGATGCCCCGCTGATCGATGCCCTGCACGCCGCCGGTTTCACGGTGGCGATTGAAACCAATGGCACGCTGCCGGTCCCCGCTGGCGTGGACTGGGTCTGCGTCAGCCCCAAGATGGGCTCGGATCTGGTAGTGCGCCAGGGCAACGAGATCAAGGTCGTCATCCCGCAGTCCGGGCAGTCCCTGGACCAATACGCTGCGCTGGATTTTGAACACCATTTTGTACAGGCCATGGACGGACCGCTACAGGCCACCAATCTGCGCCTGGCCATTGACTATTGCAAAGCGCATCCCCTGTGGAACCTGTCGGTGCAGACCCACAAACTGCTGCAGATTCCCTGAAGGAAACAACGGACCCTCCCATGCTGACAATTACCCGAAAAATGGAGTTCGATGCCGGGCATCGCATTCCCGACCACAACAGCCAATGCCGCAACCTGCACGGTCACCGCTATACGCTGCTCATCACCCTCGAGGGCGACGTGGTGCAGAAAGACGGCGAATCCAACAACGGCATGATTATGGACTTTGGCGACATCAAAGCGCTGGCCAAGGCGCACCTGGTGGACCTGTGGGACCACGCCTTCATCGTCTATGAAAAAGACACCGCCGTGCGCGCCTTCCTGGACAGCATGCC